>NZ_JAMYUI010000013.1:0-206877 GCF_040322895.1 Mesorhizobium sp. M0088
GCGGTCTGTTCAGGGGCGGGTCGCTTCAACATGACCCAGTGAATCAAAAACCCCCAGCAAATGCCAGGGGTTTGTCAGCAGTCTGGAAAGCCCGCTTCGAGCGGGCTTTTTTTGTAGCTGCGTCAGGTTTCAGCTGCGCGCCGCGCGATCCGGCGCCATGCCATAATCCTCGCTGCGCTCCACCGCCCGGTAGAAGTCGGCAAGCTGCTTGCCACGCTCCGGCTTGAAGATGCGGCCGGCGATGACCACCGAGGCGATGCGATCGATGCGGAAGGCGCGGAAATCGTCGCGCATCTCGCACCAGGCGACCAGCGTCCACACCTTTCCCCAGAACCACAGGCCGAGCGGGCGGATATCGCGGGCGGTGCCGCGGCCGGCCTCGTCGGAATAGTCGATGGTCAGCACCTGGCGCTTTTCGACCGCGCGCTCGATCAGGTCGATGGCCTCGCGGGCAGCGTCGCTGACCACCCACATCGGCGTGTGGATCTCGGTGCGGGCGATGCGGTCCTTTTCGGCATCGGGCAGGACGGCGCCGATCTTGACCAGCGCTTCGTCGGCGGCGCGCGCCATGGCGGCACCGCCAAAGGCACGCACCATGCGGGCGCCAGCGACCAGCGCGACGATTTCGTCACGCGTGAACATCAGCGGCGGAAGGTCGAACCCCTCCCTCATCATGTAGCCAACGCCGGCCTCGCCGTCGATCGGCACTCCGGTCGACTGCAGATCGGCAATGTCGCGATAGATGGTTCGCTCGGAAACCTCGAGCCACGTGCCGAGCTTCTGGGCGGTGACCAGTCGGCCACCGCGCAGATGCTGCACGATCTGGAAGAGCCTGTCGGCGCGGCGCATCGTATGGTCCCTCGGTGTTGTCTTTATGCATGTCGCCCAAAACTGATGTCCACTTTTGGACGGCACGGCATCGTGTTTTCGCGCATGCCGTTATCCCAAAACCGCAGAACACTTTTGGGCGGCATGCCTCATGGTTTCAGCCCTTCGCGCTTGCGCTGCGCGGCGACGAACTCCGCTCCGAAGGACAGTTTCTTCGTCGTCGGCGTTTTCGCATCGAGCACGCGCCAGAACGGTGCCACGTCACTCAGCGTCATGCCGCGCTGGAGGTCCTCGTTGGCGGCTTCGGCAACAGTGCGCAAATGATAGCCTATGGTGACCGGGCATGTCACTTCGGCGCCATGCTCGAGGGCAAGTGCTGTCCGCAGCGCACGCACATCCATCTCGACGCCTTCGGGAATCGAGCGGATGAAATCATCAACCTGGCGCGCCGTCGGCACCAGCATAAGCTGGCCTTCGACGACATCGGCCATCGTGCGCGGCGTTGGCTTCACGCCGTTGATGCCTGGTGTGCTCAGTCTGTCGTTCCAACTCTTCATCGATCGTCCTTTGACGCCAATGCGCGGTGTCCGAAGCTGGCACCATTGCACGGCCCTCCTGACAGCATACTGTCAGGAGCCTTCAGCATATTCCTTGGCAAACAGTGTCCGCATCCGCGCGAGATCGCTGCCTCTTTCGGGGTAGAGCGTCTTCAGAAAGGCGAGCGCGAAGGTGCCCGGCGCCGAGCCCGGCGCGGAAACAATTTTGCCGTCGGCTACGGCATGCGGCACATCCTGGTAGTTCTCGGCACCGGCATAACCGGTTTCATGACCCTTGATCCACTCGCGGCCATTGCTGGTATGCTTGGCCTTCTCGAACAGGCCGGCGCGGGCCAGCGCCAGCGTGCCGGCGCAGATGCCGCCGACCACACCGCCGCGCGATGCAATGGCGGCAAGCAGGTTGCCTACATCAGGCTGTGCCTTGCTCGTCCACTGGTCGGAACCAATGACGGCAATGGCATCGAGATCGGCATTCTCGCTGGCGCCTGTTGAGCGATCGGGGATCAGCCGAAAGCCACTAATGCCAGTCACCTGCTTGCCATCAGGCGTCAGCGACACGGCACGGGCGCCGAACCATTCGACCGCCGAGGCCGCCAGCAGCCCATACTCCCAGTCGGCAAAACCTTCGATGAAAAGGAAACCGATCGTCTTCTGTTCGGGCATAAGCTCGCTCCCATCCTCACGCACCGGACCTGTTATCTGGGCGTTGACGCGCCCACATCCAATCGCCGGTCGAAAATTGACTTCAATTGCCGCGAGGGCCACGGTCCGCATACATATCCGGCCAGCCGATATCCTTGCGAATGTCCGCCGGCAGCGAGTTCATGAACCGCTGGGTGCGGATCTCGTTGCGCATCGTGCGGATCTTGCCGACATAGTGCTGCATGCCGCGCAGAATGGTATAACCGTTCATGGCTAGTCTCCTCTCTCTGTGTAGAGGCACTATCGCATACCCCTCCTGACAGCAGTCTGTCAGGAGGATGGCAGGGGGCGAACAATAGTTCCGGACAGTGCGCGCGCCGCAGGCAAGGCATCGCTTCTCGCCGCATCGACCGGTGCCTCAAGGCAGGTTTGCGACTCCCGATTGTTCATAGAGACGGCGTTGTATTCGGTGCCGCTGTTCAGCTTCCGGCGACGGACTGTCGGGATACGCGGCCTTCAGCGAGGTGACCGCAGGTCTGATATGAAGGGAGAAAATTCTTTCCCAACAGCAGGGAGACGACCATGAGCTTGCAACTGACAGGTATCCACCATCTGACCGCCATCACCGCCAATGCGCCCGGCAATCTTCATTTCTACACCAAGGTGCTGGGTCTGCGGCTGGTCAAGAAGACCGTAAACCAGGACGACACCTCGGCCTACCACCTTTTCTATGCCGACGGCGAAGCGACACCGGGCACCGACCTTACCTTCTTCGACTGGCCGGTCGGCCGCGAGCGGCGCGGCACGCACAGCATCGTGCGGACCAGCCTCAGGGTCGGCAGCCGGGAGAGCCTTGCCTGGTGGAAGCAACACTTGACCGACGAAGGCCTGGCAACAGGAGAGATCGCCGACATCGGCGGTTATGCGTCACTGGACTTCGAAGATCCCGAGGGCCAGCGTCTGCGCCTGGTCAGCGATGGCGGCAAGGGCGGCAGCCATCCCTGGGCGCAAAGCCCGGTACCGGTCGAGCACCAGATACGCGGGCTCGGGCCGATCGTCATCAGCGTTCCCGACATCACCAACACCGAGGCGGTGGTGACCACGGTGATGAACATGCGCAAGGCGCGCGATTATGCCTCGCCGGAGGGCCAGGTTCACGTCTTCGAGATGGGCGAGGGCGGGCCGGCGGCGGAGCTGCATGTCCTGGTGCAGCCGGGACTGGCGCCGGCACGGCAAGGTGCCGGTGCGGTTCACCATGTTGCCTTCAGGGCGCCGGACCAGGAAACGCTGCATCAATGGACGGCGCGGCTGGCCGAATTCCGCCTGCCGTCGAGCGGCGAGGTCGAGCGCTATTACTTCCGCTCGCTCTATTTCCGCGAGCCGAACGGCATCCTGTTCGAGATCGCCACCGATGGACCGGGGTTCACCGCCGACGAGCCGCTGGAAACGTTGGGGGAAAGCCTGGCCTTGCCGCCATTCCTCGAACCGAAGCGCGTTTCGATCGAGGCCCGCCTCAAGCCGCTGAAGTAGATCGTTGCCCAGTCGCAGGCGGGCGCCGCTTTCCGACCTAGAATCGCGGCGTCCGTTCTTTCTCAGGCAGCGAACGACGTGCTTTGACAGCCGGGCGCGTTGCTGGTCAAAGGCGGCATGACGAAATTCCTCGCCCTTGTCATCGTCGGTTTCATGGTCATTCAACTGATCAAGCCGCTTGGCTGGCCAGGCCTCAAGCGCCGCGGTGATTTCTGGAAGCTGGCACTGCTCGCCATGGCTGCGATTTCACTGGCGGCCGTGCTCGGGCATTTGACGTAGGACGGCACTTGTCGTCGGTGCCCAATTGCCAAGCACCGGGCCAACCAGATGCTCGGCCCAGGCCCGGTAGCCTGCTTCCGAGGCGTGAAAGCCGTCCGAGGCAAAACCGGCTTCCGGATTGGTGATCGGCAGGCGCGGCGCCGGCACCGCGCCGCGCTCCAGGCAAAGGCGTTCGCCCATCCGGTTCATGTCGGTGGCGCGAATCTCGAGGATTTTTCCGAGCAGCGGCGGCATGGCCGGCGCCCGGGTGAACTCCAGCACCGGCGACCACACCACGCGTGCTTCCGGCCATTTGGCGCGCAGGCCGTAGAGCAGGCCGCCGAACTCCTTCTTGAAGCGCGGCACGGAGTGAAAATTCTTGGTGTCGTTGGTGCCGATGGCCAACACGATATGCGTCCACGGTTCGGCCGACAGATTGGGCAGGACATGGTCGCGTATCTGGCCCGACGTTGCCGAATTAAAGCCGGCCGCCCGCCAGCGCACGGTGCGGCCTGTGCTTTGTGAAATCAGCACGGCGAGTTGCGCGGCAAGCCCATGTTCCGAATTGCCTATGCCGACCGACGCGGCGGACGAATCGCCCAGCACCAGAAGCGAAATATCAGGCGCCTTGCCTGATATTTCGTGCATGACCGGCCCTTGCGCCGGCAGCATGCGCGTGGTGCGGCGTCGCACGCCGAGGCCTTGCCAGATATAGACCGGGAAGGCGAGCCAGGTGAGTAGGGACGGGAAGCGCATAGCAGTACCGTTAAACGATCAGCGGCAGCCTTAGCGCATGTTTTGGTCGACGGGAACGCTCTTCAATCGCAGCAACTCGCCTGCCCCGCTTGCTTGCCCTGATATTCATCGTGCAGCCGCACCCAATCCATCAGTCCGTGATAGGGGCCGTTCTCGTTGCGGCCCTTCGGCGTCATGTCGAGATAGTTGTAGGCGCCGATCTGCGCCTCGCCGCCGCGGGCGCGCGACATGAAGGTGAGGAAGATGTCGCCGGCCTCGTCCCGGTAGAAAACGCTGGTGCCGGGAAGCTCCTTCGATGTTCGTGGACGGGTCTCGAAATTGTAGGTGGTGTCGCCCGCGGCGATCTGCTTGTCGGTGAAGGAGACCTGCATGTCGAAGTTGAAATCCGAGGCATAGGACGACACCCAGTCGAACTTCCAGCCCATGCGCTGCTTGTAAGGCAGAAGTTCCGCCAGTGGAGCGCGCGAAACCATGACCAGCGACACGTCGTGATGCCGCAGATGCTGATTGGCGCCGTCGATATGATCTGCAAGGAATGAGCAGCCCTCGCAATGACTGACGCAGCCCGGCCCGAACATGAAGTGATAGACGATCAGCTGGCTGTTGCCGGCAAACAGGTCGGCCAGTCTCTTCGGCCCTTGCCCGGTTTCGAAGACATAGTCCTTCCGGATCTTCAGCCAGGGCAATTCACGTCGCTCAGCCGCTATCCGCTCGCGGAGCCGCGTCAGTTCCTTCTCGCGCGCCAGATGCGCCTTGTGCGCCTGGAACCAGTCTTCGCGCGAAACGATCTTGTTGCGATGCATGAACCTCTCCCTGAAGTGTCATTCCAAGGACGTTCGGGATGAGCACAACCCGACATCGCCCGAGAGGAAATAAGGACGGAGAGGCTCCGCCCCAAGCCCGGCAAGTCACAAACAAAAAAACCCGGGCGCATCGGCCCGGGTTCAAAGGAGGAAGAAAGGACTGTGATCAGGCGGCCTGTTCCAGGCTCGCCTTCCATTTTCCGAGTGCTGCCAGATGGTTCATGTGGGCGCGATGGGTGAAGGCGGCCTGACCGGCGGCAACGTTCGAGGCCTTGCCGCTCCAGGCTTTCTGTGGCGCGGCCTGCAGTGCGCGGCCATAGGAAAAGGTCAGCTTCCACGGGTGCGGCCCGATGGCGTTGATGGCGTTGAGGTTGGCGGTCGCCTCCTCGTCCTCCTGGCCGCCGGAGAGGAAGGCAATGCCCGGCACCGCTGCCGGAACGGTTTCGCGGAACAGTTTTATGGTCTTTTCGGCGACTTCTTCGGGGCTGCTCACCTTGCCCGACTTCCTGCCGGCCAGCACCATGTTCGGTTTCAGGACAGTGCCTTCCAGCACGACGCGTGCCGCGTAGAGTTCGTTATAGAGCTTGAGCAAAACCACCTTGCTGATCTCGTAGCAGGTGTCGATGTCGTGTGCGCCGTCCATCAGCACCTCCGGTTCGACGATTGGCACGATGCCGGCTTCCTGGCAAAGGGCGGCATAGCGGGCGAGCGCATGGGCATTGGAGCCGATCGAGGTCCCCGAAGGCACGCCTTTGGCGACATCGATATCGATCACCGCGCGCCATTTGGCGAAGCGGGCGCCGAGCTTGTAGTAATCGGCAAGGCGCTCGCGCAGGCCATCGAGGCCTTCGGTGATGGTCTCGCCGGGAAACCCGGCCAGCGGCTTGGCGCCGGCGTCGACCTTGATGCCGGGGATGGCGCCGGCCGCCTTGATGATGTCGACCAGCGGCGTGCCGTCGGCGGCCTTCTGGCGGATCGTCTCGTCATAGAGGATGACGCCGGAGATGTAACGGGTCATCGCCTCCCTGGTGCGGAACATCATCTCGCGGTAGTCACGGCGGCTGTCGGCGGTCGATTCGACGCCAATGACGTCGAAGCGCTTCTTGATGGTGCCTGAACTTTCGTCGGCGGCCAGCAGGCCCTTGCCATCGGCGACGATCGCGGCGGCAATGTCTTCGAGACGTTCGCTCATTGTTGCTTCTCCTGAAACGGTTGTTCCGCGCTTAACGGAAGTCTACCGCCAAAGGAATGGCATCGGAAAGCTCGAATCGATTGAAAGCCTCGGGCAGCCTTGTTTGCTCTCCGAGTGTTGATCGCCGCGGAGCCTCAGCGCTTCAGCACATCGACACCGGGCAGCGGCTTGCCTTCCATCCATTCCAGGAAAGCGCCGCCGGCGGTCGAGACATAGGTGAAGTCGTCGGCGACGCCGGCATGGTTGAGCGCCGCGACCGTATCGCCACCGCCTGCGACCGAGACCAGCCTGCCTTCCTTGGTGCGCGACGCCGCGTGCCTGGCAGCCGCTACCGTCGCATGATCGAAGGGCGCGATCTCGAAGGCGCCGAGCGGGCCGTTCCAGACCAGTGTCGCGGCGCGGTCGATCCATTCGCCGATGGCCGTCACGGTTTTGGCGCCGACATCGAGGATCATGCCGTCGGCCGGCACGTCCGATATGGCGACGGTCTCGCATTCCGCGCCCGCCTTGAACTCCTTGGCGACGACGCCGTCGACCGGCAGGATGATGGCGCAGCCGGCCTCGGCCGCCTCGATCATGATCTGCTTGGCGGTCGCGGCGAGATCATGCTCGCACAGCGATTTGCCGACATTGGTGCCACGCGCGGCAAGAAAGGTGTTGGCCATCCCGCCACCGATGACGAGGGCATCGACCTTCTTCACCAGGTTCATCAACAGATCGATCTTGGTCGAGACTTTGGCGCCGCCGACAATGGCGACGACCGGACGAACCGGTTTTCCCAGGCCCTTCTCCAGCGCCTCAAGCTCGGCTTGCATGGTGCGGCCGGCAAAAGCCGGCAACAGATGCGCCAGCCCCTCCGTCGAAGAATGCGCGCGGTGCGCGGCCGAGAAGGCGTCGTTGACGAAGATATCGCCATTGGCGGCGAGTTTTTCCGTGAAGGCCGGATCGTTCTTCTCCTCGGCCTTGTAGAAGCGGGTGTTTTCGAGCAGCAGCACGTCGCCCTTGTTCATGGCGGCGACAGCGCTTCCGGCCGTGTCGCCGACGCAATCCGAGGCGAAACCGACGGGGCGGCCGAGCACGTCGGCTGTCGCCTTGGCGATCGGTTCCAGCGAGAATTCGGGCGAGGGGCCATCCTTGGGTCGGCCGAAATGGGCGAGCAGGATGACCTTGGCACCCTTGCCTGACAGCTCGGCGATGGTCGGCGCGATGCGTTCGATGCGGGTGGCGTCGGTGACTTTGCCCTCAGTGACAGGCACGTTGAGGTCGACGCGCACCAGCACACGCTTGCCGCTGATGTTGCCGATATCGTCGAGTGTCTTGAAGGCGGCCATGCGGGGTTCCTTTCGCGAAAAACCGGGGGACCATACCCCGCATCGGTGTCGATGCAAGGCTTAGGGCGCGCTCGAACCGAAATTTTGAAGTGGGCACGATCTTGCACCGGCGGGGCGGATGAATGGCAGCGCTCAATAGCGGGTTTGTCAGCTTTCGGTTGCTGCCTTTTCCGGCGCTGGCTCCGGGGCCTGCTTTTCGTCCGCCCGCGCCTCGGCCTCCTGCGTCTCGGTCGGCTTGCGCCAGTTGCGGATGAAGGCGGAAAGACGATCGCCGATTTCGCCGGCGCTGAGGAAGACCGGCACCCGCGCCACCGGCGCGGTCGGCTCGAACGAGAGGCCGAGGCCTATGATCTTGCCCTTGTCGTCGACGTCGCGGACGATCAGTTCTATCGGGCCGAGCAGGACGCGGTCGGCGTATTCGGCATGGCCGCCGAGCCGCGCCGTGACCAGCGCGCCAACGGTGAGCTTTTGCTCCGCTTCGGTCAGGCCTGGCGTATAGGCCGCTTCCAGTTCAGCGGCGGAGCGCGCGGGGTCGACGGCGAAGGCACCGAAGAAATCGGCATCCTCGGGATCGACCACTGCACGGCTCGCGAACAGCTTGTCGAGCAGGCGCGGATAGCGGTCCGGCACGAAAATGTAGACCTGGTCGCCGGCGGCGAGCCGGCCCATGTCCTGGAAGCGCATCGAGCGGCCGTCGCGCAACACCAGCGAGGGTCGCGCCCAGCGTGGGATGCGCTCGCCGCGCGCCACCGGGCTGCCGTGTGCAACGCGATAGGCAAGAAGCTCGTGATGGGCCGAGCCCGGCAGTTCCAGCTCGACCTTGTCCAGCGGTCCGAGCCGTGCCGGCACGATCAGACCGAGGCGGCGCGCCAGCGGTCCGACTGTCCAGCCCTGGATGACCAGCGACACGAGTACGATGATGAAGGCGGTGTTGAAGATGACACGGCCGTTTTCCAGCCCGCCCAGCAGCGGGGTGATGGCGAGCAGGATCGACACCGCGCCGCGCAGGCCGACCCAGGAGACGAAGGCGACCTCGGGGCGCGGCAGACGGAACGGGATCAGGCAGAGCCAGACCGCGATCGGACGGGCGATGAACATCAGGAACAGGCCGAGCAGCACCGCCGGCACCATGATCGCCGGGAACTGCGACGGCGTCGCGAACAGGCCGAGGATGAGGAACATAATGATCTGTGCCAGCCATGACATGCCGTCCTGGAAGCGCTTGAGGATGGTGACGGCGCGGATATCGGAATTGCCCGAGATGAGGCCGGCGATATAGACCGCCAGGAAGCCCGAGCCGCCAATGGCGCCGGCGGCTGCAAACACCATCAGCGACAAGGTCAGCACGAAGATCGGCAGCAGGCCGTGGTCGAGATTGAGCCGGTCGACGAGGCGCACGATGGCGAGGCCGCCGAGCACGCCGACGACAGCGCCAAGGCCCATGTTGAGGAGGAAGCCGAGGAACAGGCTGGTGACCAGGACATTGGTTTCGGGGTTGGCGTGGGCGGCGATGATCTCTACCAGCGTGATGGTCAGGAAGATGGCGATCGGGTCGTTGGTGCCGGATTCCACCTCGAGCGTCGAGCGCACGCGTTCGCGCAGATTGATCTCGCCGGCGCGCAGCAGGAAGAACACGGCCGCCGCATCGGTGGAGGCGACGGCAGCCCCGAGCAGGAAGGATTCCAGCCAGGTGAGATCGAGCAGATAATGGGCGGCGACGCCGAACAGGCCGGTGGTGACAAGCACGCCGAAGGTCGCCAGCGACAAGGCCGGGCCCGCAGCCTGCCGCAAGGCATTGAGCGGCGTGCCGAAACCGGAATCGAACAGGATGACGGCCAGCGCCAGTGAGCCGGCAAAATAAGCGATGCGGGCGTTGTCGAACTGGATGCCGAGTCCGTCGGTGCCGGTGGCGAGGCCAATGCAGAGAAACAGGAGCAGAAGAGGGGCGCCGAAGCGGAAGGCGATCAGGCTCGAAAACGCGGCGGCGACGACAAGCGCTGTGCCGACCAGCGTGACGAGATAGATCGCATGCTCCATCCTGAAATCAGCCCCTCAAATTCGTCTGTCTCCTGCTTTGCGAGAGAGTGGGGCGAAGACGTGACCAGTGCAAGGCGGCAGGGTGGCTTTTTGGCCTATGCCGCTGATTTTCGGATGTTTTGGCGCGCAGGACACAAATTGGGAAGGCGCAAGCTGCGCTCATGAAAAACGCCCGGGCAAAGCCGGGCGTTCCAAGTCTCGAAAAGAAAGCTTTGTGATCAGGCGATGGTCTTGCCGAAGGCGACCGATGTGTCGCCCATGCGGTTGGAGAAACCCCATTCATTGTCGTACCAGGACAGCACCGACACGAAGTTGCCGTCCATCACCTTGGTCTGGTCGAGCGCCATGATCGAGGAGCGCGGATCGTGGTTGAAGTCGATCGACACGTTCGGATGATGGGTGACGCCGAGAATGCCCTTCAGCTTGCCGTTGGAAGCGGCGATCACCGCGTCGTTGATCTCCTGCACCGTGGTCGACCGCTTGGCGATGAACTTGAAGTCGACGACCGAGACGTTCGGGGTCGGCACGCGGATCGAGATGCCGTCGAGCTTGCCCTTGAGGTCGGGCAGCACCAGCCCGATCGCCTTGGCGGCACCCGTCGAGGTCGGGATCTGCGACAGGGCAGCGGCGCGGGCGCGGTAGAGATCCTTGTGCATGGTGTCCAGCGTCGGCTGGTCGCCGGTGTAGGAATGGATCGTCGTCATCATGCCTTTTTCGATGCCGACCGTCTCATGCAGCACGGCTGCCAGCGGCGCCAGGCAGTTGGTGGTGCAGGAGGCATTCGAGATGACGATATGATCCTTGGTCAACTGGTCGTGGTTGATGCCGTAGACGACGGTGAGGTCGGCGCCTTCGGCAGGGGCCGAAACGATGACGCGCTTGGCGCCGGCGGTCAGGTGTGCCGCTGCCTTGTCACGGGCGGTGAAGATGCCGGTGCATTCGAGCGCGATGTCGATGCCGAGTTCCTTCCACGGTAGCTGCGTCGGATCCTTGATCGCGGTGACCTTGAACGTTTCCTTGCCGACGGTGATCTGATCGCCGGAAACCGAAACTTCATGCGGGAAGCGGCCGTGCACGCTGTCATAGCGCAACAGGTGCGCATTGGTCTCGACCGGGCCGAGGTCGTTGACGGCGACGACGTCGATGTCCTTGCGGCCGGATTCATGGATGGCGCGCAGGATGTTGCGGCCGATGCGGCCAAATCCGTTGATGGCAACTCTGACGGTCATAATTCTCTCCCTGGGAGTTGGAGGGCGGACGAGGGGTCCGCAGTTTCATAGCGGCGGAAGCAGAAAGAATCCAGCCGCAGCGACGTGGATTTAAATCGATTAAGTTAGGCCAGCCCGGCGAGTCCGCCTTCGCGATTTCGCCGAACCTTGAACCTACTTGGTATGCAGGCGGGCTTCCGCCGCCTTGGCCGCGGCTTCGGCGGTAATGCCGAAATGCGGATAGAGTTGCTCGATCGTGCCCGAGGCGCCGAAGCCTGTCATGCCGACGAAGATGCCGTCGGAGCCGATCAGATGATCCCAACCCTGGCGTATGCCGGCCTCGATCGCCATCTTGATCGGCGCGTTGCCGATCGTTTTCTTGCGGTAGTCGTCGCTCTGCTGGTCGAACAGTTCGAAGCAGGGCACCGAGACGACGCGGGTGGGATGGCCGTGCTTTTCCAGCAGGTCGCGGGCGCCGAGCGCGATCTCGACCTCGGAGCCGGTGGCGAAGATCGTCACCGCCGCTTCACTGCTGGCGGCAGCCAGCTCATAGGCACCCTGGCTGCTCAGGTTCCTGGCAACGAATTCGTTGCGTACCGTCGGCAGGTTCTGGCGTGTCAGCGCCAGCGTCGACGGCGTCTTTTCCGACTCAAGGGCGATCTGCCAGCATTCGGCGGTTTCGACGGCGTCGGCCGGGCGGAAGACATTGTGGTTGGGAATGGCGCGCAATGCGGCCAGATGCTCGACCGGCTGGTGGGTCGGGCCGTCTTCGCCCAGACCGATGGAATCATGGGTCATGACGAAGATCGAGCGGATGCCCATCAGCGAAGCCAGACGCATCGACGGCCGGGCATAGTCGGAGAAGCACAGGAAGGTGCCGCCATAGGCGATGAGGCCGCCATGCAGCGTCAAGCCATTGATGGCGGCCGCCATGCCATGTTCGCGGATGCCGTAGTGGACATAGCGCTGGCCATAGTCGTCCGAGGTGATGTTCTTGGTCTGGCTGGTCTTGGTGTTGTTGGAGCCGGTCAGGTCGGCGGAGCCGCCGATGGTCTCGGGCAAGGCGCCGTTGATGACTTCCAGCGCCATCTCGGACGATTTGCGGGTGGCGACCTTCGGCTTGTCGGCCGACAGCTTCTTCTTGTAATCGGCAATGACCGCGTCGAAATTGGACGGCAGCTTGCCGCTGATGCGGCGCTCGAACTCAGCCTTCAGCTTGGCATCGGCCTTGGCCAGGCGGCCTTCCCAGTCTGCACGCGCCTTGACGCCGGCCTTGCCGGCGGTGCGCCAGGCGTCGAGGATGTCGGCCGGAATCTCGAAGGGCGGCGAATCCCAGTTGAAGAACTTGCGCGCGCCGGCGATCTCGTCGGCGCCAAGGGGGGAGCCGTGCGCCTTGTTGGTGCCGGCCTTGGTCGGCGCGCCGAAGCCGATGGTCGTCTTGCAGGCGATCATGGTCGGCTTGTCGGAATGGCGGGCGGCTTCGATGGCATAGGCGATGGCTTCCGGATCGGTGCCGTCGATGTGGCTGGCATTCCAGCCGGAGGCCTGGAAGCGGGCCACCTGATCGGTGTTGTCGGACAGCGAGACCGGACCGTCGATCGAGATGTCGTTGTTGTCCCAGAAGACGATCAGCTTGTTGAGCTTGAGATGGCCGGCAAGCGCGATGGCTTCCTGGGAAACACCTTCCATCAGGCAGCCGTCGCCGGCCAGCACATAGGTGTAATGATCGACGAGATCGTTGCCGAAGGCGGCATTCATTATGCGCTCGCCGAGCGCGAAGCCGACCGAATTGGCGAGACCCTGGCCGAGCGGCCCCGTCGTCGTCTCTATGCCAGCGGCATGGCCGTATTCGGGATGGCCGGCGGTCTTCGAGCCCAACTGACGGAAGTGCTTGATCTGGTCGAGGGTCATGTCTTCGTAGCCGGTCAGATGCAGCAGCGAATAGAGCAGCATCGAGCCATGGCCGGCCGACAGGATGAAACGGTCGCGGTCGGCCCAGTGCGGGGCCTTGGGATCATATTTCAGGAAGCGCGTGAACAGCACCGTGGCGATATCGGCGCAGCCCATTGGCAGGCCTGGATGGCCGGAATTTGCCTTCTCGACGGCGTCCATGGAGAGAAAGCGGATCGCATTGGCCATCCGGTCATGTTGTTCACGCGACGTCATGGTTCCTCCAGAAGTGGGGGTTTGGGGGCTTGGGAGAGCCCTTGAAAAGGGTGCGCGACACATAGCAGGCGCGGGCTTTTAGTCAACAAATCGGGTGCACATTTGCCGGTCTTGTGATGCCGGCGGCGGACCTACATTAGCGTTAGCGGGGGACAGTCGCGAGAGCTTTGTTGACGTTGCCTTCACCCGGTGCCTAATGTTTCAGGGATAACGCGTTCTGAACGTGAACGATTCGGTGATGGGCAGGGCACAGGACGAAGGCCATGACCGGGGAAGCCACACTCAAGGAAGTCATCGCGAGGCTGGGCAAGGCCATCGAGGGGCTGGAAAACGCCGTCGCGGCCAAGCTCGAGCATGAACGCGACTACTCCGAAGCCGAGGCCGAGGTGCAGCGGATGAATGCCGATCGCTCGCGGCTGGCGCAGGAACTCGATAATTCCGAAGCGCGCGCCGAACGGCTGGAAGATGCCAACAAGGAAGTCTCGCGACGTTTGGTGACTGCCATGGAAACCATCCGCGCCGTGTTGGACAGATAGGAGCTGGCCCGATGGCACAGGTCACGGTTTCAATCGACGGCAAGCAGTATCGCATGGCCTGCGACGAGGGCCAGGAAGAGCATCTGATCGACCTTGCCGAACGCTTCGACCGCTATGTTTCACACCTGAAGGACTCGTTCGGCGAGATCGGCGATCAGCGGCTGACCGTTATGGCCGGCATCATGGTGATGGATGAACTCTCGGAGTTGCAGAAACGCGTCAAGGGCATGGAAAGCGAAGTGCTGACCTTGCGCAAGACCCGCGACGAGGCTCTGACCAAGGCCGACAAGAGCGATAGCGTGCTCACCAATGCGCTTGGCGCGCTGGCACAGCGCATGGAAGACCTGACTGTGACGCTGGCGGTCAACAAGAGCTGAGACAGAACCTTTCCTGTCCAGCCCCAGGCTCTCATCCGCGCGCCGCGCATTCGGCAGCATAAAAATGCTCGCCTCCCGCCGACAAGAGTTTCATATTATCTTGCAGCCACGATTTTTGCGCTAAGATGCAACGATGCCGGGCGGGACAGCTTGATGGTGGCGTGGGTTGCCGCGTGCCGTTCCTCGCTGCCGACGGTTCCGTTTACAGGGGAGATGTACCATGAGCCTTCGTATCAACGACATTGCGCCGGATTTTACCGCCGAGACCACGCAAGGGACGATCAAATTCCATGACTGGATCGGCGACGGTTGGGCGATCCTGTTCAGTCACCCGAAGAATTTCACGCCGGTCTGCACGACCGAGCTTGGCACGATGGCGGGGCTCGAAGGCGAGTTCAAGAAGCGCAACGTCAAGATCATCGGCATTTCGGTCGATCCGGTCGAAAGTCACGGCAAGTGGCAGGACGACATCAAGACGGCGACCGGTCATTCGGTGAACTATCCGCTGATCGGCGACAAGGACCTCAAGGTCGCCAAGCTCTACGACATGCTGCCGGGCGGTGCCGGCGAGACGTCGGAGGGCCGCACGCCCGCCGACAACGCCACAGTGCGCTCGGTCTACGTCATCGGACCGGACAAGAAGATCAAACTGGTGCTGACCTACCCGATGACCACGGGGCGCAATTTCGATGAGATCCTGCGCGCGGTCGATTCCATGCAGCTCACCGCCAAGCATCAAGTGGCGACGCCGGCGAACTGGAAGCAGGGCGAGGACGTGATCATCACCGCGGCCGTTTCCAACGAGGATGCAATCAAACGCTTCGGCGCTTATGAGACCATCCTGCCGTATCTGCGGAAGACCAAGCAGCCGTCGGCCTGACCGCTCGGAACAGTTTTTGGCTTTCCTGTCGCCGCGAGCGAAAGGATACTTGACTGGCTCACCCGAGCGGACAACCATGCTCCTCTCGGGTGTCGTCAGAGAAAATCATTCCTGGCGACCGAGAGTTGGGGAAGCCGGAATTGGACGTAGCTTTGGCCAGGCCGCAGGTCAGCGGCTTCTATGACAAGCCGACCGGCGCCATCCAGTATGTCGTCGCCGACCAGGCGACGAAGCGATGCGCCATCATCGATCCGATCCTTGATTTCGACGAGAAATCCGGTGCTACGGCAACGACGAATGCCGATGTCATGCTCGACTTCGTCAGCGAGCAGGGACTGAGCGTCGAATGGATCCTCGACACCCATCCGCATGCCGACCATTTCTCGGCGGCGCATTACTTGAGAGAGAAGACCGGCGCGCCGACGGCGATCGGCGACAGGGTCATCGAGGTCCAGAAACTGTGGAAAGCGATCTACAACTGGCCGGATTTTCCCGCCGACGGTTCGCAGTGGGACAGGCTGTTTAGAGAAGGCGAAACCTTCCAAGTGGGTACCCTTCCGGTCAAGGTGCTGTTCTCGCCCGGACACACGCTGGCCTCCATCACCTATGTGATCGGCGATGCCGCCTTCATCCACGACACGCTGTTCATGCCCGACAGCGGCACGGCGAGGACGGACTTTCCCGGCGGCAGTGCCGCGCGGCTCTGGCGCTCGATCCAGGACATATTGGCGTTGCCGGACGAGACGCGGGTGTTCGTCGGCCATGACTATCAGGCCGGCGGCCGCGAACCTTTGTGGGAAAGCACGGTCGCCATACAGAAGGCTACCAACATCCATCTTGCCGCCGCCTGCAGCGAGGCCGAGTTCGTCGCCCTGCGCGAGGCGCGCGACAGGACGCTGCCGATGCCGCGGCTGATCCTGCATGCGCTGCAGGTCAACATGAATGGCGGGAGGCTGCCCGAACCCGAAGCCAATGGCCGGCGGTACCTGAAGTTTCCGCTGGACGGGCTTTGAGGGGCCGTTGGTGAAGCTGCCAATCTCGACCCTTGCGGGGGAGATTGGCTGTCGCCCCCGTTCGCCAACTCCCAATCAGCCACAAAAAAGGCGGCGCCAGGTTTCCTGGCGCCGCCTTGATTTTTTGTTGCCTTAGCTAACCTTACGCCGCCGGCTGCGCCTCAATCGTGCGCAGCGCCTGGGTCTGGCGCTTGGCGGCGGCCTTGACCGCGTCCTGCACCTTCTCGAAGGCGCGCACCTCGATCTGGCGCACGCGCTCGCGGCTGATGTCGAACTCGGACGACAGCTCTTCCAGCGTCAGCGGCTCTTCGGCGAGGCGACGGGCCTCGAAGATGCGCCGCTCGCGCTCGTTGAGCACGGCAAGAGCGCCCGACAGCATGCCGCGCCGGTTTTCCAGCTCGTCCTGCTCGATCAGCATCTCTTCCTGGCTTTCGTGGTCGTCGACCAGCCAGTCCTGCCATTCGCCGGATTCGCCTTCGCTGGCCCGGATCGGGGCGTTGAGCGAGGCGTCGCCGGACAGGCGGCGGTTCATCGACACCACTTCGGCTTCGGAAAACTTAATCCATGTGGCGATATCGGTGATATGGTCGGGCTTCAAGTCGCCGTCGTCGAGCGCCTGGATCTTGCCCTTCACCTTGCGCAGGTTGAAGAACAGGCGCTTCTGGTTGGCGGTCGTGCCCATCTTGACCAGGCTCCACGAGCGCAGGATGTACTCCTGGATCGAGGCCTTGATCCACCACATGGCATAGGTCGCGAGGCGGAAGCCGCGCTCGGGTTCGAATTTCTTGACGGCCTGCATCAGGCCGACATTGCCTTCCGAGATCACTTCGCCGATCGGCAGGCCATAGCCGCGATAGCCCATGGCGATCTTGGCGACGAGCCTGAGGTGGCTGGTGACGAGCTTGTGCGCAGCGGAGGTGTCTTCATGCTCGGCGTAACGCTTGGCGAGCATGTACTCTTCCTGCGGCTGCAGCATGGGAAAGCGGCGGATCTCTTCCAGGTAGCGGCTGAGGCCGCCTTCGCCGGAAACGATACTGGGTAGTGACTGGGCCATGATAGCGCCCCCTCTCTATTGGAGTGATGCCCCCGAAACGCGGCGGGCATGTGACGCGAGCACCAAAAGGCTCGCCCGCGACATCAGATCTTATACAGGAACAAAACCAGAAAAGACAGGCATTTGTTCAACACGAAACAGTGTGTCACGGTGAAGTGAACAATGTCAGTCAGGTTTTTTGATGGCTTGTCGGTGACGGGTTCAGAGCTTGCGGAAGCCGCCGACGAGTTCCTCCATGTCCCTCGGTAACGGCGTCTCGAACCTCATCGTTAGATGGGTAGTGGGGTGGCGAAATGCAAGGAGCCAGGCATGCAAAGCTTGCCGGGGAAATGCCTTGACCTGGCTTTTCAGCGGTTCGGGCAGCCGGTTGGCCTTGGTGCGGAAGGCTTGGCCGTAATCGGGGTCGCCGATCACCGGATGGCTGATATGCGCCATGTGGACACGGATCTGGTGGGTGCGGCCGGTCTCCAGCCGGCATTCGACCAGGCTGGCCGTGGCGAACTCCTGTTGGCTCTCGCCGAAGCGCTCCTGCACGGCGAAGTGGGTGACCGCATGACGGGCGTCGTCGCGTCCTTCCGGCACCACGGCACGGCGCACGCGGTCGGCGGCGCGGCCGAGCGGCGCGTCGACCCTTCCGGTCGGCCTCTGCGGTATGCCCCAGACCAGCGCCAGATAGGCACGCTCCAAGTCGCCGGTCAGGCCGTGATCGGCGAAAGCCTCGGACAGTGACTTGTGGGCGCGGTCGGTCTTGGCGACGACCATGACGCCGCTGGTCTCCTTGTCGAGGCGGTGGACGATGCCCGGCCGGCGCACACCCCCGATTCCTGAAAGGCTGTCGCCGCAATGATGGATCAGCGCATTGACCAGCGTGCCGGTCCAGTTGCCCGCTCCGGGGTGCACGACAAGCCCGGCCGGCTTGTTGATGACGATCAGTTCGTCGTCCTCATAGAGTACATCGAGTGCGATGTTCTCGCCCTGCGGCTCCGCCGGCTCCGGCTCCGGCATGGTAACCGACACGCTCTCGCCCGGCGCCATCTTGCGCTTGGTCTCGTCGACGGGCTTGCCGTCGACCGAGACCGCGCCCTGCCTGATCAGCATCTGCACGCGGCTGCGTGACATGTTCGGGCCGAGGCTTGCGGCCAGCCACTGGTCGAGGCGCAGGCCGGCCGCATCCGCGCCCGCCACCAGCACTGTCGGTTCCGCCTCTATCAATTCAGGGGCCTCTTCGCTATGAGCGCTCATTGAAAAACCGTTCCGGAACTGTTTTGCCATGGCCAGCCCGATCGCCGAAGAAGACCAGGATAAGCCGCTCGACCCCGAGGTCGAAAAGGTGCGCAGGAAACTCGTCCGCTTCGTCGGGATCAATCTCGGCCTGCTGTTCCTCGCCCTTATGGTGGTGATCGGCGCCCTTGTCTACAAAGCGCGCAATGCACCGTCGGCGAACCCGCCGCTGGCCGGCGATATCCAGACACCCGCCGGCGAACCGGTCAGCGGCGACATCGTGCTGCCGGTCGGCGCCAAGGTGCTCAGCCAGTCGCTGTCCGGCAATCGTGTCTCGATCGACGCCGAGCTTGCCGACGGCAGCCGCACGATCTTCGTCTACGACATCACCGAGCGACGCCTGATCGGCCGCTTTGCGATCCGCAACAAGTGACCGAGCCGCAACGATGAACGGCAGCAGGCCAATGAGCAAGCCTCAGGCATGAGCGGGTTCGCCGAGCATCGCCGCATCGCCACGGTCGCCCTGGTCGTCGCCAATTATGACGAGGCGATTGCCTGGTATGTCGAGCGGCTGGGCTTCCTGCTCGTCGAAGATGTCGATCTCGGCGGCGGCAAGCGCTGGATCACGGTCGCGCCGGCCAACGGGCAGGGCGCCAGGCTGCTTCTGGCCGAAGCGTCCGACGAGGCGCAAAGGCAGAGCATCGGCAACCAGACCGGCGGGCGTGTCTTCCTGTTCCTGGAAACCGACGACTTTGCCCGCGACCATGCGGCGATGCTGGAGAAGGGCGTCGAATTCCGCGAAGCACCGCGCTTCGAGCCCTATGGCACGGTGGCGGTTTTCGCCGATCTGCATGGGAATCTCTGGGATCTGATCGAACCAAAACGATAGGCTGACGGCCGGCTTTTCCTCGGCAAGGGAAAGCGGCCTAAGCCCAGTTGCTTTTTCCCAGCGCTCAGCCTATATCGCCGGTTCTTGAACGCGCCCATCGTCTAGCGGTCAGGACACCGCCCTCTCACGGCGGGAACAGGGGTTCGATTCCCCTTGGGCGTACCAAGTTTTTCGACAAATTTGCAGGATGCCGCCGATTTCATTTCTGAAGTCGACGACCCTCGATACTGGCCTTCATTTCATTCGTCTGGCAAATGTTAACGGACCCGAAACCGAGAACCTTAACGCCCCCGCAACTCACGACGATATATTAGTTGTCGCTTTAGTAGCTGTAGGAGGTCGACATGAAGAAAATAGCCTGTCGTTTCGCTTGGGACGAGTCGGGCGCGACCGCGATCGAGTATGGCTTGATCGCGGCTCTTATCGCGCTGGCGATCATCACCGGCGCCGGGGCGCTGGGCAATTCGCTCAACGGGATCTTCACGAACGTCGGCACTACGGTCAACAGCAGCGGCTCGTAAGTCGGTACCTCAATTCGGTCGGCCGTCGGCCGGATCGTCGACCCTCAGCCTCCAAAAGCGTAGCGTGTACGTCCTTCCGATGCCGGGCATCGGAAGGACGGCGCACTCTCAATCATCCGGCTTATCCGTTGCGTCGCCGCGTTCGTCGCTTCTGGCGCTGCGGCCCTGTTTGCATTAGCATCACGTCACGGATCCTGAGGTGCGGCTCCGGCGGCGCGCAGAACGCCGCGCTGCCCGGACGGCCAGTTGATGCCGTGGGGGAGGAATGCCAATGCAGAAGCTGCAGTCGCAGGGCGTTCATCACATCACGCTGGTCGGCGCCGGGCGCCAGACCTCTATCGATTTCTGGGAAGGCGTGCTCGGCATGCCGTTCGTCTTCGAACAGCCCAACCTCGACAAGCCGAGGGAAAGCCATCTCTATTTCGATCCCGGCGACGGCCGGCTGATCACCATCTTCACCGACGAGAGCCGCACACCGGAGAAGCGGCGCACGCCGACCGATCCGGGCTGTGTCCACCACATCGCCTTTTCGGTGTCGCGCGTCACCTTCCTGCAGGCGGTCTCCCGTCTTGACGAGCGCGGCATCAAGCACAGCGGCGTCAAGGATCGCGGTTTCATGGATTCGATCTATTTCGAGGATCCGCTCGGCCTGCTGATCGAACTGGCGTCCTACCGCTTCGAACCGCCAGCGGGCTTCACCCACGCCGATGTGCTGATGGAAGCGCACAGGCTGCGGGTCACGCGCGGCGACTACAACATCGCCGAAGTGCATCTCGCCGATGCGATCCAGGCGCTCGTCGAGCGTTCCCGCGCCACCTTGTCGGACGATCGGGCGCCGAAGAACCCATACTGAACAGACCAGAGGGAGGAACAAGATGGCCAAGACAGCGACGAAGACTGCCGGGAAATCCGCGGCGAAAGCTGCGGCAAAGCCAAAAGCCAAGGCGGCCGCCAAGCCTGCGGTGAAGGCGACGGCAAAAGCCGCGCCCAAGTCCAAGCCGGCCAAGAAGCCGGCGTTGAAGCTCAGTATGCTGAAGCCCAGCGTCAACAACATGACCGTGCGGGTGTTTGCGCGCGCGGCCGGTTTCGACCATGCCGAGACCGATGCCTGGGGCCACACCCGTTCGCCGGAGTTCATGGCGCGAAATCCCGCCCATTTGACACCGATGATCGAGGACAAGGGCCTCCCCAGAGGCGTGCTGTGGGAAAGTTGCGCCATCATGCAGTATCTCGCCAACAAGCACGGGCTGGAGAAATTCTATCCGAAGGCGCCGGCCAAGCGGGCGATGGTCGACAGTGCCATGTTCTACCTGATCGGTACGCTCTACCCTTATGTGGCGCGCGCCACCTATCCGGCGCTCGGCTTCCCACAATATGCCGGCGAGGTCGGCCACAGCGACGCGCACCCCGACAGGAAGTCGGAGGCCCAGAAGGCGGCGATGGCGGCGATCGCCGAGCCGCTCGAAGTGTTTCACAGCTTCTTCAGGGACGGCAAGCCGTTCATCGGCGGCAAGAACCCGTCCATCGCCGATATCCGCCTGGCGGCGACGCTCGAATTCCTGGCCGTCGTCGACTATGCTTTGCCCAAGTGGGCGAAGGACTATGTGGCGGCGATCGAGAAGACGCTCGGCAAGGCCTATAGCGAGCCGGCCGGCGATGTGCGCGGCTACATCGCCCATGTGAAGTCGCAGGCCAAGGCCTGAGGTTAAGGATACGTTAACCAAAGCCCTGTCTACTGCAGGCAATTCGCTTTCGGCCCGCGACCACGGATGTACTGGCGCAGAACGTCGTAGCGATAGGAAAGGTCGGCGCAATGCCGGCCTTTTTGCTGTTCGCACGCCATCGCCAAGTGCGATCTGGCACGCAGGCCTCGTCCAGTGTCGCTTTTTTGGCGTCAACTTTTGTCGAGAGATATTGTCATTGCCGGCGTTGGCCCTACCATCCATTTCGGCAGTCCGGCATGGATTGTCGGTCAGGCATGAGACGAGGGCTGGCGATGAAAAGCGTTGCGAGACGGATTGCGGTTGCGGGCGTGATGCTGGCGGCCGCTGTCCATGCTTCGAGTGCAGCCGAACTCAACACTATGGACGATGTCGGGGCAGCGATCCAGGCATGCTGGACACCGCCGGCGGACGCCGGGACCGCCAGCGTCACCTTGAGCTTCAGCTTCAAGCGGGACGGCACGCTGATCGGCCCGCCGAGGCCGACGGCCATTAAAGTGGATGGTGATGCCAAATCGAAGAAAACGTTTGTCGATGCCGCGACAGCGGCCCTGCAGGATTGCCTGCCCCTGACTTTCTCGGCGAAGCTGGCGCAAGGGATCGCTGGCAACGTGTTTACGTTGCAATTCGCCTCTCCCAAGTAAGCCTCGTTGTCGGGTCAGTGGTGACTGCGCCTAGCCTCGGCATGCCGGGCAAGATCGGGCGTCTCGAAGACGTAGTCGCTCCAGGCTGATTCAGGAACCTGGCCGGCCAGATAGCATTCCAGCAGCAGGCTTTGCTCGGGATTGAGTGGCCTTGGCGCGCGCTGGTCCAGCCCCAGCGAGTGAAACAGGTTTCTTGTCAGGCCGGAGACGGTGAAGTGGATCGACATCTGCGTTCTCCCTTTGGTCCTTCAACGCGGAAGGCCCGACAAAGGTTTCGAACCCCTGGCGATAATGGCGCATTGATCTTGGTCCGTTGCGCTGCAGGTCCTCGGCGATGGTCAGGCTTGCGCTTTCTTTCGAGGTTCGTCTCAATCTTGAAATAAAAATGTAATATCGAATTTACATGAGGTGACGTAGTACAATAGACAATAGGTCATTCATGTCGAAATTCGTTAGATTATTAGGAACTACTCATGTAACCGAAGCTTGCTGAAGTCATGGACTCTAAATTCCAGGTTCTCCGCAAAAAGGACCAGTTGTCCCGATGATCCGTTTCTGGCCTTCCATGGTGATCGCATTTATTTCTCTGGCGGCAGTTTTGTTCGGTACGCTTTCGTCCTACGCGGACAGCTGCGGCGCGATCAGAAGCCAGTTGCTTTCGGCTGGCCGCAGCGGCGGGGCGAGCCCGGAGCTTGCCCAGTTGCGCCGGCAACTTGCAGCCATCCAGACTATCGAGAGACAGCGCCAGTGCACGGCGAAGAGTTCGCTTGGTGGTCTCTTCAACGCTTGCGCCGATCTCGCCAGGAGCCGCTCGGATGTGCAGCGCCGGATTGCTGCCGCTGGGAATTCGGGCCGCGACACAGCGGGCCTGCAGGCGCGCCTCGTCGCGCTTGGCTGTGCGCCTTCGGCAAAGCAACGGCCTGTGCGCGCCGCGCCCAGCACCCAATCGGCGAGCACCACGTTCGCCGGCAATGCGATGCTGTTTTGCGTGCGTCTGTCGGACGGATATTTCTTCCCGGCGCCAAAGTCGCAATTCGCCGCCAGCGGCGATCTGAAGGAGACGGTCGATCAATGCCGTTACATCTGCGATGACCCCGGCGTCGACCTCTACACGTTGAACGACGCCAGCCTCGAGACCGACCAGATGACCGCGCTCGACACGCGCAAACCCTATACCGAGCTGCCGGCAGCCTTCAGATATCGCGATGATGCGAATTTCAAGGCATGCGACGTCAAGCGCTACTACCAGCGGGTCACCGAACTGCGAGCCAGGACCGTGACGCCCGCCAACATGCGCAACGCCATTATTCCGTTGCCGACGGCGAAGCCGGATCTCGGCACGGTTGCGGCCGTCCCCGGGATCGATGCCGAAGCCCCAGGTGCCGCCCAGCACCTTTCGATCGAGGCCGGCGAGCGGCCGGTGCGCTTGGTCGGCCCGGCATTTTTCCCGGCCGAATGATCGCCGGTCTTCCCCGATTTGCGATCACCGGCGGCGGCGTGCCTGCTGCTATGCGGCTGCGCGATCCGTCTGGAACAGAGGGGCGCTCACGGCGTTGTGATCGACATCAGCCGGGAGGAACGCCATGGCTACGTTCAGGGAAATGCGGGTGCTGGAGATCGTCGAAGACGACTCGCTGACCACCGAACAGAAAATCGCCGAACTGCGCGAGATCGAATCCGAGGCGCGTGGGTTGCAGCGGGCTGCCTCGGAGGGTCCAATGGACGACGATGACGGTTGGCAGGAAGATCTGCGTCAGGTTCGTCTTGCACTCGACAAGCTCGGAGCGAAGGAGCCGAAAAAAGGCGCTGCTTCCCTGTGAAAGCCCGTTCGCCGAGCTATCCGCGGATCGTGTTTGTTTGACCGAATCCCGCTTTTAGGACCAAGCTCCAATCTAATCGCAGACCATGCGAGCTCTCTTGCCAGGCTCGCTGATGTTCCTGCAGGTCAGCGACTTCGCCGGCGCCGATAGGGACGCCGACGCAGGCAACCTCGTCTGGTGCCGTTTCGGTGCGGCATGGCTGACCTTGCGCTCGGAAAAACGCCGGGGCGGCTGCGGCGCCACCGGAAAAGCGCCGTTTTCGACCTCGGATTGGCCGTAGTCGACATTCGGTGGCGGCCGATCCCAGATGCGCCGGACATCGAGCGGTCTCGGGATGACGACCGTGCCGTCATAACTGCGCGAGCAACCGCCGCCGAAAAGCAGCGCCAGCCCCATGAAAAAAGGCACAATCCGTCCAAGCATCAGCAATACCCCTGCCGTTGCTTATATAGCGGGTTCGACCCCGCCGACAACCGGGCGGAATGAAGCTAACTGACCGTTAAGGTTAGCGGATCCTTAATGCTTCTCGGGCACATTTTGCCGACGAACCGCGGAGGAGGGTTCGGCCTTGGTTTTCGGGGTGGGGACGGCATGGCGGAAGCGAACGAAACAATCAGCGCGCGCGGCAAGCGCGCGCCTCGCAGATCCACAGCGCATGGCGACGATGCATCATCGTCCGCCTCTTGCATGGATTCGAACGATGCGCTTCGCCAACTCGTCGAAGCCGGTTCCGACTGGGTCTGGGAGACCGACGCCGAACTGCGCTTCTCCTGGCTCTCGCAAAATTACCAGGCAGCCACCGGCATCGATCCGGCAAACGTGCTTGGCCGGTTCCGCTTCGACTTCCTCAATCAGGTCCTGAACGGCGATCGTAGTGGCGCCGCGCATTTGGAGGATCTGCAGGCGCACCGGCCTTTTCGCGACTTCGTCTACGAACTCAAGGGTGGCAGCGCCGACTGTCGCTGGGTCTTGACATCAGGCTTTCCGAAGTTCGACGACGAAGGAAGATTTGCCGGCTATCGCGGAATCGGCCGCAACGTCACGGCATTGGCCGGCGCCTTCAAGGGTCCGGGGCCGGAACCATCGGCCGACGGCGAGCCCGACCAGCATCTGGCCGACCTCGAGCGGACGATGGACGCCATGCACATGGGCGTCGTGCTCCTCGACGCCAGGCTCGACACGCTGATCGTCAACAAGGCCTATCGCGACCTCTCGAGGATTCCGGACGGCGCTGTCGGCGTCGGCGCTCCGTTCAGCCTGTTGATGGAGCTCAACCGCCGCAGCGGCATCTATGGCGACATCGACGAACGGCAATGGCAGCGCTACCTTGCCACTCGTCTCGAGGAGATTCGCGCCGGATCCGTCGCGCCGCGCGAATTTGTCCATGCCAACGGCAGGACGATGATGTTCTCGGTGACGGCGCTGTCAGGCGGCAAGCGGCTGTTGACCTATTATGAGGTCACCGAGATCAAGCAACGCGATGCGGAGATCAAAAGCGCGAACGCCAAGATCGCCGAGACCTTCGCCAGTCTCCGCACCATGGTCGACCAGATGCCGATCGGTGTCCTCGTCCTCGACGCCGATATGCGCACCGAGATCATCAACCGTGCTTTCTATGATTTCTGGCAGATCGACGCCCGGCGCGCCGAGATCGGCTGCAGCTTCCGCGATCTGATGGACGCCAGCCGCGACATCGATCCGTTTGGTGCCGACGATGCATCATGGCAGCGGCATATCGCCGAGCGCGAGGCGGAAATCAGGGCTGGCACCGCCGGATCGCGGCAGTTCCCGCGCAATGACGGCCGCACGCTGATATCGTCGATGGCGCCGCTGGCCGGCGGCAAGCGGCTGATCTCCTATGTCGACGTCACCGACATGAAGGACCGGGAGGCCGAACTCGCCGACGCGCTGGAGAAAGCGCGGCTGGCGGAAGCGGTGATCAACGCCGTCAAGGATCCGATCTTCGTCAAGGACGACCATCTGCGTTTTGTCTTCGTCAACGAGGCGTTCGCGGCCCTGTTTGGCCAGACGCCGCAAGCCATGCTCGGCAAGCCCGGCGGCGATTTCCTCCCGACGAACGCTGTCGCGCTCTTCGAGCAGAGCGAACGGGAGGTGCTTGCAACCGGACGCGCTTACGAAGTGGAAGAAAACTTCGAGGCCGATGGCGCCAGCCGATCACGCGTCGTCAGGAAGAGCCGCGTCGGCATGGCCAGCGGCCGCAACTACGTTGCCGGCTTCCTGTTCGACATTTCCGAAATGAAGCGCCGCGAGACGGAAGCGCAGGATGCGCGCAAGCATCTCGCCAGCGTGCTGGAATCCTTGCCGGCCGCCGTGATCATCTACGATCGCGACGACAGGTTCGTTTTCGCCAACCGCAAGATCCAGGATACGCTGCCGGCCTTGAAGCCGGCATGGCAGCCCGGCTGCACATTCCGCGAGGCACTCGTTCTGGGCCATGCGAACGGCTATTTCCGCGACAGCGGCGATCCACAAGTCGACCAGCTCTACGACAGCGACCATGACCGCTGGCTGGATGCGATCCTCGCCCGCTACCGCTTGCCCAATTCCTGCTACGAGCGTCATAACCCCGACGGCCGCTGGTACCAGGTCTACGACATGCGGACCGATGATGGCACCTTCATCGGTGTTCGAGTTGACATCTCCGAGATCAAGAGCCGCGAGGCGGCATTGCGCGATTCGATGCGCCAGATCGACCTGTTCCGGCACGTGATGGACGAGTTGCCGGTGGCCGCCTTCATCAAGGCGCAGGACCTGAGCATAGAATTCGTCAACAAGGCCTGGTGCGCGATCACCGGCTTGGCCAAGGAGGATGTCATCGGCCGCACCGACCGGCAGTTGTTCGGTGCGCAGGACGCCGATGGCTACAGCCATGACGACACGCAAGTCGCCGTGACGGGCGCCGTCAGGGAGGTCGAGGAACCCGTCACCCATCGCGACGGCACGGTTCGGCAGTTGATGACGCGCAAGAGCCGCCTGGTGACGCTGGACGGGTCGGTGCATCTGGTCGGTTCGAGCACCGACATCACCGACGTCAAGGCGCGCGAGCGTGCGCTGGAAGAGAGCATGCGCGAGAACGAGGTGTTCCGCAGCCTGATCGACAACGTGCCGGTATCGATCTACGCCAAGCGCTCCGATCTCAGGCAGTTCTATGTCAACAAGGGCTGGTGCGATCTCACGGGCTTCCGCAAGGAAGAGGCTATCGGCAAGACCGACATCGAGATTTTCGGGCCGGATGGCGAGGCTTTCGTCAATGGCGACCTCGCCGTGCTGCGCACCGGCGAAACCCAGGAGGTCGAAGAGACGGTGACGTTGGCCGACGGCAGCGTCAGGCATCAATTCGCCCGCAAGGGCGCGATGATCGCCTCCGACGGCTCGCTCTATTTGATCGGCTCGACCACCGACATCACCGAGCTGAAGATGCGAGAGGCCGAACTGCGCGAGGCGCGTCAGCGCGCCGTGCTCGCCGACCGCGCCAAGTCGGAATTCCTCGCCAATATGAGCCATGAGATCCGTACGCCGATGAACGGTGTGCTCGGCATGGCCGAACTGCTGGCCAAATCGGACCTCGACCCGAAGCAGAAGACGTTCACCGACATCATCGTGAAATCGGGCAATGCGCTGCTCACCATCATCAACGACATCCTGGACTTCTCCAAGATCGATGCCGGTCAGCTGGTGCTCGATCCGGCGCCCTTCAATCTGGCCGAGGCGATCGAGGATGTGGCGACACTGGTGTCGACACGAGCCAAGGAAAAAGACCTCGAGCTGATCGTGCGTGTCGAACCTCGGCTCGAGAGCCTGTTCGTCGGCGATGTCGGCCGTATCAGACAGATCGTCACCAACCTGCTCGGCAACGCGGTGAAGTTCACCGATGAAGGCCATGTGCTGGTCGACGTCACCGGCGAGAGGGTTCCGACCGGAACGAAGCTGACGATCTCGGTCACCGATACCGGTATCGGTATCCCCGAGGAAAAACTGAAACTGGTGTTCGAGAAATTCAGCCAGGTCGACACCTCTTCGACGAGGCGGCACGAGGGAACCGGCCTCGGTCTTGCCATCACCTCGCGGCTCGTCGAGCTGATGGGCGGCGACATCGGGGTCGAAAGTGCGGAAGGCAAGGGCTCGACTTTCTGGTTCTCGGTGACGCTGCCGAGGGCCGGACAGCAGAACGGACAGCGCATCATGCCGATCGACGTGACCGGTGCGCGTGTGCTGATTGTCGACGACAATGCCGTCAATCGGGCCATCCTGACCGAACAGATGACATCGTGGACGTTCGATTCCTGCGCGGCCGAAAGCGGCGCCGAAGGCCTCAAGGTACTGATCGCCGCCGCTGCCTATGGTGTCCCGGTCGATTGCGTCGTGCTCGACTACCAGATGCCTGGAATGAGCGGCGCCGAAATGGCGCGGATCGTGCGCAGCACCGCCGGCCTTGCCGGCACGCCGATCATCATGCTGACCTCGGTCGACCAGTCGCTCGCCAACACCAGCTATCGCGATCTTGGCATCGATGCCCAGCTGATCAAGCCGGCGCGCTCCTCGGTGCTGCTGGAAACGCTGGTCGCCACCATCCAGCGGCATCGCCACAACACGAGCGGCAGCGACGCGCAGCCGCTCGCAGCCGACGTCGCTACGGGTTATGTGATGCGGCCGCAGCCCTCGGCACCGTCCGAACAGCGGGCGCTGCTGCAGCCGCCTTCGATTCGCCCCCGGCCACCGGTGGCGGCTGGCGGCGACAGGCTGGATATCCTGGTGGCCGAGGACAATGAGGTGAACCAGATGGTGTTCACCCAGATCCTCGGCGAGACCGGTTATGGTTTCGAGATCGTCGGCAATGGCCGCAAGGCGCTCGACGCCTTCGGCCGGCTCAACCCGTGCATGATCCTGATGGATGTCTCCATGCCGGAGATGAACGGTCTCGAAGCAGCCGCCGTCATTCGCCGGCTGGAGGAAGAAACCGGCACGCATGTGCCAATCGTCGGCGTCACCGCGCATGCGCTGAAGGGCGACCGCGAGCGCTGCCTGGAGGCAGGCATGGACGACTATCTGCCCAAGCCGATCAGTCCCCGGGCGTTGCTCGAGAAGGTCGAGCGCTGGGTCGGCGCCAGCCGGCAGGCGCAGCGCAACGCCGGGTAAGGCCGGCTCTGCCCGAGTACCGGGAATACGGCGAAGATTCGCGCCCCTGTCAGCGGCCAAGACTATGGTGCGATCGCACCATATGAAAGGCGGCATCCAGCCGAGACAATGGCGACATTCGAATTCCGCTCTTCCCAGTTACGGGCGGGAGCAGCGACCGCCGGCATGAGACAGCGTCACAACCTACCCCAACGGACCTGTTTTCGGCGATGGCCCGGCCACGACACCGTCTGGCTGAGAGCAACGCGCTCCCGTCCGGCTTTTCTTCATAAAGGCCGGCTGATCCTCAAATCGCCGGCCAGCCTCGACCGAATCGAGCAAGTCCCTGATTCCGGTGACAAAGCGGGGCTGCGTCGGGAGTGCCGGCCAGGGGCATTCTGCTCATCCCGATGACGCGTTACCGGGGTGACATCAAACTGTCATGCGACTGTTATAATCGAAGGCTATTGGCCTCAGCGGGCGCCGACTGACGAGCGCCGAGAGACCATCTTCCGAACAGGAGCAGGCCACATGAAGAAATTCCTCTATACGGCGTCGGCCGCTGCGCTTGCGCTCGCCGCGACGTCCGGCTTCGCCGCCGCGCGCGACCAGATCCAGGTCGCCGGATCATCGACAGTGTTACCTTATGCCAAGATCGTCGCCGAGCAGTTCGGCGAAACATTCACCAACTTCAAGACCCCGGTCGTCGAATCCGGCGGCAGCGGCGCGGGCATCAAGGAATTCTGCAAGGGCGTCGGCGAAGATACCATCGACATCGCCAACTCGTCGCGTCCGATCAAGGCGGACGAACTCAAGTCCTGCGCCGACGCCGGCGTGAAGGAAGTCCAGGAAGTCCGGATCGGCTATGACGGCATCGTCTTCGCCACCGACATCAAGGGCCCGGATTGGGCGCTGGTTCCCGCCGACATCTACAAGGCGCTGGCGGCCAAGCTGGTCGTCGACGGCAAGCTCGTCGACAATCCGAACACCAAGTGGAGCCAGGTCAATCCGAAGCTGCCCGACTGGGACATCGCCGCCTATATTCCGGGCGAAAAGCACGGCACGCGCGAAGTGTTCGAGACCAAGCTTCTCGATGCCGGCTGTGACAAGGCTGCTCTCAAGGCCGCCGGCATTGCCGACGACAAGGAAATCGGCAAAACCTGCATCGCCATCCGCAAGGACGGCAAGGCCGTCGACATCGATGGCGACTATACCGAGACGCTCGCCCGCATCGACTCCAACAAGACCGGCGTCGGCGTGTTTGGCCTCGCCTTCTATGAGAACAATGCCGACAAGCTGAAGGTCGCCACCGTGGAAGACGTCGTGCCTTCGACCGAGACGATCGCCAGCGGCAAGTATCCCGTCTCGCGCCCGCTGTTCTTCTACGTCAAGAAGGCGCATCTGGGCGTCGTTCCCGGCCTCAAGGAATATGTCGAGTTCTTCCTTGACGACCAGATGGTTGGCCCGGAAAGCCCGCTCGCCGAATACGGCCTCGTTGCGGCTCCGGATGCCGAGCGTCAGGCCCAGCGTGACGCTTTCGCCGCCGGAAAGTCGATGTAATCAGCTGCCGAACCGGGGTGCGGGCCAAATCCCGCGCCCCGGTTTCATCGCAGGCCGCAATGGCGGCTGCGTAAGAATTTCTCTTGGGGTGGGTCCATGTCGTCCTTGCTCGTACTGGCCATCGTCGTTGCCGTCGGCCTGGTTGCCTTTTTCATCGGTCGGCAACGTGCCGCGGCCCAGGACAATGGCAAGGTCAAGCCGCATTCGCGCGCCCACTATCATGGCTGGTGGGCCTTCCTGCTCGCCGTTCTGCCTGCTCTTTTGCTGCTTGCCGTCTGGACCGTCGGGTCTTCCGTCTATCTTGACCGACACATTCACACTGCCTTGCCCGAGCGCACCGTCGACAGCAAGGTTGCCAGTGAGGCACTGGATGTCAGCCTCGTAAAGAGCCTCGCCAGGGGCCTGCGCAAACTCGATGCAGGCACACTGGCCGCAATGCCTGCCAGCTTTGCCGAGCTGCAGCCGCTGCTCGCCGCCAAGGGTGTGGCACTGGCGAGCGACACGCAGGATTACATGATCCCGATCGCCGTCGAGGCGAACAAGGTCCAGGACCGGCTCGGCCTGTTCGGCGCCATTGTCATTCTCGTTTCCTCGATCGCCGGCGCCTTCTATGCGCTCAGGCAGATCGAGCCGCGCGCCAGGGCCCGCAACAATGTCGAGAGGCTGATGCTGTGGGGGCTGCTTGCCGCCTCCACCATCGCCATCCTGACCACCATCGGCATCGTGCTTTCGATGCTGTTCCAGACGATCACCTTTTTCGAAAGCGTCTCGCCGATGAGTTTCTTCTTCGGCACCGTCTGGGATCCGCGTTTTGCCGCTGCCGGTTCGGGCGGCAGCCAGGGTCAGTTCGGCCTGATCCCGCTTCTTGCGGGCACGCTCTACATCGCCGCCGTCGCGCTGCTGGTTGCGGTGCCGGTCGGGCTGATGTCGGCTGTCTACATGGCCGAATACGCAACGCCCAAGGTGCGCTCGGTGGTCAAGCCGGCGCTTGAACTTCTGGCCGGCATACCAACCATCGTCTACGGCATCTTCGCCGTCGTCACGCTTGGGCCGTTCCTGCGCGACCTGTCCGCGGCGCTGACCGGCGGTTCGCCCTTCATCCAGGGCCAGAGCATCTTCACCGCCGGCCTGGTCATGGGCGTCATGCTGATCCCGGTCGTGTCCTCTCTCTCGGACGACATCATAACCGCGGTGCCGCGCGCCATGCGCGACGGGTCGCTTGGCCTCGGCGCGACCCGCTCCGAGACGATCAAGCGGGTGATCCTGCCGGCTGCACTGCCCGGCATCGTCGGCGCCATCCTGCTGACCGCCTCGCGCGCCATCGGCGAAACGATGATTGTCGTGCTGGCGGCGGGCGTCGCCGCCAACCTTACCATCAACCCGTTCGAGGCAATGACGACCATCACCGTCAAGATCGTCAACCAGCTCACCGGCGACCTCGAGTTCAATTCGCCGCAGACGCTGGTCGCCTTCGCGCTCGGCCTGACGCTGTTCGCGCTGACGTTGGTGATGAACATCGTCGCGCTCTACATCGTGCGCAAATATCGGGAGCAGTACGAATGACCGACATCTCCATGGATACGATGGTCAGGGCGGCGGCCCATCCGCGCCGCGACATCGGCCTGAAGGCCCGTTACGCCGCCGAACGCCGTTTCCGCATCTATGGCGTCGTGGCGATTTCCGTAGGCTTGGCGTTCCTGGCAATCATGCTGATCACCATCGTCTCGAAAGGCTACACCGCCTTCTGGCAGACGACGGTATCACTGCCGATCTCGTTCGACGAGAAGGTGATCGATCCTTCCGGCAAGCGTGCAACCGATCCGAGCGTTCTGATCAAGGCAAATTATCCCAAGCTCGCCGAAAACGCGCTTGTGGCCAAGCTCGGCATCTCTCCTGATGACAAGCCGATGATCCAGAAGCTCAAGGGCTTCCTGTCGGAAGGCGCCCGCGTCCAGTTGCGCGACATCGTTGCCGCCGATCCGTCCGTGATCGGCACGACACGCAACGTCAACATCCTCGCCGCCGCCAATCTCGACTCGGCTTTCAAGGGCCAGATCGACCTCAGTGTCGAGGAAGCGCGACGCAAGGTCTCGGACCAGCAGATCACCTGGATGAACAAGCTCAAGACCGAGGGCGCGATGGCCGAGCACTTCAACAGCGGCCTGTTCACCTACGGCGCCTCCAGCCGCCCGGAAACCTCGGGCATGGGCGTGGCGATCATCGGCTCGTTTTATATGATGGTAATCGTGTTGCTCCTGGCGCTGCCGATCGGCGTCGCCGCCTCCATCTATCTGGAGGAGTTTGCCAAGAAGAACCGTTTCACCGACCTTATCGAGGTCAACATCAATAATCTGGCAGCGGTGCCGTCAATCGTCTTCGGCTTGCTCGGCCTCGCGGTGTTCATCAATTTCCTGGGCATGCCGCGCTCCGCCGCTTTCGTCGGCGGCCTGGTGCTGACACTGATGACGCTGCCGACGATCATCATCGCGACGCGCGCCGCACTTGCCGCGGTGCCGCCGTCGATCCGCTCGGCGGCTCTCGGTCTTGGCGCCTCCAAGATGCAGATGGTGTTCCAGCACATCCTGCCGCTTGCCGCACCCGGCATCCTCACCGGCACCATCATCGGTCTAGCGCGTGCGCTCGGCGAAACCGCGCCGCTGCTCTTGATCGGCATGGTCGCCTTCGTCGCCGATCCACCGACGACGCCTTTCGATCCGGCCACCGCGCTGCCGGTGCAGATCTATATGTGGGCGAACGAGGCCGAACGCGCCTTCGTCGAGCGCATGTCGGGCGCCATCATCATCCTGCTCGTCTTCCTCATGGCCATGAACATCACCGCGATCGTGCTTCGGCGTCGGTTCGAGCGGCGCTGGTAGAAAAAAGGCATTTTGGTATGAACATCATGACCGAACAGTCCCTTGAAAACGCAGTGGGCGATAAGATGAACGCCAAGTCGAACGAAGTGATCAAAATGCGCGGCGACAAGGTCGGCGTGTTCTATGGCGAGAAGCAGGCGCTGTTCGATGTCAATCTCGACGTCCGCCTGAATCAGGTGACGGCGCTGATCGGCCCTTCCGGCTGCGGCAAGTCGACCTTCCTGCGCTGCCTCAACCGCATGAACGACACCATCGATTCCGCGCGGGTAACCGGCAAGATAACGCTCGACGAAGAAGACATCTACGACAAGAACATCGATGTCGTCGAACTCAGGGCGCGCGTCGGCATGGTGTTCCAGAAACCCAATCCGTTCCCCAAGTCGATCTACGAGAACGTCGCCTATGGCCCGCGCATCCACGGATTGGCCAAGCGCAAGGCCGACATGGATCAGATCGTCGAGTCGAGCCTGAAGAAGGCGGCAATCTGGAACGAGGTGAAGGACCGTTTGCAGGAACCTGGCACGGGTCTTTCCGGTGGCCAGCAGCAGCGTCTGTGCATTGCACGCGCCATCGCCGTGTCGCCCGAGGTGATCCTGATGGACGAACCGTGTTCGGCGCTCGACCCGATCGCCACTGCTCGCGTCGAGGAACTGATCGACGAACTGCGCCAGAACTATACGATCGTCATCGTCACCCATTCGATGCAGCAGGCAGCGCGCGTGTCGCAGCGCACCGCGATGTTCCATCTAGGCTATCTGGTCGAGGAGGGCGCCACCGACAAGATGTTCACCACCCCCGACGACAAACGCACCCAGGACTACATCACCGGCCGGTTCGGCTGAGCTCAGGCATATGAGGGACGAAGATCATGGGTGAACATACCGTTGCATCTTTCGATGAGGATCTGGAGCAGATCAGCCAGCTGATCCGCGACATGGGCGATCTCGCCCGCTCGATGGTCAGTGGCTCGACCAAGGCTTTGCTCAATTCGGACAATGCGCTGGCGCAGCGCGTGGTTTCCGATGATGCCATCATGGATGCACGCCAGCGCGAGCTGGACGATCGCGCCATCACGCTGATCGCCAAGCGCCAGCCAATGGCCAACGATCTGCGTGCGGTGGTCGGTTCGATCCGCATGGCCGGCGACCTCGAGCGCATCGGTGACCTTGCCAAGAACATCGCCAAGCGCGTCGGCACTGTCGGGCTGAGCGTTACGCCGCACGACCTTTCGCATTCGATCGACGCGATGGCGCAGCTGGTGCTGATCCAGGTGCAGGGGGTCGTCGACGAGTATGCCGCCGCTGACGCGGCTGCGCTTGCCACGCTCAGAAACAATGATGAACGCATCGACGTCAAATACACCTCGGTATTCCGCGAGCTGCTGACCTACATGATGGAAGATCCCCGCAACATCACGGCGTGCACGCACCTGTTGTTTTGCGCCAAGAACCTCGAGCGGATCGGCGACCACGTGACCAACATCGCCGAAAATGCCTACTATGTTTTGACCGGCACGCAGCTGCCAGCCAATCGTCCGAAGCAGGACGAGACGGCAATGTCCGCGCCAGCGGCATAACAGGGGTGACCAGCCGATGATCGCACCACGCATCATGGTGGTGGAGGATGAGGAGCCGCTAGGCGTGCTGCTCCGCTACAATCTTGAATCCGAAGGTTACCAGGTCGAGGTGGTGACGCGCGGCGACGAGGCCGAAATCCGGCTGCAGGAGAACGTTCCCGATCTTCTGGTGCTCGACTGGATGGTGCCTGCGGTTTCGGGCATCGAACTCTGCCGGCGCCTGCGAATGCGTCCCGAGACCGAGCGGCTGCCGATCATCATGCTGACCGCGCGAGGCGAGGAAAGCGACCGCGTGCGCGGCCTGTCGACCGGCGCCGACGACTATCTGGTCAAGCCCTTCTCGACGCCGGAGTTCATGGCCAGGGTCAAGGCGCTGCTGCGCCGGGCCAAGCCGGAAGTGCTGTCCAGCGTGCTGAAGGTCGGCGATATCGTGCTCGATCGCGAGTCGCACCGTGTCTATCGCAAGAAGAGCGAGATCCGGCTTGGGCCGACGGAATTCCGCCTGCTCGAATTCATGATGCGCCATCCAGGCCGCGTGTTCTCGCGCAGCCAGCTGCTCGACAATGTCTGGGGCGAGACGATCTACATCGACGAGCGCACGGTCGACGTGCATGTCGGCCGGCTGCGCAAGGCGGTCAACAATGGCCGTATGCCTGATGTCATCCGCACGATCCGTGGCGCCGGATACGCCATCCGAGAGGACTGAACTCCCTCGTTTGAACTCACGCCACGTTCTTGCCGCCGAAACCGGATCTTGCCTGCACGCCCGGCGCAAAAATCTCCTGATCGACGAAGATCAGCGCCCGCATGGCGCAGCCTTCGCGGATCAGCGGCAGTTCGTTCGGCTCGGTGTCGAAGGAAATCGATTTGGAATGCTGGCCGCCGGCGGTCTGGGCAATCGCTTGCCGCAATGCCGGCTCGATCAGGTCGAAGGCGGCGGCGCTGACACCGACCATGGCGACCGGCGCCGGATCGATCAGCGCGAACAGGCTGCCGAGGCCGTAGCCGAGCGCTTCGCCGGCCTTGCGATAGGCTTCCCGTTCGGGTCCGTCACCTTCGCGGGCCGCGGCAGCCAGGGCGCGCATGTCGGCGTCGCTGACATCGGCAACGGGTTCTGCATCCTCGCCCATCTGCCTGGCGTTGCGCCAGATGGCGTAATTGCCCGCATAGGCTTCGACGCAGCCGCGCCGTCCGCAGCGACATAGCGCGCCGTTCGGCCGATGGATCATGTGGCCGAATTCGCCGCCCGAAGAATGGGTGCCGGTGAACAATTCACCCTTCAGCACCAGTCCCATGCCGATGCCGTGCGACAAAAGGATAGCGATGAAATCGTCGCGGTAACGATCGGGGTCGCGCCAGCGCAGCGCCACCGCCATCATGTTGCAGTCGTTCTCCATTATGGCAGGGATGCCGAACTCGTCTTCGAATATGTCAGCGAAGGCGATGTCGGTGTGCGGCGTGATCGGCGACCACAGCATGGCGCGGGCACGGGTGTCGGTGATGCCCTGGATGGCCAGCGCGATGCGGGCGATGCTGCGCACGTCCAGGTCGGGATCTGCCAGGCGGCGCCGCACGATGGCCGTGCATTCCCCGATCAGCGACTCGCGCGACATCGTCAGCGTGTCCAGCCGGCGCTGTTCCTCGGATATCACCTGGCCGGCATAGTCGATGACGGCGACGGAGAGGAAGTTCAGCGACAGCACCACGGTCATTACCGCGGCCGCTTCCGGATTGAGACTGAGGCCGACCTGCGGCCGGCCGCGTTTGAGCGAGCCGGCCTCGCTCGGCTTGCTTTCGGTCAGGATGCCTTCGACGATCAGGTCGGATGAAATCGCCGAGATGGTCGAATGGCTGAGGCTTGTGGTCGCGGCGATCTCGGTTCGCGACGGCTGTCCGGCGCGGCGCACTGCCGCGATCACCATGGCGCGGTTGCGGCGGCGCAGATCGTCGTGGCGGATTCCGACCGACATGTTCTTTCATATCCTCCCGGTCGCCGCGGTTCCTCCTGCCCCTGGAACGCTGTCGGTGACGCCGGTAAATACTGGCAGAAGCTGCACGCCGTGTCATTTATTTATTCCGAGACTCGAAAAAAACTCGAAATGACATCAAAATCCATCAGAATCGATGTTGACAGCGTTCGGGCGTTGGCCCAGTATTTTTTCGAGGCTCGAAAAAATAGAGCCTCTGTGCCGGCCCTCGGGTCAGTTTGGTCGCGCCATACGCGGCGCAGGGAGGATAATATGAAAAGATTCACGGCCGCCATCCTGGCGGGTGCCGCCATGTCGCTGACGCTCGCGTCTGTCGCGCAGGCGAAGGACAAGGTTGTCGGCGTTTCGTGGTCCAACTTCCAGGAAGAACGCTGGAAGACCGACGAAGCCGCCATGAAGACGGCGATCGAGGCCGCCGGCGACAAGTACATCTCCGCCGATGCGCAGTCCAATCCCGGCAAGCAGCTTACCGATGTCGAAAGCCTGATCTCGCAGGGCGCTAATTCCCTGATCATCCTGGCGCAGGACGCTTCGGCCATCGGCCCGGCCGTGCAGAAGGCGCTGGACGAAGGCATTCCGGTCGTCGGCTATGACCGGCTGATCGAGAACAAGGACGTCTTCTATCTGACCTTCGACAACAAGGAAGTCGGCCGCATGCAGGCCCGCGAAGTGTTCAAGGTCAAGCCGGAAGGCAACTACGTCTTCATCAAGGGCTCCGGTGCCGATCCCAATGCCGACTTCCTGTTCTCGGGCTCGATGGAAGTGCTCAAGGAAGCCATCGACAGCGGCAAGATCAAGAATGTCGGCGAAGCCTACACGGATGGCTGGCTGCCCGCTAACGCCCAGAAGAACATGGAACAGTTCCTGACCGCCAACGACAACAAGGTCGACGCGGTGGTCGCGGCCAATGACGGCACTGCCGGTGGCGTCGTCGCGGCGCTGACGGCTCAAGGCTTGGCCGGCACCGTGCCGGTCTCGGGTCAGGACGGCGACCACGCCGCGCTGAACCGCATCGCCCTCGGCACGCAAACCGTGTCGGTGTGGAAGGACGCGCGGGAGCTCGGCAAGAATGCCGCCGAGATCGCCTCGCAACTGGCCGACGGCAAGAAGACGAGCGACATCGCCGGCGCCAAGGACTTCACGACGCCGGGCGGCAACACCGTCAAGTCGCTGTTCCTGACCCCGGTTGCCATCACCAAGGACAATCTCAACGTCGTCATCGACGCCGGCTGGATCAAGAAGGACGAAGTCTGCGCGGGTGTCGCCGCCGGCACCGTGGCGGCCTGCAACTGATCCGTACCACTTTGAAATATCTGAACGCCGCGGCCCAAAAGCCGCGGCGTTTTCTCAAAGAATTCTGTTTCCGCATCATGCGGATAGCTTCTAGGCTGGGCTCCGGCATGCGCGTCAGACGGCCAGCCGGTGGGAGGAAACCATGACCGATACGACGTCAAACCCGCAGACCGATACGGCGCGCGCGTCGGAACTCGGCGCCGTCGCCCGGTTCCTGAAGGCGACCGAGATCGACACCCGCATGCTCGGCATGATCGGCGCGCTGCTGGTCATCTGGATTGGGCTGCATGTCATTTCCAGCCTGCGCCTTGGCGTCAATCCGCTCGATTTCGACAGCCGCACCTTTCTCACGCCGCGCAATCTGTGGAACCTGTCGGTGCAGACATCCGCGGTTGCCATCATGGCCTGCGGCATGGTGCTGGTCATCGTCATGCGCAACATCGACCTGTCGGTCGGTTCCGCCGAGGGCCTGATCGGCATGGTGATGGGATTTGCCCAGGTGCATTTCCTGGTGCGCTTTGTCGGGCTCGAACTCGGCAACCCGTGGATCTGGGTCCTGGCACTGGTCATCGGCCTGGCGCTCGGCCTGTTGATCGGCGCTTTTCAAGGCTTCGTCATCGCCTATCTCGAAGTGCCCGCCTTTATCGTGACGCTGGGCGGCCTGCTGGTCTGGCGCGGTGCCGCCTGGTGGGTCACGTCAGGCCAGACCGTGGCGCCGCTTAACGCCACTTTTCAGCTGATGGGCGGTGGGCCGGCGGGATCGATCGGCGCGACCTGGAGCTGGGTCGTTGGGATCGTCGCCTGCCTCGCCGTGGTGTTTGGGCTGTTCAACGGGCGGGTGCAGCGCAAGCGTTTCCGGTTTCCGCTACGTCCGATCTGGGCCGAGGCGCTGCTTGGAGTCGTCACCTGCGGCGCCATCATGGGTGCGGTCTGGCTCGCCAACTCCTACCCCTGGCCGATCGGCATCGTGAACAGATATGCGGCCGCCAACAACATCACCGTTCCCGAAGGCGGCCTGTTCATCGCCCACGGTATCGCCATACCGGTGCTGATGGCTGTCGCCGTCGGGCTGGTCATGACCTTCATCACCAACCGCACCCGTTTCGGCCGCTATGTGTTCGCCATCGGCGGCAATCCCGAGGCGGCTAATCTCGCCGGCATCAACACGCGATGGATCACCATGAAGGTGTTCATGATCATGGGCGTGCTGGCCACGATTGCCGCGGCGATCTCCTCGGCCCGGCAGAATTCGGCCACCAACGTGCTTGGAACGCTCGACGAACTGCTCGTCATTGCAGCCGCCGTGATCGGCGGCACGTCGCTTGCCGGCGGATCGGGAACGATCATCGGCGCCATGCTGGGCGCGCTGCTGATGCAGTCGCTGCAGTCCGGCATGGTGCTGCTCGGCGTCGACTCGCCGCTGCAGAGCATCGTCGTCGGGGCCGTACTGGTCATCGCCGTGTGGCTCGACACCGTCTATCGCAAGCGCGTCTAGGAGGGCATGCCATGAATGACAAGACTGCTCCTGCAGCCACCGCGCTGATCGACATGAGGAACATCTCGATCGCGTTTGGCGGCATCCGCGCCGTCGACGACGCCTCGATCGATCTTTTCCCCGGCGAGGTCGTGGCGCTGCTCGGCCACAATGGCGCCGGCAAGTCGACATTGATCAAGATCCTGTCCGGCGCCTACAAGCGCGATTCGGGCCAGATCTTCGTCAACGGCGAGGAGGCATCGATCTCCAATCCACGCGACGCCAAGAAATACGGCATCGAGACGATCTACCAGACGCTGGCGTTGGCCGACAATGTCGACGCCGCCGCCAATCTGTTCCTCGGCCGCGAGCTGATGACCGCCTGGGGCACGCTCGACGACGTTGCCATGGAGGCCGAGGCGCGCAAGGTGATGGGTCGGCTCAATCCCCGCTTCCAGCGCTTCAAGGAGCCGGTGATCAAGCTGTCGGGTGGCCAGCGGCAATCGGTGGCGATCGCGCGTGCGATCCTGTTCAACGCCCGCATCCTGATCATGGACGAGCCGACGGCGGCGCTTGGTCCGCAGGAAACGGCGCAGGTCGGCGAACTGGTCAAGCAGCTCAAGTCCGATGGCATCGGCATCTTCCTGATCAGCCACGACATCCACGATGTGTTCGAGCTTGCCGACCGGGTCTGCGTCATGAAGAACGGCCAGGTCGTTGGCACCGCCCGCACCACCGATGTCACGCAGGACGAGGTGCTGGGGATGATCATTCTTGGCAAATGCCCGCCGGGCGCCATTCCAGGACCGGGCGCGCTGAAGATCGCGGCCTGAGATCAAGCCAGCTCGCGGTTGCCGGACACGTGATATGCCAGCCGTAAGGATGGCTTGGCCTTGGCATTGTGTTGGCACGGCGACTTGCCCATAAAGGTCCGATATCGCTCAGGGACCGCACGATCCGTTGAAGAAGCTTTTCCCGATCATCGCCTTTATCGCCGTCGCACTAATCAGCATGGTGATGGCAGGTTTCGCCTATTTCGCCACACAGGAAGCCGCGCGCATCAAGTTCGAGGCGACTGCCGACGACGCGCTCAACCGGATCGAGAGCCGCATCGACCTGCATCTGTCGCTGCTGCGCTCGACGCAGGCCCTGTTCGACGCCCGCAATGGCGATATTTCTCGCAATGAGTTCAAGGCGTTCTTCAACGCGCTCGATGTCGACAAGAATTTCGCCGGCTTGCGCGGCATCGGTTTCCTCAGGCTGGCAAAGACGGGCGACGAGGCGACGGTCGAACGCGATATGCTGCACGATTATGGCGTCAGTCATCCAATCTACCCGGATACCACGCAACCTTGGCGTACCCCTATCGTGCTGTTCGAACCGCTGGATCCATCCAACCAAGCCGCCATCGGCTACGACATGTTCAGCGAACCGATGCGGCGTGTGGCGATCGAAAAGGCGATGTCCGACGACCAGCAGCACGCCAGCGGGTTGGTGCAACTGGGCCAGGACACGGGCGCCTCGCAGACGTTCACCGGCTTCTTCGTTTTCGTGCGGCTCAATGTCGAAACCGCTCCCGACGTCATCAATGCTTCGAGATCCTCGACATCAGGTTTTCTCTATGCGGCCTTCCGGGCTCGCGATCTGTTCCAGACCGCGCTCAGCCGGTCGCCGCTACTGCCGGTCAACACCGAAATCTATGACGGCGATGGTGCCGTGAGCGGCGACAATCTGCTGTTCCGGTCGGAGACGCCGCCGGCTTCGACTTTCGGGGACAGGCTGCTGGTCACCCGAAAGATCATCGTCGCCGGACGGCCATGGACTGTCCTGTTCCGGCCGACAAGCGCCTTCTCGCAGCCGTCGTCGCGCGCCATTCCGGTGATGCTGGGGCTATTCGGCCTGCTGTTGGCGGGCGCCATCGCGCTGGTGGCGCGATATCAGGAGCGGGCCTATGAGGCAGCGTCGCGGTTGCACGAAACCACGGAAAAGAGCTTGATCGAAAAAGACCTGATGCTGCAGGAGATGAAGCATCGCATCAAGAATTCGATCACCAGGGTGCTGGCGATCGCGCGCCAGACGGCATCGCGGGCTACCGACGTCAACGAGTTTTCCGCATCTTTCTCGGCCAGGCTGCAGGCGATGGCAGCGTCCCAGGACATGCTGACGCGCTCTCGCTGGCAGAAGGCCGATCTTGGCGATCTCTTGCGCATCGAACTCGGCCAGGTGTTCGGCAAGGAGTTGCCCGAGGGGCTGCTGTCAGGGCCGCAAGTGCTGCTTGACGAAACCACGACGCAAGCGCTCGGCCTGACCTTCCACGAACTGGCGACGAATGCGCTGAAATACGGCGAAGCCGGCAATTCCGTGGGGGCACTGAAAGTGGATTGGTCTCTGGAAGGGCGTGGGCGCGACAGGACGCTGGCCCTCAACTGGCGCGAAAACGGGCAGAAGAAACTCGAAGCTCCCGCCGAAACCGGCTTCGGCACCAAGCTGATCGATCTCAACGTGACGCGCGAATTACGCGGTACGATCAAGCGCGACTACCAGGCCAATGGGCTGAACGTGGAAATCAAAATTCCACTCGCCAATTGAGCGCGACCTTCTCCCGAAAAGGATCAAGCGTCCGGACATGAAAAATCCGAAGGCCAGCGGACCAGCCTCCGGATCGACGTTTCGATTATCGCCGAATTAGTTGCAGCGAGCCGTGTAGATCCGGCCGCGATGATCGCGATATTGGCAATAGCCGTTGCGCAGATTGCGCACCAGCAGGCCGGAACCGGCGCCAACGGCCGCGCCGATCAGCGCGCCCTTGCCGCCGCCGACCAAGCCGCCGACACCGGCGCCGATCAAGCCGCCGCCAACCACGTCCTGTTCGGTCGAGGTGCAGCCGCTGACGGCAACCACCGCAACCAGGGCAATAATCATCTTCCGCATAGAGTCACTCCTCACTTTTTGTCCTCACTTGGTAAAGCTCCAGCTGCCATTTAGCATGAAATGACGGCCTTTGCTGCTGCAATCTATTGTTGGTGAAGATAGTCTTTTTCTGGGCCTGCCGCGTTCGACGCCATTACCAGGCTGGAAATTGCCAAAGAAGCGTCAAGCGTACCATCGGCGCGCACGTTCCAGACGATCTGATCATAGTCGTCTTCAAGCACCGGATCGACGGCAAGACATTTGGCGACGATGTGATCAGCCTGCCCTTGCACGTCGCCCAAGACGAATGGGCGCTCGGCCACACATTGCTCGGCGGTCGCGAAAATGCTGACGGGCACCTGGAGTTCACGGCAGTCGGCCATCGTGTTCGAGCAACCGATGACCAGCAGCAATGCAGCGATATGTTCCATGGCGGGAAAGTCCTCTCGCCATAGTAACGGTCTACATCAGCCAAAGTTCCTGGCGCGCTGGGCCGGGTAGGGAAATAAGACGGCGACAATTGATTCTGTCGCCGGCCGAAACGAGCTGGCCTCAATAGACCAGCTGGTACAGGGCGACCACCACGATCACCGCCACCAAGGCCAACGCAACAAGGCGCAAGGCTCCGTTGGGGACAGGGGCCAGCGGTGGCGCGGATGACTCGGAGTCCTCAAACTCGCCCATGGAAATCCGGGCGGCCTGCTCCAGTCTGTTCATATCGGCAACCGTCAAGGCATTCCCTCCCGCACCATGCTGCAAATCCTGCTGCGGAAATGTTCGGTGATGCAACAGGTTCCAGCGGTATCTGGGAAAAACAGCATCTGCTTTTATGGTGAACAGCTGGTTAAGAAAGCTCGGGTCGCTCAATCCGTCTCGAAATTGCCGTGGGGAACGACAAGGCGGTACTCGAGACGGCCAGCCGCGATTTCGAGCGTCGCCGTTCCGTTCAGTGACGCCGGCACGACCCGTTCGAGTGCGACGCTGCCGAAGCGCTTCTCGCTACGCCTGACATCACTGGCTCCGATTGCCTCGGCCCATGTCAGCGACAGGGAGGTTCCCGTGTCGGCGGCGGTCAGGTTGGCTGTAACATTGACGAATCCATCGGGCCGCGACAGGGCGCCATAGCTCACCGAATTGACGGCGAGTTCATGCATCGCAAGGCCGATATGCAGGGCAGCGTTGGGATTGAGATAGGGGTTGGCCCCCTGAAACCTCAGGCTGCGAACCGGATCGCCGCCGTAGCGGCCCACCTGGCCCGATACGAGTTCGCGAAGTGCGGCGCCCCGCCAGTTGGAAGAGGTCACGAGATCCTGGGACGAAGCCAGCGATTGCAGCCGGCCGCGAAAACGTGTCAGGAAATCGCCGATGCTGTCGGAGTAGCGACCGGTCTGGGTGGCTATGCTCTGGATGATCGCCAGCAGGTTTTTCGAGCGATGGCTCACCTCCCGCAACAGCGTCGTCAGGGTCTGCTCACGGCGCTTCTGCTCGGTCGTCTCGACCATCGTGGTGACGACGCCTTGCACCGTGCCGCCGTCGCCGTGGTCGGCATCGATCCAGACCTCAAACCAGCGGCTGCCATCCTCGACGGGAACGCTGATCTCGAGACGTTGGGGGTTGCCGGATGCAATGACGTCGCGCTTGGCCGCGCCGATGCGGTCGGCCTGCGCCTCCGGCAGAATACCGATGCTGTCGGCGGTGTCCGAAACCCAGGGCGCACGCATGTTGCGCGCCCATACGGTTTTCATCTCGCGGTCCTGGTAGAGAACGGAAATGCCGGCATTGTGCAACGCGTGAAGAAGGGCGCGGCCGAGCTGCATGCCGCTTTCGGCAGGATGGAGGGCGATGACTTCATCGCTTTGCACGTCGTCCTTCCTGTTTCCGGTCCTGGAACCCATCGGCCAAACTGTCCACCCAATTCAGGCTGAACGGCTCACCGGTGAATGGGTTCCAAAGAGGTTTCCCGAACCCGCCGCCAAAAAACGGTCCGCCGGACGGCGTCCTTTGAAGGACACCGCCCGGCGGTGGCTGGAAACCGTTTGAGGGGTGCGGCTTCCAGTGTTCGGCCGTCCGTCTTTACGAAGCCCTTTTGAACAGGCCCGCAAGAAGCGAAATGACCAGGAAAGCGAGGAAGATGAAAAACAATATCTGCGCTATGCCGGCAGATGTACCGGCGATGCCGCCGAAACCAAGCGCGCCGGCGATGATCGCAACGACGAGAAATACGAGCGCCCAGTAAAGCATGATGCATCTCCTTCGAATGATGCGATAAAAACGTGGGTGGTTGCGGTTTGTTCCCACCCTTTGCCGAAAAAGACCGAGCTTGCAATTCGTTCGGCAGCCGGACGCGCAGGAAATTCGCCCTCACCGCCCGATGCGTGGATCAGGCGGCTCGAAGTGAAGAATTGAAGAATTGAGGAATTGATGAATTGACGATTTTGATGATCTGGAGAAATCGGCGAGCGAGGCTATCGCCTTCAATTCCTCAATTCCTCAATTCCTCAATTCCTCCACTCCTCAATTCGCGACTATGCGGCTGCTTTCGCCTGCCGGTCAAAAAACAGTGCCTGGCTGATCAGCGCCTTGACCATGTCGGGATTGAACGGCTTGGTGACCAGGAAGGCTGGTTCCGGTCGTTCACCAGTCAACAGGCGTTCGGGGAAGGCGGTGATGAAGATGACCGGCACCGACGTCGATGACAGGATCTCGTTCACGGCCTCGATGCCGGAACTGCCGTCGGCAAGCTGGATGTCGGCCAGCACCATCTTCGGCCGTGTCTTGCCGAACATCATCACGGCCTCGGCATGGGTGCGCGCCGTTCCAACGACGCGGTGCCCGAGGCTCTCTACCATTTCTTCGATATCCATGGCGATCAGCGGTTCATCCTCGATGATCAGAACGTCGGTTGCCACCTGACGGGATATCTCGTTGCTCGCCTGGGCAAGCAGCTCTGAAAACTCCTGGTCGCCGACGTCGAGGATCTCAGCCGCTTCGTCCTCGCTGAAGCCTTCGACAGCCACGAGGAGGAAGGCCTGACGGGGCCGCGGCGCGATCGCATTCAGATTGGCGGCGGTGCGCTGTTCCCACGCCGATTGCGCCTGCTCCTGTGGAACGCGAATGGCGACCGATGTGAACAGCTTGGCGAAAACCTTGTACAGCGCGATGCGGTCGCTCGATGCTTCGGGAAATATCTCGATATCGGCGATGATGGCCTCGAGCATCGCGGCTACCAGCGCATCACCACTCTCTTGCGACCCGGAAACAGCCCGCGAGAAGCGGCGCAGGAAGGGCAGATGTGGTGCGATGGTGGCGGATAAGCTCATGGTAAGACGTCTCCCTCAGAATGACGTGAATGCGTAGCAGGTCAAGCTGACTGCAAGCCCTGACGATAACGCGGATTTTTAGAAAAAGTTCCGCCTCGACGGAACAAATACCGGGGAGGGGCGTTTGGGGTCGGGATGGGCAACCAGACGAGGGCGCCGCTTGCGTTGTGTTGAGTATGATAAGAGCGGTTTGAGCGCTGGGAATATAAGGGCAAAATGAAGGATATGACGAAAGATATTCTGGCTGGCGCTGAGAGCAGGCGCCGGAACGGTTCTGGTGATGCTCTTGGGCCGAACTCCGAAATCGGACGCAAACTCAAACAATATTACGACGCGCTGGTCTCCGACGATGTGCCGGATCGCTTTTCCCAGTTGCTTAGCCAGCTGGAACGGGCTGAACCCGCACAGAAGAAGGACTGAGGCATGGCCGCGGTCTCACAAGGCTTCAAGACCGATCTGCTTGGGGCAATCCCAAGTCTGCGCGCGTTCGCCGTGTCGCTGACGCAAAATGCCGACAAAGCCGACGACCTCGTCCAGGAAACGCTCGTCAAGGCCTGGGACAAGCATGAGAGCTTCCAGCCCGGCACCAATCTCAAGGCCTGGCTTTTCACCATCCTGCGCAACGAGTTCTATTCGCAGATGCGCAAGCGCGGGCGCGAAGTGCAGGACAGCGACGGTATCATGACGGCCAGGCTTGCCGTTCATCCGGCCCAGCACGGCCAGCTCGACCTGAAGGATTTTCGCGGCGCCCTGGAGCAATTGCCGGAGGACCAACGCGAAGCCATCATCCTCATCGGCGCATCTGGTTTCTCCTACGAGGAGGCCGCCGAGATCTGCGGTTGCGCGGTGGGAACGATCAAGAGCCGCGTCAGCCGAGCCCGTACGCGCTTGCAGGAGATCCTGAAAATATCAGGCGAGGACGAGTATGGTCCGGACGCAATTTCGGCCCAGGTAACGAGCTCGCCGGCGAGCTGACCGCGATCGTGTCTCAAGCGCGTCCGCAGGCCGCGGCGACCGCTTGCACGAGGTCTTCACCCGAATAGGGTTTGCCAACCAGCCTGACGCCCGGAAACGATGCCTTGATTTCATCGGCATCCGAATAGCCCGACGCAAACACGAAAGGTATGCCTGCCGCGCGCAGCCCGGAGGCGAAATCGATAGTTGAGGCGCCGCCCAGCATCAAGTCGACAATGGCTGCATCGAATCGCGTGGCGACCTCGCGGCCATCGACCTCGGTCAGGTCACGGGCGATCACCACCTCATCGGCGCCATGGTCGCGGCAAAGCTGCTCGACGTCCATGGCGATCAGAAATTCGTCCTCCAGGACCAGAATCCGCAATCCGTCGAGCAATGTGGGCACAGGCAAAGACTCCTTGAAACGCCGGAGTCATGATCGCTAATTCGCTTGCTGTCATTTAAAAAAGACATGTGGCAAGCGGGCGGAACCTCAATCCTTGCAACGCGTTGAAACGCGCTCTCCAAGAGCGGCTTTCGAAGGGGGGTCGAAATGTCGGTTCAGAACAATAGCGCTTTCTCCAGCCGCCAATATCCTTGCGAGAACTGCCCATTGCGGCCGTTGCCGATTTTTCGCGATTTCGAAAAACAGGAACTGGCCTTCATCAGCAAATTCAAGAAGGGCGAACTCGCAGTCGAAAAGGGTGGCACGGTGCTGGTGGAGGGAAGCCATAGCGCCCATCTCTACACGGTGCTCTCCGGCTGGGCGTTCCGCTACAAGCTGCTGCGGGACGGCCGCCGCCAGATCCTCAACTATCTCATGCCCGGTGATCTGATTGGCCTGCAAGGCAGTGTGATGGGCGAGATGCAGCATTCCGTGGAGGCACTGTCGCCGATGCTGCTGTGTGTTTTCGAGCGCGAATATCTGCATGAGCTGTACCGCAATCATCCCGGGCTGGCCTATGACATCACCTGGATCGCATCGCGTGAAGAGCGGATGCTGGACGAGAATCTGCTCAGCCTCGGGCGCCGCAGTGCGATCGAGCGCGCTGCCTATCTCATCGCCTTCATCGGCAGCCGCGCCAAGGTCGTCGGACTGAATGGCAACCAATCCGTCCAGATACCGATCACGCAACAGCACATCGCCGATACGCTTGGCCTGTCGCTGGTTCACACCAACAAGACGATCCGCAAGCTGATGGATCGCAAGCTGATCGTCTGGCGCGACGGCGGCTGCGTGGTTTCCGACAATGAAGGGCTCAAGCGGCTCGCCGGCTGGGAAGGGCTGGGTGAAGCGCGCCGGCCATTAATCTGAGGAAGCGTGTTTTGCCGGAGCCGGCGGACCGGGTGCGCGCCGATGCGTTTTCGGCTACTTTGTCCCCAATGCCGGAACCTTGAGACGCGCAGCGCGTTTGAAACCAAGCAATCACAAGGAGTTAAGCCATGGCCACTGCCGCAGGAAAGACCGCAAACGACGCCCGTGCAAATGCGGACCTGGAAGCCGACATCAGGCAGTTGAAGGCCGACATCGACAAGCTCACCAAACAACTGGCCAAGACCGGCGAGCATGGCTATGGCACCGCGCGCCGCGCAGCCACGGAAGGGGTCGAGCAGTTGCGTGCGCAGGGCGAAGCAGCCTTTGACAGCCTGCGCAGCAATGCCAAGGACATCGAAGCGCAGATGATGGCAAGCGTGCGTGAAAAGCCGGTGACGTCACTGGCGATCGCCGCCGGCGTAGGCTTCCTTTTCGCGCTCATCGCGCGTCGCTAGTCGCGCTCCAGATGGGAATGTTGGCAACCCTGATCTCGGGCCTCGCCTCGGGGGAAACCGTGGCCGCCATACACCGGGCGCGCACGGCGGCGATCGTCTATGTGATCGCCATGGCCGCCGCACTTTGCGGTGTCGGTTTTCTTGTCGGGGCCGCCTATATCTGGACGGCGATGCGCTATGGGCCGCTTGCCGCGGCACTGGGGTTTGGCGTCGGTTTCCTGGTGCTTGCCGGACTTATCCTGCTGATCTACCGGATCTCCGCAGGCTCACGCGCCCGGCGCCGGGCGCAGCGCCGCAATGCCGACATGAAGGCGATCGGCATCACCGCCGCACTCGCCGTGCTGCCGAGCCTGCTCAAGGGAAAAGGCGGTCTCGGCGTCATTCTAGGGCCCGCCGTGGCGCTCGCGGCCTACGCCATCTACCGGGAGAATGTGAAATCCGACGATCCGGATGAGAGCGAACGGAGATAGAGCTGTTGGGAGAGGTCACTTTGACAACTCTTCCAGCGGCATCGAGATTTCGGCAAACACGCCCTCCGGCCGGAATTCATGGGTTACTTCGCTGGAAATGACCTTGGCCAGGCTGCGGCGAATGAGGATCGAGCCGAAGCCGTGCCGATCCGGCGGAGCGACTTGCGGGCCGCCGCTTTCGCGCCAGGTCAGCACAAGACGCCGGGCATCCCTCCTGCCTTGCGTCCTCCAGCCGAGATCGACCCTGCCTGACGGCACCGACAGCGAGCCATATTTCAGCGCGTTGCTGGCCAGTTCATGCAGGATCAGGCCAAGCCCGACGGCCTGGTCGGGCGACAGCAGCAGGTCGTCGCCGGAGATCGTCATGCGCGGCTGCTCGGCCGTTTCGAAAGGTTTGACCTCGATCTGGACGAGTTCACTGATGCCGATGCCGCGCCACTCGCGGTCCGACAACAGATTGTGGGCGATGCCCAAGGCCTGAAGCCTGGCGCCGAACGCCTCGAGGAACTCGCTTGGCGGGCGGGCATGGCGCACGGTCTGCGTTGCCAGCGCCTGGACGGTCGCCAAAGTGTTCTTGACGCGATGGTTGAGCTCACGCAGCAGCAGCCGTTGGCGTTCGTCGCCGAGCTTACGCTCGGAGATGTCGTAGTTGACGCCGAAGATCAAGGTCGGCTTGCCGTCGCCGTCACGCTCGATGACACGGCCGCGCGTGGCGAGCCAGCGCGGCGGATGAAAGCCCTTCACCCGGTATTCGCCGAAATAGTCGTCGCTGCCGGTCAGGGCGTCGCGAAAGCGGGTTTCGGTCTGGTAGACGTCACGCGGATCGATGGCGGTGAGGATGTCGCGTGCGCGCAGCCGGTTGGATCGCGGCAGGTTGAACAGCTCCGACATCAATGTGTCGCATTCGATGATATCGGTGCGGATATCCCATGCCCAACTAGCGAGCGACGCCGCATCGAGTGCGATGGCGCGTCGTTTTTCCTCGCGAACCAGTGCGGCCTCGGCGATCGCGCCGCTGCGGGTTGCGTCCTTGAGGGTGAACAGGCTGGCAGCGAGGCCGGCGAGCGACTTCAACTGGTCGAGCTCAGCGTGGGATGGAAAACCATGCGGCGAGCGGTCGAGCACGCACAGCGTGCCGATGCGGGCACCTGCCACAACCATCGGCGCGCCGGCATAGAAGCGGACATGGTGCTTTCCGGTGACCAGCGGGTTGGTCTTGAAACGGGGATCCGTCGTTGCATTCACCACCACCATCGGTTCGTCGCCGGCGGCAATCGCATGGGCGCAGAAGGAGACGTCGGTCGCGGTTTCGGCCTCGTCCAGGCCGAAGCAGGATTTGAACCACTGCCGTTCGAGGTCGACGAGCGTGACCAGGGCCATCGGCACCTGCATCACCGCCGCGGCAAGGCTGCTGACGCGGTCGAAATCGGGATCGGCCGCTGTATCCAGCATCTCCAACCCGTGCAGCACGGCGAGCCGGTCAACATCCTTGACTGCGCGCGCAACTTCGGCCGGCAGCTCGGGCACTGTTTGCGTCTTGCCAGTCACCCCAATTGCCTCGTCTCGGTCTTCGCCGCCGCCTGCTTGCGCTGGTGCAAGGCCAGCGCGCTTTTCCGGAACCATCCTAGCGAGGAACCGTTACCCGACCATGATTTGCCGAGCGCGCCAGCTGGTGCAGAATGAGACAGGGATCGAGCATGGCCAAGATCATTCCAGAAAACAAGGCGCGGCAGGGGCGATGGGGCTGGCATGGATTTCGAATCCTGATCGCCGCATTGCTTCTGGTGTTTGCTGCGTGGGGCATTGCCGAGATTTATGGTGTGTTGATCAAGGCGCCAACCAGCGATGAACAGCATGTCCCCACGCCCAGCACCACCGAGCAGGCTCCTGCTGGCTAAAGCCGGTTTGTTCGTTGCAACGCATCGCATCAGGCGGCTCTCGATTGGGTCGCGCTCGCCGGCACCAGTACATTCAGCGCGCCAGGCTGGATTTCGATTACCGTTTCACGGTCAAGCCTGACCAATTCGCCGTCCATCACAGCGCGAAACTTGCGGCTGCTCGAATGGATTTTCAGCACCGTTCTGTTCGTCTGGTGGATTTCGACATGTTCGTTGTCGCGCCATTTGCCGCGCGCCACGTTGAAGAAAAACTTGACCAGTTCGGCGCGCTGCTTCGCCACCGTGACATAGACACCGAGTACGCCGCCCGCCGGATTGTCGGCATAAGGCAAATGGCCTTCGCCGAACAAATTGTTGGTGATGCCGATGCCGGTGATGCGTGCCGCCATTTCGGCTTCGCCGATGCTGAGCGTCACATTCATCGCAGGTGGATTGTTGATCGTCGCCCAAGCCGCTTTGGCCGAGGCGCGGATCTTTCCCAACCGCGAACCGAACTCCATCTTCTGGCGCAGTTGCACCATCTTCGCATGCATGCCGATCGAGAACTGATGTATGAAAGGTTGGCCATTGGCTGTCGCCACGTCGACCGCGATGATTTCGCCGTCGGCGAAGGATTTCAGCGCTCCATCGAGTGACTGCGGAATGCCCAACCCCCGCGCGAACAGGTTCATGGTGCCGGCCGGCAATATGGCAAGCGCCTTCTTCGTGCCCATCAGCCGGGCGGCCGCGGCGGAAATGGTCCCGTCGCCGCCACCCGCCAGCACGATGTCGACAGAGCGACGCGAAGCCGCGCTGTCAAGCGTTTCCACCACGTCCTTGCCGGCGACAATTTCGATGCTGAGCGAGTGCCCTGCCGTCTCCAGCGTCTGATGCATCCTGTCGGAGAAGGCGACGAGGTCGGTGGTGCGCAAAGTGCCGCCATCCCGGTTCAGCACCGCTGCGAATTTCATACCCCGCTCCACCACGTCAGCCAAAAAGTGGCCGGGACACGCCCAGCCGATGGCTGAAACGCGGCGGCGACGGAAAGGTTCCCTTGACACGGAGGGGCTTCTAAGCCGCTCGATCATTTCCGTGTTTTCGTTTCCCGAACCGCAGTGGTTTTGTCGGAACAACAGACTGGTCACGACGTTGTGAACCTGTAGATGCCGCGTCCGATTTCCCCAGCGACCACGACGCGGCGCATGAGATCAGGCACGAGGAGAGACTATCATGATCCGCAATCTTTTAGCCACGACCGCACTCGCAACACTGATCGCGACGGGCGCATATGCGCAGAGCGCGACGACCCCGGCGCCGGCACAGAGCCCAGCCGTTCAGGAGTCAGGCGCCGCGACGGTCCGCGCAGAGGGCAGCATCGTCACCAACATCATCGGTGAATCCGTCTACAACGGCACCGGCGATGATGCCGAGAACATCGGCAATGTCAGCGACGTCGTCTTCGACAAGGATGGGCAGGCGAAATCCGTCGTCATCGACGTTGGCGGTTTTCTGGGTGTCGGTGCCAAGAGCGTCGCCTTCGAGTACGGCAAGCTGCAGTGGGCCGAAAAGAATGGTGACCGCTGGCTGGTAGCCCAGACGACCAAGGACGAGTTGACCGCTCAGGCGGAATTCGACAGCCAGCCCTACAGTCCGGCCCCCGCACCTGCGGCATCGACCGACGCGACCGCACCTACGGCACCTGCTACGACGGATACGGCACAAAAGCCGGCCGACATGAACGCCGCTCCGGCGGAACCGGTAAAGCGCGCGGACGGTAACCTTGCCACCAACATCATCGGTGAAGACGTATATAACGGAACCGGTGATGACGCGCAGAACATCGGCGACGTCAACGACATCGTGCTGACCAAGCAAGGCAAGGCCGAGTCCCTGGTCATCGGCGTGGGCGGTTTCCTTGGCCTCGGCGCCAAGAATGTCACCTATGATTTCTCTAAGGCGCAGTGGGCCGAGAAGAATGGCGACCGCTGGCTGGTGGCCCAGACCACCAAGGAAGAGCTGCAGGCGCAGCCCGATTTCGACCGCAAGGCCTATGATCCGGCGCCGGCCACGACGGCTTCCAACGAGCCTGCGGCCACCGCTCCGGCTGCTGTGCCGTCCGACACGACGGCTCCTGCTGTCGCTCCGGCAGACAAGAGCGCCGAAGCTCCGGCAGCGACCACCCCTGACGCCTCGGCTCCCGACCAGACACAGACTGCCGCCATCGACAAGTCGACGTTGACCGAGATGCCGGTCGGCGAGATTCGTGCCGATGACCTGAAGGGCACGACTGTCTACGGCGCAAACGACGCCAGGGTTGGCGAAATCGGTGATGTCGTGCTTGCGCCTGACAACAAGACGGACGCGGTGATCGTCGACGTTGGCGGCTTCTTAGGCGTCGGTGAAAAGGAGGTCGCGGTTGGTATGGATAATCTCAAATTCATGACCGACAAGGACGGCAACAAGTACCTCTACACGACCTTCACCAAGGAACAGCTCGAGGCTCAAACCGCCTATGACAAGGGCAGCTATGCTGAGCAGCGCGATCAGCAGCGCATGATCGTAAGGTAATTCTGTTCAGCCAAATGAAGCCCGCGCTGGCAACGGCGCGGGCTTTATTTATGTGTGGCCAGGTGGCAGGCCAGCGGCATGGCCGACGAGGCCGTTCTCGGTCAATTCGGCCAGTGCCAATGACTGGTCGAGATGTTCGGCCCGCCAGGCGAGCAGCCGTTCGGCGAATTCCAGGCGCACGGTGAGATGGCCGGGGTCGGCCGCGAGATTGTCCAGCTCGCCCGGATCGCTTTTAAGATCAAAGAGCAGCGGCGGCAGATTGCCGCCGAAATGCACATATTTGAAATGTTCCGTGCGGATCACGGCGAGGTTGCATTGGCGTGCGGCGATGCCGAAATGGCTTTCGGCCTCGCCCGCGGCAATCGAGCGGAAGTCAAACTCCCAATGCGCGGCATCGCGCCAGGCCGCAGGGGTTTCTCCGCCCAGGAACGGCTTCAGCGAGGCGCCGTCGAGATGCGGCGCGGGCTTTTCGCCGAGCAGGTCGAGAAGCGTCGGCAAAATGTCGACCGCTTCGGTGAAGCTGTCGACACTGCCGCCGGTCGCCTTGCCGTGGCGCGGATCGCGAATGATCAGCGGAATGTGATAGCTGCCGTCGAAATAGCCACCCTTGCCCAGCATGAAATGGTCGCCCATCATCTCGGCATGGTCCGAGGTCAGAACGATGATGGTGTCGTCCCACGCCCCGGCTGCCTTGATCGCTTGCCAGACGCGGCCGAGCTGCGCGTCGACCTCGGAAATCATGCCGTAATAGATCGCGCGGATGCGGCGAAAATCGTCTTCGCTCCAGTCGTGCACCTTGCCTCTGGCGTCCGGGCGGAATTTTATCTGTCTCTGCCGGCCGAGATCATAGGCAAGATAGGGATGGTTTTTCGCCTCTTCGTGCCAGCTTGCCGCGCGCCGGAAGGCCGGGCCGTCAGCCGGATCGTACATCGTGTTGTAGGGCTCCGGCACAATGAAAGGCGGGTGCGGGCTGATGAAGGAAAGATGCGCGAACCACGGCGTGGCGTTCTCCTGTTCGCCAAGCCAACGCGTGAATTCGCCGGTCAGGAAAGCCGCCGGCGTTTGTTGCCCGGAGTAGACGGGCGGCGCGTTGCTGATGGTCCCGGCCACGCCGTCGGCCAGCGGACGGTGGATGTCGGGGGACCCGGCGCTGGCGTCGACACCTTGCAGCTCCAGCCAGGATAGCCATTGCTTCTGGTGCTCGGGCAGCAACTGGCGCACCGTAAAGCCCGGCAGCACGCCTTCATAGCTTTGCAGCCGCGGATCGCCCGGCGCCAGCAGGCGCGGATCGAGCGAGACGTCGGTGTAGCCGAACAGCGTCGGATCATAGCCCAGGGCGCGAGCCGAGAGCGCGATGTTGCCGTGGCGAGCGTCGAGCGGCGTGCCGTTGCGGCAGACGCGGTTGTTCATCTGGTAGAGGCCGGTGTAGAGGCAGGCGCGAGCGGGCGAACAGGGTGCCGCGCCGCCATAGTGCCGCTTGAACAGCACACCCTCCGCGGCCAAAGCGTCGGTATTGGGCGTCTGCACGACCGGATGGCCGGCTGCGGACAGACAATCGCCACGCCACTGATCGCATGTGATCAGGAGAATGTTGGGCCGCCTGGCTTTTCCAGTCACTCACGATACCTTTTTCGCGGGATGTCGAACGCCGTTCATGGAACCGAATTCCGGCCACGGCGCAAGCCCGACTCTGCGGGCCAATTGGTGAACGAACCTTGTTCCATCGTTCACTTTTACAACACAGTCCATTCTGTGTTTGCCGCCTTTGCCTAAACTGCTCTGGTCCTCATATTGGCGTGGACAGCGGCGAGGGCCGCACATGCACCAAGGAAGGAGCAAGACAATGCTCGACCAGATCAAGGGCCTGCATCACGTCACGTCGATGGCCAGGGATGCCCGCCAGAACAACGAATTCTTCACCAGGAAACTCGGCCAGCGCCGGGTCAAGAAGACCGTCAATTTCGACGCGCCCGACGTCTACCACCTCTATTATGGTGACGAGGCCGGCACGCCGGGTTCGGTGATGACCTATTTCCCTTTTCCCGACATCGGCAAGGGCCGGCATGGCGTCGGGGAAGTCGGAACCACCGTCTACTCGGTGCCGGAAGGCACGCTTGGCTATTGGGAAAGCCGTTTTGCCGATGAGGGCGTCACCGGCCTGTCGCGTGAAGAGACATTCGGCGAGAAGCGTCTGGCCTTTGCCGGACCGGATGGCGACGGTTTCGCGCTGGTCGAGGACAAGGCCGACGCAAGAGCACCCTGGGCGAAGGGCGGTGTTCCCACGGACGAGGCGATCCGTGGCTTTCACTCGGTGTCGCTTCGGCTGAAGGATGGCGGCGCCACTGAGGAGCTGCTGAAGTTCATGGGCTATGAGGAAGTCGACAAGTCCGGCAATCTCAAGCGGCTGGCGGTGAAGAACGGCAATGGCGCCGACGTCATCGACATCGAATCGCTGCCGAGCACGGCCTTCGCCGATCTCGGTGCCGGCTCTGTCCATCACGTCGCCTTCGCGGTCGAGAACCGCGCCAGGCAGCTTGAGGTACGCAAGGCGTTGATGGACACCGGCTATGGGGTGACGCCGGTCATCGATCGCGACTACTTCTGGGCGATCTATTTCCGCACTCCGGGTGGCGTGCTGTTCGAAGTCGCCACCAACGAGCCGGGTTTCGATCGCGACGAGGATACCGCTCATCTGGGCGAAGCGCTGAAGCTGCCGTCGCAGCACCAGCACCTGCGGCCGTATCTGGAACAGCATCTGCAGAGACTGGAAGGCTGAGGTCATGAGCAAGGACGCTTACATCCACAAGCTGCTGCCCGGTTCGCCGGGCGGTCCGCTGCTGTTCGTCTTCCATGGCACTGGCGGCGATGAGAACCAGCTTCTGTCGCTGGGGCGCGATCTCGCGCCCCAGGCAACCATCATCTCGCCGCGCGGCGATGTGTCCGAACAGGGTGCCGCGCGCTTCTTTCGCCGCGCCGGCGAGGGCGTCTACGACATGGAGGATCTGGCACGGGCGACGATCAGGATGGCGGGCTTCGTCAAAGCTCATGTCGAGGCGGCCCATGTCGAAGCAGCGAAGCCATCGGCCGTGCTGGGTCTCGGCTATTCCAACGGCGCGAATGTCCTGGCCTCGGTGGTGTTCGCGGTTCCAGCGCTGTTCGACGCGTCGGTGTTGATGCATCCGCTGATCCCGTTCGAGCCGCAGGTGAAGGGCAGTCTCGCCGGCCGCCATATTCTGATGACCGCCGGCAAGCGCGACCCGATCTGCCCGCCGAACCTGACCACGCGACTCGAGGCATATTTGCGTGCCGACGGCGCCGATGTCACAGTGGAATGGCACGATGGCGGGCACGAGGTGCGGCCAAACGAGATCGAGGCGGCACGGCGGTTCTTTGCCGATGCTGCCCAAGGAGCATAGCGATGCCTGACCAACTGCCTGAGATCGAACTTGAGGATCGCGGTTCCAAGGGCCGCTATGTCCTGCGTGGACCCGATGGCGCCGAGGCCGAGATGACCTTCACCAAGATCGGTGAGCACCAGATCATCATCGACCACACCGAGGTGCCGGACGTCTTTCGCGGCCAGGGTGCCGGGCTTCGCCTCGTCACCCGCGCCGTCGAGGATGCGCGTGCGGCGGGTAAGAAGATCATCCCGCTCTGCCCGTTCGCCAACGCCCAGTTTCGCCGCCATCAGGAATGGGCCGACGTGCTGAAGCAATAGGGGTTTCGTCGCTTGGAAACGGTGCGGAAAGCGGCTGCGATCCCCACGGGGATGACTTTGGCATTTGTGCGGGTAGCGCATCCTGCCTAAGTCGATATGATATATCTCAGCCCCTTGCCGACAAACGAACCGAATGATCCCCTATGACCGAAACCGATCTCGTTCCCGTCTTCGACGGCCACAACGATACGTTGCTCAGACTCTACCAGTCGAAAGACACGGATGTCGAAAAGCTGTTCATAGAGGGGAAATCGGGCGGCCATATCGACCTGCCGCGTGCCAAAGCCGGCGGCTTCGCCGGCGGCATGTTCGCCATCTTTCCGCCGCCTGTCGACAAATCCAGGCGCGGCGCCGTGCCCCTGGCGCCGAGTGCCGCCGAGCCGCTGCCGCCCGAGGTTCCGCGCAATGAGGCGCTGACCTCGACCATCGCGATGGCCTCGATCCTGTTCAGGCTGGAACGGGCCGGAGCGCTCACCGTCTGCCGCAGCGCCGGCGATGTGCGCGGTGCCATGGCGCAAGGCTCGATCGCCGCGGTGTCCCACATCGAAGGGGTCGAGGCGATCGATCCCGAGCTCACCATGCTCGACGTGCTGCATGAAGCCGGCCTGCGCTCGCTCGGCATCGTCTGGAGCCGGCCGAACGCCTTCGGCCACGGCGTGCCGTTCCGCTTCCCGTCCTCGCCCGACACCGGCCCCGGCCTGACCGATGCCGGCAAGGCGTTGGTCAAGGCCTGCAACCAGATGAAGATCATGATCGACCTGTCGCATCTCAACGAGAAGGGCTTTCGCGATGTCGCGGCGCTCAGCGATGCGCCGCTGGTCGCGACCCATTCCAACGTGCACGCGATCTGCGGCCATTCGCGCAACTTGACCGACTGGCAGCTCGGCGCGATCCGCGAAACCGGCGGCATGGTCGGGCTGAACTTCGCAACCGGCTTCCTGCGCGAGGACGGTCGCATGAATGCCGACACAAGCCTCGACATCATGGTGCGGCATATCGATTCGCTGCTGCAGGCACTGGGTGAGGACGGCGTTGGTCTTGGCTCCGATTTCGACGGCGCCATGATCCCGGCCGTCATCGGGGATGTCGCCGGCCTGCCGAAGCTGATCGATGCATTGGCGGCACGCGGTTTCGGCCGCGCACTGATCGAAAAAATCGCCTATCGCAACTGGCTCAATATGCTCGAGAAAACGATAGGTTAGAGACAGCCTGCGGCATGGCGTGTGCGGCCCGCCGGCATATGTCGACAAGGACATACTTCGTCGGTGGAAGCCGGATGCGATTGGGTGGATAGCCGGCAATGCTGAAGACCTTCACGGATGAGGGCGGCGAATTCGAGCGAACCGATGTCGTCATCGTCGGTGCGGGTTTCACTGGCCTGTCGGCGGCGCTCGAGATGAAAAAGGCCGGCATCGATTTCATTCTGCTCGAAGCACGCGACCGCGTCGGCGGACGCGTCGAGTCCCGCCTGAACGGACTTGGCGAACGGATCGATAGTGGCGGCCAGTTCCTGTGCGAGGACATGCCGGAATTGATGGCGCTGATCGAGGCGCGTGGCAAGACGCTGGTTGAAACCTATGTCGATGGCGATTTCATCACCCAGCCGACGATGTCCGTACAACGAGCAGAGCGAATCTATGACGCGGCAATGGCAATCCGCGAGCGCATGAACGGGGTCGATCCGGACGACGTCTCGATTGCCGGACTGACCGTTGCCGACTGGCTTGCCCGCCAGCGCGATTCGGCCGACGCCAGGGCCGTCTTCCGTTCGATGATCGAAGGTCTCTGGTGCATGGCGCTGGATCAGATTCCTCTCTGGTATCTGATCGACAATGACCGACGCGTCACCAACGAGGTGCCGGAGCTGCAATATTTCGTGCGCGAAACCATGCATTCACTGGCCGACGATCTGGCCCGCGACCTTGGCGATCGGTTGCGGCTCAGCGAGCCGGTCACGCGCATCGAGCATAGTTCGCAAGGTGTTCTTGTCGTTTCGGCCGGGGGTGCCATCGAGGCGCGCACGGTTCTGGTTGCCGTCCCCCCGGCGACGGTGACGGAGCTCGCCTTTGCCCCCGCCTTGCCAGCTGGACTGGGGCGGGCGCTCGGCGCCTGGAAAAGCGGCGCGGCTATCAAGATCCTGGTGCGCTATGCCAAACCGTTTTGGCGCGGGCGGGATTTGAACGGCATGGTGATGTGGCTCGATCCGCCGGGACTGTTTGCCTGCGACGCCGGCAAGGATGCGGAGCATGCCGCGCTCGTCGTGTTCGTCGGCGGGTCGCTCGCGCTGCGCTGGCGTGACCTCGGCGAGGTGGAACTGCGTGCGGAGGTGACCGGCCGGTTGGAGGCAGCCCTTGGTCCGGATGCCGGTGATGTCATCGATTTCAGTTTGCGTGACTGGGTAGGAGATCGCTGGAGCGGCGGCGCGTACAGCGATCTTGTTGTCGACGTGACAGCAAGAGATGCCGAGCGAACGATCCTTGCCGGCGCACCGCCGGTGTATCTCGCCTGTTCAGAACTCTCGCCGTCGTTTCCGGGGTATGTCGAGGGCGCCATCATTGCCGGGCGTATCGCCGCGCACAAGATCATTGCCGAGCTTCAAGCTCCGGTCTGAGCCTGGTCTTTTCGAAAAACTGTTTGGCAAGATCGGGTCAGGTTGCGCCTCGAGCCCGAGCGCCGTCGAAGCTATGCCCGATTTTGCCCGACTTCGCCCGAATGCTGTTTCGAATTGGTTACAGTGCCAGTCCTTCGCCACCCCATCGTCGTTACAAAGTGCGGATAAGTTCATTTCACCGCCAAAAGAAACTCAGCGAAGGGGAAGGCAATGCATGCGAAAATCCAGACGATCCGCGGCGAGAGCCGCCTTCAGGCTCCAGAGCGCAATGACCGCCGTCCGAAACTGGCGCTGCGCCAGCGGGCCAGCGACCACCCCATGGCGATGTTCATGGTGCTGGCTGCTTGCGCCTTCGTCGGCATGGCGTTCACGCCGACAATCGGGCCGGCCTTCGCTTCGTTGAATCCGCCGTCCAATCTCATCGACGGCGCGCAGACGACGACCAGGACCGCGCGTCTGCCGGTACCGGTGACCGACTTCGCCTGCAAGGGCCAGACCTGGGGTGCCGAGAGTATCGATTGCCTGCGCGCAATCGCCGAACAGTCCGGAACACACAAGAGCCGCGCCATCCGCATGATCGCCACTGCCGCACCGTTGGCCGACACGCCGAATATTTTCTGATTTTGTCGTAGCACGATCCGAAACCGTTCCCGTTTTGGGATCATGTTCTGGACTCCCCGAGCGCTCCCTCCAGCGCGCTCTTCTTCGGCCCCCGCCCCCGGGGGCCTCTTTTTTATCCTTTAAAGGCCGCCTGTTCGGCAATGGCAGACAGCACACTGCGCACATCAAGCGTGCTGAACGGCTTTTCCAGGATCTGCGGCCGCTGCTGTGCCGGCAGGGCCTCGATTTCGGCTTTCGCACCGATCAGGTCGCCTGTGACCAGCACGAAACGCCGCGCCAGGTCAGGCTTTTCGGCGAGCAACTCGCGATAAATCGATATGCCGCTGACGCCGGGCATGCGCAGGTCCGAAAAGACGATGTCCGGCGGCATGTGGCCGCTCAAAGTGGCGGCGGCCGATTCCCAGACAGGAACGATCCGCGACTTGATGCCCATCAGTTCGAGTATGTCGGAGAGCGAGCCGGCGACATCCGGCTCGTCGTCGATGATCAAGGCATGGCGCAGGCCGCTCGATCGCGGCTGGTTGTCGCCGGCGGTGGCGAGGCCGGCCACGATGGCCGGCAGCTGGACGACGAAACGCGCACCTCTCGGGAGCACTTCCTCGAACCAGACATTGCCATTGTGCCGCTCGATGATCGATTTCGAGATCGACAGGCCGATGCCGGTGCCGACGCCGACCGGCTTGGTGGTGAAATAGGATTCGAAGATGCGGCCGCGGATTGCTTCCGGCACGCCGGGCCCATTGTCCTCGACCGAGAAGCAGGGATGACCGCGGTCGCTGCGGAACGTCCGCACCTTGATCAGCCGGTCACCGGCAATGCCAGCCAAGGCGTGCTGGCTGTTGATGAGGAAGTTGGCCGCTACCTGCGTCACATGGTCGGCGTCGGCCATGGCCAGCAGCGGGCCGGCGGCGAAATCGGTGTCGATGACGATGCCGCTTGAGCGCGCGCCATAAGCGGTCACTTCGAGTGCCGACCGGATCACCTGGTTGAGGTCGGTCTCGGCCTGTGCCGCGGGATGGAGGCGGACCATCGACAGGAAGCTCTTGACGATGCGGCCGCAGCGCTCGGCCGCGGCACGCACCTTCTCGGCGCGCACCTTGGTCTGCGGATCGGAAGCGAATTCGTGCAGCAGCGTCGATTGCGCCACAACCACGGCCAGGGGATTGTTGAGCTCGTGCGATACGCCGGCCAGCAACGAACCCATCGCCGCCATCTTCTCGTTCTGGTGCAGCTTCTCGCGCTGCCGGCCGATTTCCTCCTCCGCACGCAATTTGTCGCGCAGGTCGCGGATGGAGCCGAAGATCAGGCGGCGGTCGGCGACCCGCATCTCGGTCGCCGTCAGCTCGATCGGGAACACTTCGCCGGCGGCATTCTGGGTCACCGTCTCGAGCCTTTGGCCGACCATCGGCGCGCCGCGGCCGGACATGTATTCGGCCCCCGAAGCATAGCCCTTGCGGTAATAGATCGGCACGATCGTATCGAGCAGATCCTTGCCGAGAATGTCGCTGCGCTGGAAGCCGAACATCTTCTCGGCGGCCGGATTGAATTCGATGATCGAGCCGGTCTCGTCGATGACGACGATGGCATCGAGCGAGGCCTGCAGCATAGTGCGGCGAATGACCTCGCTGGCATGGGCGTCGGAGGGCGAGCGCTCGATGGCGTCGCCGATAGCCAGGGCGATGATGTGCAGCGTCGCCTCTTCCTCGTCGGTCCATGCACGCTCGCTGACGCAGTCATTGACCGCCAGCGTGCCCCAGAGATGGCCATGCGCGAAGACCGAGACCGAGAGGAACGACTTGATGTTCTGCTTCTCGAAATCGGTCCTCAGGAAGCCTTCGAGGTCGCGCGTATGGCCGGCGAAGATCTTGCCTTGCCTCTCGTCCTCGGCAAGCCGCTCCAGCAGGGGGTCCGAATTGACGATCGATTGCATGATGACGGTCGGCGATGCCAGTTCGCCGCCGAAAAGAGGGTCGATCCAATAGGCGGCGACGGATTGGGCGAAGCCCTGGCCTGGCAGTTCGCGCAAGCGAAACAGGATGCCGCGCTGGCAATCCATGGCCCGGCAGAGCGTTTCCAGTATGCCGTCCATCTCGCGCTGCCAGTCGCCGGCCTCGCGCAGCCGGCGAACGACGCGCACGGCCGCCATGGCCGCGCCCTGCCTGAACCCTTGCATATCGGTGCTTGCTGCTTCAGCGATCATCTTGTGCTGTCATTCCGGAGTCGCGCCAATTCGGAGTCGTGCCAATTCCGGCTGGCGAGCAACCGAATCCTTCTGGCCCGGTGCTCAGTTGCCGTCGCCGGTCGGCAGCGAGAAGATATAGCCCTCGCCGCGCACCGTGCGCAGGAATTTCGGATTGGCGGGATCGGCCTCGATCTTTTTGCGCAGCCGCATGATGCGGATGTCGACGGCGCGCGACGATTCCGGATCTTCGGTGAAACCGATCGCCTCGGAGATAGCGGCGCGTGTCAGCAGCCGGTTGGCGCGGGTGAGGAAAATCTCCAGCACGTCGAACTCACTCTTGGCCATGTCGATCACCGCGCCATTGGCACCGGTGACCAGCCTGCCGTCGAGATCGGCCTGAAAGGGCCCGAAGGCAACGGAACGGCGATCCGTCCCGGCCTTCTTGTCCTGGAGCTCCTTCGGCTGGGGAACGCGGCGCAACACGCTGCGGACCCTGGCCAGCACTTCGCGCAATTCGTAGGGCTTGACGATGTAGTCGTCGGCACCGAGTTCCAGCCCGACGATACGGTCGAGCGCGGTGCCGGCCGCGGTGGCATAGATGATGCCGATCGGCAGTTTCGAACGCAGCCAGCGGCCGAGCGAGAGGCCGTCCTCGCCGGGCATGGCGATGTCGAGAATGGCGAGGTGAAACGATTGCGTTTCAATGAGGCTGCGCGCTGCGGCAGCACTTTCAGCGGTGGCCACGTCATAGCCGGATGCGCCAAGATATTCGGCGACCGCGTCCCTGAGGTCGGGCTCATCCTCGACGATGACAATTCTTGCCCGCACGATGCTTTCGCTCCCACTTTCAGTGGAAAGTAGATTGGGTATAAACATCATGTCCAGCACTCATATCCGGGTTGCCAGGGAACGGTTGGAAAAGATGGCCGCACGATCCGTTATTGCACTTGTTTCGGTAGCCGAAGTGGTCGCGACCGAACTCGCCGACCATCTCGAGCGGCGCGGCCACGACGTGCATCAGGCGCGCCAGCCCTGGGAGGCCGAATCGCTGCTGTCGGGAAAGGGCATCGACGTCGTCGTCGTCGGCGACAGCCTCAGCCAGGCGGAGGGGCGGGATCTGCTCAGACGTTATGGCGGCCAAGCAGGAGGCGGCGAGGGCGGGCCGGATTTCATCCTGATCTGCCGGCCGGCCGATCTTGTCGACAAGGTGCTGGCGCTGGAGCTTGGTGCGGCCGACGTCGTCGAGAGTCCGCTCAATGTCCGTGAACTGGCCGCCCGTGTCGGCGGCCTTCTTTCGCGTCGCGGCAGGGGCACCCAGGAACTGATCGTGCTGGAGAACGCGACCGTCGATCTGAGATCGGCCATGGTCATGCATCGCTCCGGCTCCGAGGAACAGCTTTCGCCCGGCCAGGTGGCGCTGCTCAGGTTGTTCCTGGCCAGTCCGCGCAAGGTGCTGACGCGTGACGACATCATCGCCGCGGCACCGGCCGAAAACGCCGACGCCTTCGATCGGTCGATCGATTCGCGCATCGTGCGGCTGCGCCGCAAACTCGACACCGACACCATCACCACAATACGTGGCGCCGGCTACCGGTTCGATCCGCCGCGGCAATTCGCCGACTGACCGCCGGGTACTGGCGCAATCCCTTTTGTCAGGCATCGGATTTTCCATCTCTGGGCCCGATGCTCTTGACGCTCAGCGTACCAGCAGAAGCGATGGCCCCACCGGCATGTCACTGCCCATGGTGAGTTCGCTTGCATGGGCGCGGTCCCTGAGGAGCACGGTAGCAAGACCGGCAAAGCCGAGCAGGCCCTGGGCGTAAAGCAGTGCGGACAGCACCGAAGCAGCGAATTTCGTTTTCATCGTCGCAGTTCCCCAAATGCCAATTCTTCGAAAATGAACCTGTTGCGGGTCTCTTCAGGATACCCCCGAAGTGCCCGCGCCGCCCACGGAGCCCCCCGTCGCGGCGCGGGCCTTCGGTCCTCTCGGCAGCAAGTTGCCGGAGGCGCCGCGCAAACCCGTCAGCCTAAGGCCGACCCGCCAGAGGGCCTTTAGCCGGGCGATGCGCAGGCTGGAAACAATCCAGACCGTGGCGAAAAATAGTGCGGCATGCAGCGTCGAAATCTCGCCTGATGTCATCGCGCCGAGGCTTGTCAGCGGGGTGCCGGCAACCGTGCCAACGCCGCCGATGACCGTTGCCGCGATGCTGATCCTGAGAAGCCAGGACAGCGCGTTCGATTTCGTTCCCATGTTCGTTTCCGACTGTTTTCGTTGCGTCAACTTTGCTCGCACCCCGTATCCGGATCATGCCGCTTGGAGCCGCGCTTTGTTGCAGGTTGGTTTCGATGTCGACGACTGTTCTTTCAAATGATGCCAATTCGCACTTTCGTTTGGAGGCGGATACTCATGTTCCCGCCGGTGGTCTTTGCTGGCGGGGCCTGCCGAGCGTGTTCCACCCCCATCTATAAGAGGGAGATTTGTTAACCAGTGGAAACAGATTCGAAACAGAAGCGAGCATTTTGCGAAATCTTCTCGAAACATGACGTTGGGATAAACGGCCATCGAACTGGAGCCGGCCAACCGGCAGAGAGAGGGGACTTCATCATGCATACCGCCATTTCCGCCAAGCTTATCAACATCACCGCCGCTGCCTTGACTGGTGCAGCACTGCTGCTCGGCGCCGGCTCGGGTGCGGCGCACGCCGCCAACAAGATCGTGGCACGCGTTTCGCTTTCGCAGCAGATCATGGAAGTCTCCGTCGACGGCCGGCCGACCTTCGCCTGGAAAGTCTCCACCGGCGACCGGGCCCATGTGACGCCGACCGGCTCGTTCAAGCCGACCCGCATGCATGAAATGTGGTATTCGAAGAAATACGACAACGCCCCGATGCCGCACTCAGTCTTCTTCAGCGGCGGCTATGCGGTGCACGCGACCTATGCGATCAAGCGCCTCGGCCAGCCGGCTTCGCATGGCTGCGTGCGGCTGCACCCCGACAACGCCGCCGATTTCTACCAGCTCGTCGAAACCTTCGGGGCGACCAACACCAGCATCGTCATCGTCAAGTAGCAGGCTGTGACCGACGGCGTGTCAGCATGCTGCCGCGCCGTTCAAGGCTCCCGCCGGAAAACGCTGCGGTATCGAGCACAGCTCGAACCGAGGTATTGCGTACAGCTCAAACCGGCGGTATCGAGCCCAGCCAAAAAGAAAAGAGGCCGGAAAGTTTCCGGCCTCTTTTCTTTTGCATTTGTCCTGCGCATTTCCGGGCAGGAAGCCCCACCCTAGCTCGGCAGTGCCGGCATCAGCTTGGGATCCGGCTTCTCCGCCAAATGAGGCAGGTCCTTGCTGGCGATGAAGGTGTAGAACATGGGCACGACGAAGAGCGTGAACAGGGTTCCGACCAGGATGCCGGTGAAGATGACCAGGCCCATCGAATAGCGGGCCGCGGCACCAGCGCCGCTGGACGTGATCAGCGGCACCACGCCGAGCGCCATCGCCGCCGTCGTCATCAGGATCGGCCGCAGGCGCACCTTGGCCGAGGCGATGATGGCGTCGCGCCGTCGCATGCCATGCTTTTCACGCTGCTGGTTGGCGAACTCGACCAGCAGGATGCCGTGCTTGGTGATCAGACCGATCAGTGTGATCAGGCCGACCTGCGTGTAGATGTTGAGCGTGCCGAGGCCCAGATTGAGCGGCACGATCGCGCCGAAGATCGACAGCGGCACCGCCATCATGATGATCAGGGGGTCGCGAAAGCTTTCAAACTGCGCCGCCAGCACCAGATAGATGACGACAACGGCCGCCGCGAAAGCGATCAGGATGGTGTTGCCCTGTTCCTTTTCCTGCCGCGATTGACCGGAATAGTCGAGGAAGAAGGTGTCGGGCAGGCTCTCCTTGGCGATGTCCTCCAGCGCCTTCAGCCCGTCGCCGGTGGTGACGCCGGGCAGCGGGAGCGCCGAAATCGTCGACGAATTCAGTTGGTTGAACTGCTCGATTGCCGCCGGCGCCGCATTGTTCGAAATCTTGACCACCGCCGAGAGCGGCACCATCTCGCCCGTCACGCTGCGCACGAAGTATTCGCCGAGCTTATCGGGGTTGTCGCGAAACTCCTGCGGCACCTGCGGGATGATGTCGTAGCTGTTGGAGTCACGGTCGAACTGCGCCACTTCGGCGCCGCCGACCAGCAAGGTCAGCGTGCGGCCGATATCGGCGATCGGCAGGTTCAACGCCGCGGCGCGATCACGGTCGATGGTCACCGTCACCTCTGGTGCGTCATAAGCCATCGAATTCTGCACGACGATGAAGCGGCCGGAGGCTTGCGCCTTGTTCTTGATCTGCTCGGCCACCTCGTACACTTCCGAGGAAGCGCCGGTCGATCGCACCACCATGGAAATGGGCAGGCCGCCACCAGAGCCGGGCAGCGTCGGCGGCGCGAAGACGAAGGCCTCGACGCCGGCCACTTTGGCGATACGGGCCGTGATGTCGGCCTGCAGTTCCTTCGAATTGCGCTTGCGTTCCGCCCAATCCTTGAAGGCATAGCCGACGAAGGCGCTGTTTGTCGTGCCGCCGAAGGCGACGGCCGAGAACTGCGCCCGTGTTTCGGGAATATCCTTCACCAGGCCGAGGATCTGGTTGACGTATGTCTCGGTGTAATCGGAGGTCGCATAACGCGGCCCTGTCACAATCGAGAGCAGAAAGCCCTGGTCCTCTTCCGGCGCCAGTTCGCTCGAGGTCTTGGTGAACATGAAGCCGGTGACGCCGACAAGCGCAAGCACGATGATCAGCGTCAATGGGCGATAATTGAGCGACCCGGTGACGGCGCGTTCATAAACATGCTCGACGCGCGCGAAGGCGCCGTCGACAATGCGCTGGAAACGGCCCGGCGTGCCGGACTTCAGGAGGCGTGCCGACATCATCGGGGTGATGGTGATGGCGATGACGCCCGACAGCACCACTGAGCCGGCGAGCGTGACTGCGAATTCACGGAACAATGCGCCGGTCAGGCCGCCGGTGAAGGCCAGCGGCGCGAACACGGCGGCCAGTGTCATGGTCATGGCAATGATGGCCGACGATATTTCGCGCATACCGCTGAACGCGGCCTGCATCGGCGACATGTGGTCTTCTTCCATATGGCGATGGATGTTCTCCACCACCACGATGGCGTCGTCGACGACCAGGCCGATCGCCAGCACCATGGCCAGCAGCGACAGCAGGTTGATCGAATAGCCCACCGCAAACAAAAGGAAACAGACGCCGATCAGCGACAACGGGATGGTGATGATCGGCATCATCACCGACCGGAAGGAGCCAAGGAACAGAAGGATGACGACGATGACGATGGCAACCGCCTCGGCGATGGTCTTGAACACCTCTTCGATCGAAGCGCTGATCTGCCCGGTCGCGTCGTAGACGACCTCGATCGTCATGCCTTTCGGCAGCGTCTCCTGAATCTGCGGCACCAGCTTGGTGAGCGCCGCCGCCGTGGTCAGCGGATTGGCTGCCGGCGTCGGGAAGATGGCGAGGAAGGTGCCGGGTTTGCCGTTGAACGAGACCCGGGTGTCGGTGTTCTCGGCCGCGAGTTCGACGCGAGCCACGTCGCGCAACCGCACCACATTGCCGTCAGTCGAGCGCAGCGGCAGCTCGGCGAATGCCTCCGGCGTCTGCAATGTCGAGCGCACGGTGATCGAGGAAACGACATACTCGTTCTGGGTGTTGCCGGGCGCCGACAGGAAGTTGGAATTGTTGATCGCCGTCAGCAGTTCGGAGGCCGTCACGCCGCGCGCGGCAAGCTTGACCGGATCGATCCAGACGCGCATCGAGTATTCCTGGGCGCCGAAGATCTGCACGTCGGCGACGCCTTCGACCGTCGACATGCGCGGCCTGATGACGCGCTCGATATACTCGGTCAGCTGCTCCTTCGTCATGTTCGGGTTCTGCATCGAGATGTACATCATCGCGAACTGCTGGCCGGTGCCCTTGACGATGACAGGGTCCTTCGATGCGTCCGGCAAGGTGCCGCGCACGCCCTGGACCTTGGACAGGACTTCGGTCAGCGCGACGTCGGGGTTCGAGCCGAGCTTCATCTGCACGGTCACGGTGCTGGAGGACGGGCGGCTGGACGAGGTGACGTAGTCGATGTTTTCGGTCGAGGCGACGGCGCGGGCGATCGGGGCGGAAATGAAGCCCTGGATCAGATCGGCGCTGGCGCCTGGATAGGCCGTCGTGATGGTGATCGCGGTTTCGTCCACCTTCGGATACTGCCGGATCGACAGGTTGAAGATGCCCTGGAAACCCAGGAGCAGGATCATGCAGGCAAGGACCGTCGAAAGAACAGGCCGGCGAATGAAGAGATCTGAAAAGCTCATTGCTGTTCGGCCTGCTTGTTCGCCGATTTGGTCGGGTCGATGGTGTTGTCCACAACGACGGACATGCCGTTGAAGAGGCGGTTCTGGCCGGCGGTGACGACCTCGTCGCCGGCCTTCAGCCCCTCGACGATCTCGACCATGCCTTGATTGCGGCGGCCGGGCTTGACGAACACCTGCGACAGCACGAGCGCGGGCTTGTCACCTTCCGCCGCCGGCTTGGCCGGATCGGCAGCCTTGTCGGTTGGTTTTGCCGCATCGGCGGCAGGCTTGGCTGCATCAGCCGCCGGCTTCATGGCATCGGCCGGCTTGGTGTCCGCAGGCTTGGCTTCCGCCGATTTGTCGGCTGACGGCGCGGCGGGTTTTTCCTCCGGCTTGGCTGGGGCCGCCTCGGCAGGCTTGGCCGGCTGCACCACGAAGATGTAGTCGCCATAGAGGCTTGTCGTCAGCGCCGTCTGCGGCAGGGTCAGCACGTTCTGCTCTTCGGGCAGCTCGACACGCACCTGCACGAACTGGCCGGGGGTCAGCTTGCCATCGGGATTGGCGACTTCCGCCCGGATGTTCACCAGCCGGCTGGACGAGTCGATCTTCGGGTCGATGCCGCGAATGGTGCCGGCAAACGGCCTTTCCTCACCGCCGAAGCCCAATCGAATCGTCTGGCCGATCTTCAGCAAGGCGAGTTGCTGTTCGGGAACCGAGAAATCGACCCGCATCGTGTCGAGGTCCTGCAATGTCACCACGGCGGTGCCGGGCGCCAGATACTGGCCGATATCGATTTTCGGAATGCCCACCGTGCCGCCGAAAGGCGCCGTCAGCTGCTTCTGTTCGAGTACGGCCTGCAGCTTGGTGACCTGAGATGCCGAGGCCGAGGCCGCCGCACGCGCCGTGTCCAGCGTCGAGTCGGAGCCGACGCCACGCCTGGTCAGTTCAATGGCGCGGGCCAGCGAGGTCTGGTCGAGCGCGGCCTGCGCTTTCTGTGCGTCGAGATCGGCGCGCTCGACGGCGTCATCGAGCTGCAGCAGAACCGCATTGTCGGCCACCTTCTGGTTGGCATGGAAAAGGATGTCCTTGACGATCCCGGTGGTCTCGACCGTCAGGTCGACACCACGCACAGCCCTGACCGTACCGATCGCCTCGACGCCTGGCGTCCAGGCCGAAGGCTTGGCGATGGTCGTCGAAACGGTTGCCGCCGGCGGCTTCATCGATGCGAAGTACTGCTTGATGCCGTTGTCGCGCAGGAAGTTGAAGCCGACGATGCCGCCGACCACAACGACGAGCAGAGCCAGAACCAGAACAATGATAAAGATACGGAGTATGCGCTTGAACAAGGAAGTCCCCTCAGTCGAAATCCGGCGCGAAGCGCGGATATCGGGACACATATCGACTGCGGGTCCCGATTTCAAATAATGGCGGTCTTCCTGTACCGTCTGGACGGTCTTGTCAATTGGGCCTAAGCTTGCGATGGGAGGCCCCATGAGAGCCCAAAGACCGAATTCGCGCGAGAAGATTCTCGCCGCGGCGGCTGATGTTGCCCGGGAATCCGGACCAGGCAGCCTGTCGCTGGATGCCGTAGCCAGCCGTGCCGGCGTGTCGAAGGGAGGGCTCCTCTACAATTTCCCGACCAAGGCCAAATTGATGCAAGGTTTGGTCGAAGGCTATCTGCGTGAGTTCGAGCACGCACTGGAAGCCGCCCGCACAAATGACAAGGACGAAAATCCCCTGGCTGTCTACATCAGGCTGTCAGCCAATGATTGCGAGGAAAAGCAGCCGTCGGCGTCCTGGATTTTCTCGGCCATCGCCGAGGATCCCGATTTCATGATGCCGATAAAGACCTTCAAGAGGCAGCTTTTCGAGCGGCTGAAAGGTGAGACGCCGGATCTCAAATCGCTGTTGATCTGCTATCTCGCCATCGAGGGATTGCGCAGCATGAACCTCTTCGATTCGGATGTCCTGTCGAAAGACGAGCGAGAGCTTCTGGTATCGTCCCTGCTCGAGATCGCCAAATAGGCGCCGCCCACCCTATGTCTGGACCCCGCTGGTCGAAAGGCAGATTCCCGACACCATGAAGGCGCGCGGCATGACCGAGGAACAGGTCAAGCACGATGTGCTGCTCGCTGCCCAGCCGACCAAGGAATTCGTCACCGTCGATGAGCTTGCTGCGTTGACGCTGTTCCTGTGTTCGGACGCAGCCAGGCAGATCACCGGCACGACTTGCCGATGGACGGCGGCTGGACGGCACAGTAGCCCGGCCCCGAAGGCTCAGCATTTGCTTCCGGCGGCCAGTAGCGGGGTGTCTCCTGGTTGGATTCCGCTGCTCGTTCGACGCGAGAGTTTCGGGATAGCGGCGATCAACTCTCGCGTATAGGCCTGCTGCGGACGATCCAGGACATCTTCCGTATTGCCATACTCAACCAGCTTGCCGTGCTGCGTGACCGCAACGTGCTCGCAGAGATAACGCACCACGCCCAGATCGTGGGAAATCAGGATCAGCGTCAGCGACAATTCGCGGCGCAGCCGCGCAAAGAGGCCGAGCACCTGGGCCTGGATGGTGACGTCCAGAGCGGAGGTGACTTCATCGGCGATCAATATCTCAGGTTCCAGCGCCAGGGCTCTGGCGATGCCGACGCGCTGCCGCTGGCCGCCGGAAAGCTGCGTGGTGCGTCGGTCCAGCAACTGGCGTGGCAATTCCACTTTTTCCATCAGCTCGCGGATCCGCTCCGGGATGTCTCTTTCCGGGCAGATGTTCTGTTGCCGCAGCGGTTCGGCCAGAGTTCGCGCAACCGTAAACGCCGGGTTGAGGGACATGAACGGGTCCTGGAACACCATCTGCAGTTTGCGAACCTGCTCCGGTCGGCGCTGCCTTAGCGCGCGATCGAGCGATTGGCCGTCCACCTCGATCTCTCCTTGTTCCGGCTGCACCAGGCCTGCAATGGCCCGGGCTATGGTGCTCTTGCCGGAACCGGACTCGCCGACGATCCCCAGTGCCCCACCGCGCCGCAATGCCAGCGAAACATTGTCGACGGCGCGCACGATCTGCGGCGGCTTGCGCGTCGCCCAGGCTGCAAGGCTCTGCCCTGGGTAGAAGTTCACGCACAGGTTCTTCACCAGGAGATGCGGTTCCGTCGCCACGGGGCAGGCATGCGTGGTCGGCTTCATCAGCGAGGGTTGGGAAGCGATCAGGCGCTTCGTGTATTCATGGGCGGGGTCACGAAGGATCTGATCGACCGAGCCGATTTCCAGCACCGCGCCGTCCTTCATGACGACGACGCGGTCGCACATTTCCGCGATCACGCCAAGGTCGTGAGAGACCAGAATGACCGACAGCTTGCGTTCACGCCGGATGCCGCGGAGCAGGTCGAGTATCTGAGCTTGCACCGTCACATCAAGTGCCGTCGTGGGTTCGTCGGCAATCAGCAGTTTCGGTTCGCAGGCAAGGGCCGCCGCAATCATCACCCGCTGACGCATGCCACCGGATAGCTCGTGAGGATAGGCGCCCGCGCGCCTTGGCGCGTCCTTGATGTGCATGTCTTCGAGCAGTCCGACCGCCCGCGCATTGGCCTGCCGCCAGGATATGCCCTGATGGACCACCATCGCTTCGCCCACCTGACGCCCGACCGTCATGATCGGATCAAGATGCGTCGACGGGTTCTGGAAGATCATCGCCGCTTGCCCGCCACGCAGCTGGCCCAGCTCGGCATCCTTCATGGCGAGGACATCGCTGCCCTCGAACATGATCCGACCCGACTTCACCAGTGCGTTGCCGGCAATCAGCTTGAGGATGGCTCTGCAGGCCACCGTCTTGCCCGATCCGGATTCACCGACGATCCCAAGGACCTCTCCCGCCTTCAATGAAAAGCTGACGCCGCGCAGGGCGTGGACGTCGCCAAAATTGGTGGCGAAGTCGATGGTGAGGTTCTCGACGCTGACGAGGTCGCTCATCTCAGGATTCCGTGTTCAGGAGGCGGGCGAGACCATCAGCGGTCAACGAGAGGCCCAGCGCCAGAAGGCAGATGGCGATGCCTGGAAAGATCGCAATCCACCATGCGGTCGTCAGATAGGTCTGCCCGTCGGCGATCATGGCGCCCCATTCCGGCGTCGGCGGTTGTACGCCGAGGCCGAGGAAACCCAATGATGATCCGAGCACGATGGCCAGCACGGCATCGGTCATGACGAAGACGATCGATGGGACGATGGCATTCGGCAGGATATGGAACAGCATGATGCGCAAATGCCCAAAACCCATGCCACGTGCCGCCAGCACGAAATCGACGCCGCGCAGCACCAGCGCCTGGCTCCGCACAAGTCGCGCATAGCTGACCCAGTTCACCAAGGTGAGCGAGATGAAGTAGCTCTTGAGGCCGGGTCCCAGCACGGCCACGATGGCGATCACGAGGACGAAATAAGGAAATGATACGGTGACCTCGAGGATGCGCATCAGCACCGCATCGATCCGGCCACCCAGATAGCCGGCGATGAGGCCGATGGTCGTCCCCAGGACGATCGGACCGACCACGCCGAAGAACGCCATGGCGAGATCGTAGCGTGCGGCAAACAGTGTGCGCGCCAGCACATCGCGGCCGATAGCGTCCGTGCCAAACCAATGCTCGGCGCCAGGTGGTTTCAGCGCCTGCATCACATCGACCTTGATCGGGTCGAAACTGGTCAGCACCGGCGCCAGAATGGCCACGACGATCCAGGCCAAGGTGATGGCGCCGCCAATGGCCAAGGTTGCCGGCATCGTCCGGATCCGCGCCATGGCCAAGGGGCCGCTGCCTCGCATCACATCGCTCATAATTCCACCCGTGGGTCGAGAATGGCGGTCAAGACATCGACGGCAAAATTCGAAATGACGACACCTACGGCAAGCAGCAGGGCCACTGCCTGGACGACGAACTGGTCGTGCGTGAGAACGCCGCGGATGAGCAGGTTGCCGAGCCCTGGAATGTTGAAGACATTTTCGACAACGACCGTTCCGCCGATCAGGAAGGCGACCACCACGCCCAGCAGATTGACTGTCGGCAACAGCGAATTCCAGAACACATGCCGGGAAAAGATGTAGCTTTCCGGCAGACCCCTGGAGCGGCAGGCGATCGCGTAATCCTTGTCCAGCTGCTGAATGAAGGTCGCGCGCAGATTGCGCGCGAGGATCGGCGTCACCCCGATGCCGATCGTCAGGGCGGGCAGGAACAGATGCCACAGATTGTTGATAAAGGTCGGGCCGTAACCGGATACCGGGAAGATCTTCAGCCGCAGGCAGAAGCCCATGATCAGCAGCAGGCCGACAAAGTAGGACGGCACGCCGACGCCCGCGACGCAGACGAGACGGATGAGGTGATCGATCCACCGTCCGCGCTGCCGGGCAGCGGTGACCGCGAGCGCGAATGTCAACAGCAGCGAGATCACGAGGCCATAGAGGATCAAGAAAACCGTCGGCGCGATCCGTGCCGCGATGACGCCGCTGACGGGACCCCGGAAGGCGATCGACTGACCGAAATCGCCGCGCAGGCAATTCAGCACGTAGTAGAAATACTGCACGGGAATGGGCTGATCGAGACCGTATCGCGCCCGCACGAATTCGATCGCCTCCTGACTGGCCTTGGGGCCAAGCATGAGGCGAACCGGATCGCCGGGTGTCATTTGCAGCAGCAGGAAGGTGATCACACTGATACCCAGCAGCACGGGGATCAACTGTATCGGCCGCCTGAGCACGAAGGAGAATCGATTCATGGTCGGGATCCTGGTGTCAAATCGATGCGAGACGGGGAAGAAGTGTCTCGTCCCCGTCTCGCATCCTGTGCCGATCAATCCAGGCTGGTCCCGCCGATGGACGAGAATTGCAGGCCGACGTTCAGGACCAACCCTCTCACGCTCGGAGCATAGGCGTTGAGCCACGTCGGGTGATAGAGCGCCACCTGCGCCACCTCGTCCACCACGGTCTTCTGGATCTGGGCATAGAGCTCGGCCCGTTTGGCATTGTCCGCCTCGCCCGAGGCTTCATCGATCAGTTTGTCGACCGTTTCGTTGTTGTAGCGGGTGTAGTAGGACTTGTTGTCGCCCGCGCCCCAGACGCACCAGCGCAATGCGTTGTCGGGATCTCGCGTCTCGTTGTACCACCAGTTCATTTCCGCCTGGTACTCGCCATCGGCGAGGCGGGTCCATGCCTGGGTTGAATCGATCTTGGCAATGTTGACGGTGATGCCGACTTCCGCCAACTGCGCCTGGATCAGCACCGCCGCCTTTTCCTCGTCGGCACTTCCGGCATTCTGAATGAGTTCGAAACTGGCTCCGGTCTTGCCGGATTCAGCCAACAGGGCCTTGGCCTTTTCGACGTCTCGGGCAATGACTGGCAGCGATTTGTCGAAGAAATCGAGTGTCGGGCTCATGATGGAACTGGCCGGCGTGCCGAGACCCAGCGTCACCGCGGCATTGATTGCCGTGCGGTCGATGCCGTAACTGACAGCCTGCCGGAATTTGAGGTCGTTGAAGGGTTCTGCCGAATGGTTGATCAGCATGTCATAGGTGGTGCTCGAAGGTTCAGGGTCGGCCCGGAAGCCGGCGGCCTTCAACTCGGCCATACGCGGGGCCGGAACTCCTAGGCAGACATCGAGCTCGCCCGCCTGCAACATCGAGACCCTGGTGTTGTCGTCCGGGACATAGCGGAATTCGACGCCGTCGATCTTGGGCTCGCCTTCGCGGTAATAGTGCTCGTTGCGGCCAAGGACCACGCGGTCTCCCGGCTTCAATTCGACAAATTTGAACGGCCCTGATGTGACCGGCGCCTTGGCGAAAGCGTCGTCGCCCATTTTCTCGACCGCTGCCTTCGGCACAATGCCGGTATTCCAGATTTCGGTCAGCGTCAGGAAGGGCGTGAATTTGCGATCGAGTGTCATCACCACTGTCCTGGCGTCTTTTGCCTCGATCTTGGTCAGGGGCTGGAACGGCGCCGCATAGGCGGAATCCTTCTGGAAGCGCATGCGGTTCCAGCTAAATGCCACGTCCTCGGCCGTGATCGGCGACCCATCGGAAAATTTGGCCTCGCGCAGGTGGAAGGTATAGGTCTTGCCGTCATCGGCGATGTCCCAGCTCTCGGCAAGGCCCGGGCCGACTTCGGTGCGATCGGCATTGGCATGCAGCAGGCGTGCATACATCATGCCCTGGATAAGGATATCGGCTCCGTAGGTGGTCTTGATCGGGTCCAGGGTGAGAACCTCGGCCCCATAGGCCATACGCAGTATCTTGCTGCCGTCAGCATTGGCTCGAAGCAATGTGGCCGGCAATGTCGCGATGCTGAAGCCGGCAAACGCCGCACTTTTGAGGAATACTCTGCGGTCCATGACAATCTCCCATTTTCGTTGATGATGTTCCCGGGGCGGTTCCATGCTTGTTGGTTCAAGCAGTCGTTGTTGGTTCAAGCAGTCTTGGTGATGTGGGTAGGTGGTTTGCGCTGGTGCCAGGCGTAGTCGGCTTCAAGCACCGCACCCAACCGCAGCAGCAGATCGTCGCGTCCGAACGCGGCGACAAACTGCACTCCGATCGGCAGGCCGTTTTGCGTCCAGCCGAGCGGCAGGGATATCGCCGGCGATCCGGTGCCGTTGAAGAGCGCGCTGAACGTCTCCTTCGGCGCCAGATCGGCGAACACCGTGTCGATGTCGCGGCCAGGACGATCCGGGTTGTGCGTGCCGAGCAACTCCGGCGAGATCGCGCAAGTCGGCGTCACCAGCACGTCATGGACGGCCAGGAATTCGCCAACCGTCCGCGTGATCCGGTCATAAACAGCGAGGGCCGCGATCAAGCTTGCCGCGTCCAGCGTTCGGCCATGGCGGTAGACGGCAAGTGTCGTCTGCTGCAGGCAGGCCTCCTCGACCGGCCGTCGCAGCAAGCCCGCCAACTCGTCGAGTGACTGCGCCGTGGAGGCTGCCCAGATCACTTTCTGTGCCGCCAGATAGCGCTCATAATCGAACACGGGCCCGGCTTCGACGACCTTGTGGCCCAGTTGCTCCAGCCTCTTGCCCACTTCGAGAACCGCCGTCTTCACCTCGGCGTCGAGCGGATAGCCGGACCAGGACGTCGTGCACAGGGCAATGCGCAAAGCCTTGGGTGGCGTCTTGATCGCCTGGGCATAGCTGGTGGTTGGAGGAACGATCTCATAGCTGTCGCCGGGAAGCGCACCAGACCCCAGATCAAGCAAGGCCGCCGTGTCGCGGATCGAGCGTGTCAGCATGAATGAAATGGCGAGGCCCAGCATTGGCGCATTCGATTCCGGCGCGCCGCTGATCCGGCCACGAGACGGCTTCAGGCCGACGACACCGCAAAAGGCGGCGGGGGTGCGAATGGAGCCGCCACCGTCGGCGCCTTGGGCGAAGGGAACGATGCCGGCGGCAACGGCCGCGGCCGCGCCGCCGCTCGATCCCGAAACACCCCTGCTGGTATCCCAGGGGTTGCGTGTCGCACCATAGAGGGAGGATTCGGTTGCCGCCGCTATGCCGAATTCCGACGTGGTGGTACGCCCTATATTGGCAAGGCCGCCGGATCGCATCTTCACCCAGAAGGCGTGATCCTCACCGCAGATGAAACCCTTGGCGAAAACGCTGCCGAACTCTCCCGGCCGGCCGGCTTCGATGGGGAAATCCTTGGTCAATGTCGGCATGCCGTGGAAAGGTGCGGGTCCGGGAACGTCGCCGAGGGCTTCGATCGCATCGGCATAGGTTTCGATCACGGCATTGAGCTGCGGGTTGACCGCGGCGATCCCTGAAATGATGCAGTTTCCCAGTTCGCGCGGCGTAACTTCCTGCTTGCGCAGGAGCTCGGCCAGACCAACGCCGTCATAGGCGGCGTATTCCGTCAACTTCATGCGCTTGCCCTGACTGTCCACGGTTTCAGCAACGGGTGATGCATCGTCATTCTTCGCCTTCTTCCTCTTTGATATGCCGTGCGACGCGCCGTGGCGGTTTGTGGAAGGTCCGCAGGATCCCGGCGATATCCTCCAGCTCATTCATCCGCGTCTCGGCCGATTTTCCGAGTTTCTCGGCAACGGAATGCGTGAGGAGGTTCAGAACCGAACTTATCGCGGCCATCGAATCCCAGTACAGGTCGACGCGTGTCGATACTTCGAGCGCCAGTTTTGTGTATTCAGATGCCCAATGACTGTATTTGTCGGTGACGATGATCAGAGGGATCTTTCGGCGCTTGATCTGGGCGCAAAGCCGAAAGCTCATCGCGGCGTATTCCGCCGTGTCGATCAGCAGGACGCAAGAATTTTCGCCGCTATCGGTGAGGATTTCCGAGAACGTGCCGCCCAAACCTTCGGCAAAGCGGACACCGCTGCGCACCCAGCGCAGACGCGTCGCGAAATCGAGCCCCAATCCCTTCACTGCCTGGAAGCTGACGCAGTTCACGCGATCGCAGGTGCTCAGCAGATGAACGATTTCGGACCACATCTCGCCCTGGGCAAGGCCATAGGCCGCGGTCAAGGCCTGCTGCTCCATCTCCAGGCTGCGAGCCAACCGCTCCTGCTTTTCGCCGCCAATGCGGAAACGCAACTCGGCACTGTCCAGGCCCGGGCCGACGGTTTTCGGTGCGGAGCGCAGGCCACGCTTCATTTCCTTGAGATCGGTGTAGCCGAGACGCCGTACGAAACGGGTGACGCTTGCCTCGCTTACACCGGCGCCGACGGCAATGGTGGCGCCCGTTTCAAAGGGAATGTCATGGATGTTGGCGAGCAGGTATCGCGCGATTGCCTGCTCGGTCCGGGCGAAATCCAGCCAGCCCTCACGCAACCTGGCTTCCAGCGCACTGGCCACCTCGGTCTCACCGGACACAGCCTTCTCGCTAGGCGTTTTCGTCTTCATCGACCGCAACGTCCCTTGGCAGACCTATTTGGAACAGACCGGAAAATGCCACCCGGGAAACGCGCTTCATTTCCAGATCATGACGTGACGCTAGCACGCGAGAACACGCCATGAAAGATAAATTTTACAGTTTTATATTCCGGTATTTTTATTTCATGATCCGTCAAGGTGCGGTGCTGACGCGCTCCGGTATTTGGGATTCAGCCTTGCAGACAACCTTGTCAGTGGACGGCGGCTGGACGGCGCAGCAAAGGCTGGCGAAGTAAAGGCTACAGCCTGAGCTTGGTCAAATTTCCCTGACGAGGTGGTTCTCATCGCCCTGCAGATAGGTGTCCCACAAATAGTTGGAGACCAGCTGCCGGTATCGCTGGGCGTTGACCAACTTCCGGTAGCCAGCGCCGCCGATATGCAAAAAGGCGCCGCCCAACATCTGATGACCGGAGTCGGCCTCGCCGAGGTTCAGATGAGCCGTAGTGGCTGGCACATCCACGACATCGTTTTCGCCGAGCAGGCGATAGAGCCCAGACCAGTTGCCTCCGCCGGTGTCCATCCCGTGGACGAAGTGGGGGTTAAAGTCCATCTTCACGTTCTCCAAGGCGCTAAAGCGAAAGAAGCAGAACCCTGCCCACAAGAACCACGCTTGGTGGTCCGAAGTTGACCAGCGCTTTGAGCCATAGACGGATTTTCCTTCCATCGTCGCGGGGATGTCCACGGGGGTGATCGGAAAGCAGTCGTGATCCAGAAAGCCGAACAGCTCCGGCTGCATCGGCCGGATGATATTGTGGAAGATCCAGTTCATGGACGTTCCGTGCGACCGGTTGGGATGACGCTCCCAGTTTCGGGGCAAGCTGAAATAGGCGACGCCTCGCGCTCGACAGATTTCCTCGATACGGGTGCGAGCCGATTGCTTTGGAGAGTTGTCGACAACGACCAGCGTCATTCCGGACGAATACAGCTCCCAGGAGCGGGCCATCGCGTCGATGACCCAAGGGGTGTTGAAGGCAATGACAAAACAAAATCGCCGATCACCGGTTCGCCGCACTTCGTCGGCGAATTTCAGGCCTTCCGCAACACCGCGTCCGCGGAAGTTGCGTTCAATCAAGGCATTTCGCAATGCCTTGATTGCTCTGACAGGCCGGTTCTGGTTCAGCAGATCGATAAGGACCCTCCTCGGGTTCCAGCTCATACAATTCCCCCAGGCTCTGAATGAGCTTCGGCTTTATTAGGCCGAAGCCTGCGTTCTCACAAGTCAGGCGTGGAGGCGGCGCGTGCTCGAACTCCGTAGGGCTCCCCACACTGGAGATGGCCGCCGTGATGGCGATCGTTACGGCGATGGACCGGTCTCCTTGTTCCGTGCGTCAGGAAACTCGCCGCCGCGCCTGCCTGTCGATATGCACTCCGCTGTGCAGCTGCCATTGCCTGGGGTCACCGCGAAGGCGTGCCAAAAGGGCATCGATTTTGGACATTAGTCTTGACAGAAATACAGATGTTCAATACCCGTCAGGCAATCGAACAAGCCTGCATTATGGGAGGAACGAGCGGTATGGCTTCCAATGTTTCGTTGACGGGCCTTGCCCGCGATCTCGAGGAACGCGCCAAGTCGGGCAAGCCTATCCGCATCGGCCTGATCGGCTCGGGCGAGATGGGAACCGACATCGTCACTCGCGTCGCCCATATGTCGGGCATCGAGATCGGCGCCATTTCCGAACTGAACCTGCCTGCCGCCAGCAAGGCCGTCGATATCGCCTTCCAGGAAACCGGGCATGCGCGCGAAGTGTCGAACGCGTCGGCGATGACGGCGGCGATGGAAGCCGGCAAGGTGGCGGTCACCAACGATGCCAGCCTTGTCATCAACAATGATCTGATCGACGTCGTCATCGACGCCACCGGGGTTCCCGCCGTCGGCGCCGAGATCGGGCTGCGCGCCATGGAACATGGCAAGCATCTGGTGATGATGAATGTCGAGGCCGACGTCACCATCGGCGCCTATCTGAAGAGCGAGGCCGACCGGCTCGGCGTCACCTATTCGCTGGGCGCCGGCGATGAGCCGTCCTCCTGCATGGAGCTGATCGAGTTCGTTTCGGCCATGGGGCATCCGATCGTTGCCGCCGGCAAGGGCAAGAACAACCCGCTCAACATCGACGCCATTCCCCCAGACTATGAGGAGGAAGCCAAGCGCCGGCACATGAATGTGCGGATGCTGGTCGAATTCGTCGACGGCTCCAAGACCATGGTCGAGATGGCGGCGATCGCCAATGCCACTGGCCTGGTTCCAGACAAGGCCGGCATGCATGGCCCGGCGGCGACGCTTGGCGAACTGTCCAAGGTGCTGGTGCCGCAGAAGGATGGCGGCGTGCTGTCGAGGGTCGGCGTCGTCGACTATTCGATCGGCAAGGGTGTCGCGCCCGGCGTCTTCGTCGTTGCCGATATGTCGCATCCGCGCATCTCCGAGCGTATGGAAGATTTGAAGATGGGCAAAGGCCCGTATTTCACTTTCCATCGTCCCTATCACCTGACCTCGCTTGAAGTGCCGCTGACCTGCGCGCGCGTCGTGCTCTACGGCAAGGCCGACATGGTGCCGCTGGCCAAACCGGTGGCCGAAGTCGCCGCCGTGGCCAAGAAGGACATGCAGCCCGGCGAGAAGCTGGATGCGATCGGTGAATATTGCTATCGTGCCTGGATCATGACGACGCCTGAGGCGCGCGCCGCCAAGGCCATTCCCTGCGGCCTGCTGCAGGGCGGCTCGGTCACCGCGCCGATCAAGAAGGGCGAGCTCATAACCTACGCGAATGCAGCGCCCGCGGCGGGCTCCAAGATCGCCGAACTGCGCGCCCGCCAGGACAGGCTCGTCTATGGGTCCGTGGGAGCGTGATCATGGCCACAGCCAGCAAAGCCGTCACTGACAGTCGCGCCAATCTGCCCTTCGTCTACCGCCAGTACAGCGCCGAGCAGCTCAGGGAGGTGCTCCACAAGATGTACCTGATCCGCCGCTTCGAAGAGGGCGCGGAGGAGTGCTACACGCGCGGTCTCATCCACGGCACCATGCATTTGTCGATCGGCCAGGAAGCCAGCGCCATGGGCATCTGCATGCCGCTTGCCGAGGATGACCAGATCACCTCGACGCATCGCGGTCATGGCCACTGCATTGCCAAGGGTGCCGAGGTCAAGCGCATGTTCGCCGAGTTCTTCGGCAAGACCACAGGCTATTGCAAGGGCCGTGGCGGCTCGATGCACATCGCCGATGTCGGCAAGGGCAATCTCGGCGCCAATGGCATCGTCGGCGGCGGCATCCCGATCGCCGTCGGGGCGGCATTGTCCTCCAAGATGATGAAGACCGGCAAGGTCGTGGTCTCGTTCTTCGGCGATGGCGCCAACAATGAAGGCGCTTTCCACGAGGCGCTCAACATGGCGGCGGTCTGGAAGCTGCCCGTCATTTTCGTCTGCGAGAACAATGGCTACGGCATGTCCACATCGACAGCCCGCTCGACCGCGGTCAAGAACATCGCCGAGCGCGCCGCCGCCTATTCGATGCCGGGCGTCATCGTCAACGGCAACATCTTCTCCGAGGTCGCCGAGGCGTCTCATCAGGCTATCGCCCGAGCCCGCGCCGGTGAGGGGCCGACGCTGATCGAGTCCAAGACCTACCGCCATCGCGGCCATTCCAAGAGCGACCGCAACCGCTATCGCACCAAGGAAGAGATCGAGGACTGGATGTCGAACCGCGATCCGATCACCCTGTTCGAAAGCGAGCTCAGGGAATTCGGCTTCATCGACGACAAGGGCATCGAGGCCATTCGCGATTCCGTGGCGCAAGAGATCGCCGAGGGCATCGAGTTCGCCAAGGCGAGCCCATCGCCCGATATCAGCGAGACCGGAAATTACGTGTATACGGAGCAGGCGTGATGGACGCGATGGTGCGTGAACTGAGCTACGCCCAGGCGATCCAGGAAGCCATGGCGATCGCCATGGACATGGACGAACGCGTTTTCCTGATGGGCGAGGATATCGGTGTCTATGGCGGCGCCTTCCAGGTCACCGGCGACCTGGTCGAACGTTACGGCGCTGACCGCGTCATCGACACGCCGATTTCGGAACTGGGCGGCGCGGGCGTCGCGGTGGGGGCTGCCCTCACCGGCATGCGGCCGATCTTCGAGTTCCAGTTTTCCGATTTCGCCACGCTTGCCATGGAGCAGATCGTCAACCAGGCGGCCAAGATGCGCTTCATGCTGGGCGGCGAGGTTTCGGTTCCCGTGGTGATGCGTTTTCCCGCCGGTTCCGGCACCGGTGCGGCGGCTCAGCACAGCCAGAGCCTCGAGGCCTGGCTCGGCCATGTGCCGGGTCTGAAAGTCATCCAGCCGGCGACCCCCCATGATGCCAAGGGTATGCTCTTGGCGGCGGTCGCCGATCCCGATCCGGTCATGATCTTCGAGCACAAGCTGCTCTACAAGATGAAGGGACCGGTGCCCGAAGGCTATTACACCGTGCCGATCGGCAAGGCAGATATCCGCCGCGAGGGCCGGGACCTGACCATCGTCGCCACCTCGATCATGGTGCAGAAGGCGCTCGACGCGGCTGCCGCGCTGGAGAGCGAAGGCATCGACGTCGAAGTCGTCGATCTCCGCACCATCCGGCCGATGGACAAGCAGACCGTCATCGACAGTGTCAAGAAGACGTCGCGGCTGCTATGCGTCTATGAAGCGGTCAAGACGCTGGGCATCGGCGCCGAGGTCAGCGCCATGATCGCCGAGAGCGAAGCGTTCGATTATCTCGATGCGCCGATCGTGCGGCTGGGCGGCGCCGAAACGCCGATCCCCTATAATCCGGAGCTCGAGAAGGCGACGGTGCCGCAAATTCCCGACATCATCACCGCTGCGCGCGACCTCGTGAAAGGGGTTCGCTGAGAAATGCCGACCGAAGTCATTCTTCCCAAGGTCGACATGGACATGGCGACCGGACAGATCTCGCGTTGGTTCGCCGAGGAAGGCGCGCACGTCAAGAAGGGCGATGTGCTGTTCGAGATCGAAACCGACAAGGCGGCGATGGAGATCGACGCGCCGGCCAGCGGCGTGTTGCGCGACGTCACCGGCAAGGAAGGTGTCGATATTGCGGTCGGTGCAGCTGTTGCATGGATCTATGCCGACGATGAGGTGTATGGGGCCAAGCGGGACGTGGCGCCGATCTCCCCCCTTGAGGGGGAGATGTCGGCGAAGCCGACAGAGGGGGGCGCTGCCCCGCCAACGTCGCATTCTGTCACCCCCCCCTCTGCCCTGCCGGGCATCTCCCCCTCAAGGGGGGAGATTGGCCAATCGCCGTCGGGCGCACGTGCGACACCGCTTGCCCGACGCCTGGCCCGCGAGGCTGGCCTGAACCTCTCAACCGTATCCGGCACAGGCCCATACGGCCGTGTTGTAAAAGCCGATATCGACGCCGCACTTTCCTCCCTCCTCGAGGGGGAGGTGTCCGCGAAGCGGACGGAGGGGGTCGCCTCAGGAGGCGCCGCCCAATTCAGCACCGCCCTGGCGCCGACACCGGTCGAAGCGACCCCACCCGACCGGCCTGTGGCCGGCCACCCTCCCCTCAAGGGGGAGGGTGACGTGCTGCGTCTGTTCGAACAGGGCTCCTACGAACTCGTCCCGCATGACAATATGCGCAAGACCATTGCGCGGCGCCTGGTCGAGGCCAAGACCACCATCCCGCATTTCTACCTGACGCTCGACTGCGAACTCGATGCGCTGCTGGCGCTGCGCACGCAGATCAATGCGGCTGCCCCGGTGAAGAAGACCGACAAGGGCGAGGCGCCGGCCTACAAGCTGTCGGTCAACGACATGGTGATCAAGGCGATGGCCATGGCACTGAAGGCGGTGCCGGATGCCAATGCCTCATGGACCGAAAGCGCCATGGTCAAGCACAAGCATGCCGATGTCGGCGTTGCCGTGTCGATCCCCGGTGGCCTGATCACGCCGATTATCCGCAAGGCCGACGAAAAGACGCTGTCCACCATCTCCAACGAGATGAAGGACCTGGCCAGCCGCGCGCGCAGCCGCAAGCTGAAGCCGGAAGAGTATCAGGGCGGCACCACGGCGGTGTCCAACCTCGGCATGTTCGGCATCAAGGATTTTGCCGCGGTCATCAACCCGCCGCATGCGACCATCCTGGCGGTCGGCGCCGGCGAGGAGCGGGCGGTGGTCAAGAACGGCGAGATCAAGATCGCCACCGTGATGTCGGTGACGCTGTCGACCGACCACCGCGCCGTCGACGGCGCGCTGGGTGCCGAACTGCTGGTCGCCTTCAAGAACCTCCTTGAAAATCCGATGGGCCTGCTGGTCTGATCCATCAAGCAGAAGCCGGCGCCGAATGATGCGCCGGCTTACGACAGAAACGACTTGTCAGGCGCCGACCCTTGACCCATGTTCTATCTGGATTGCGATCCAGGGAGGCCAAAATATGCCTGCATTCGACCCGTCTGACGTGAAAACCCTGTTCGGCAAGGTCATGGGCGCGTCGCCATCCGACATCAAGCTGGTGGCGCAGCGACTGCACGACCACGCCTTCGAGCCGCGCATGTCGGCGGACGAGACCAGGCAGCTCGTCGCCAGCCTCGGCTATGACAGCCTGGACGCGTTCTGCGCCGACATCGGCTTGCCCACGCACATCGCCGAGCGGTGGAGCCGTTTTGGCGTTTCCGGCGAGATGAAGCAGGTGTTCACACTATTGGCGGCGCAGCGCAAGCGGGTGGCCGAGGCGATCGCCGAATTCGAATCCATGACCCATGTCGGTGTCGAGGATTTTTTGCGCGAGCGCGGGCTCATTTAGCGGGAAACACCGGAGCCAGTCGAACCGGCTCAGCCGCCCTTGGCAAGCAGCGCCGTGGCGGTATGGCTGTCGGTGATCAGCACGTTGGTGTCGACGGCTTTCAGCGCGGCGAGGATCGCCGCGACCTTGCGCTTGCCGCCCGCGGCAAGAACGACATTAGGCACGTTGCTGACCACATCGAGATTGATGGCCATGACGCGGCTGTTGACCTCGTGGTCGACCAGTCCGCCGGCGGCATCGACGAAATAGCACAGCATGTTGGCGACCGCGCCCTTCGCTTTCAGCGGAGCGATCAGCGATGACGGCACGATGCCGTGCCGGAAGATGGTGGCGTCCGGTGACATGTCGCCGACGGTGAGCAGCGCGATGTCGGCGGTCGCCGCGCGTTGGCGCACATCCTGCAGGGTCGGCTGTGCCCAGAGGAGATCACGCAGCGAGGAATTGTCGACCGTCACCGGCGCGGTGATCTGGTAGCTGTCGACCTCGAAGACGTCTGCGACCTTGGCTGCAACGATCGATGGATTGATCCATTGCGAATGCGGCAGGCTGCCGACGAGCGCCACCACGCAGGCACGCTTCAACTGCCGGCGGGCAAGGAAGCCGAGGCTGGCATGCAGGGTCGCGCCGCCACCGATCGCCAGCGTCATGCCGTCCTGCATCTGCTCGCCGAGATAGGCCGCGACGGCGTGGCCGATGGCCTTCTCCAGATGGTCATGCGCCGAAGGCGTCGGGATGACGACGGCGGCATTCAGACCCCAGCGCTTTTCCAGCTCCCGCTCGAGCGCCACCTGTCCGGCGGTCGGCGCGTTGATCATGGTGACGACGATGCCTTCGGCGGTGCAGGAGGCCAGGGTACGCATGACCTTCACCCTGGAGACATCGAGCTTTTCGGCGATCTGTTCCTGGGTGAAACCTTCGACATAGTAGAGCCATGCCGTCTTGACGGTAAGGTCCGACGAGACCATCGGCAGGCGAGCCTGTCTGGGTTTTTCTGTGGTCATCGGTTCCTGTCCCTCATGAGCCGTGGCCTGCCCGGTGCTCATCAAGGAAACACCGGCCGGATGTCAACTGATGCCGGATCTTCGGCGTGTCGATTGTCGCACATTTCTGTTCATTTGTAATTGACATCGTACATATGAACATATTTTGTGGGTTTCACGCGCTGTGTCATCCACCAGTCATATGCGCCGTGCAGGGAGGAAGAGACGGGGAGCCGGCCAGAGCCGGACCGGTCATGCACAGACAAGACAGGAGGTCTCATTGAAGACGCACTTCATCAAGCTGCTGGCCAGCCAGCTGGCGCTCGCGGCAACTTTGTTTGCCGGCGTGGCAAACGCCGAAACACTGACGCTCTACACGTCCCAGCCGGAAGCCGACGCGGCCAAGACCGTGGATGCCTTCAAGAAGGCACAGCCGGGTATCGATGTGAATATCTATCGCTCGGGAACGAGCGATATCCTGACTAAGATGGCGGCCGAGTTTGCCGCCGGCAGCCCGCAGCCCGACGTGCTTCTGATCGCCGATGCGGTCTCGATGGAGCTGTTGAAGAAGGACGACCGGCTGCTGCCCTATCCCGAGGCAAAGCTCGAAGGCATCGAAGCGGATGCCTATGATGCCGGCAAGACCTATTTCGGCAGCAAGCTGATCACCACCGGCATCGTCTACAACACCGCGGCGACCGAGAAGCCGCAGCATTGGGCAGATCTCGCCAAGCCGGCCTATGCAGATGGCCTGGTCATGCCGAGCCCGCTCTATTCGGGTGCGGCCGCCTACCTGCTTTCGGGCTTCGTCGGCGATACCAATTATGGCTGGGATTTCTTCCAGAAGCTGAAGACCAACAACACCGTCAGCGTGCGCGGCAATGGTGCGGTGCTGAAGTCGGTGGCATCAGGCGAGAAGCCCTATGGCATCCTGGTCGACTTCATGGCGATGAACGCCAAGAAGAAGGGTTCCCCGGTCGAGTTCGTGTTCCCCTCGGAAGGTGTGCCGGCAGTGACCGAACCGGTCGCCATCATGAAGACCGCCAGGAATGTCGATGGCGCCAAGAAGTTCGTCGACTTCATTCTTTCCGATGACGGCCAGAAGCTTGCGCTTTCGATGGGCTATCTGCCGGCGCGCGCCTCGGTCGGCCGCCCCGAATGGCTGCCGGAAGGCGTCAAGGTCAAGGTGATGTCGTTCGACACCAAGGCAATCGTCGCCAAGACCGACGCCGACAAGGCGAAGTTCTCAGAACTGTTCGGCGGCTGAGCCGGCAATCCAGTCGGCATGCCCCCCTAGCGGCATGCCGACTGCGAAACCCGAGCGCATCGGCTGATCGATCCCAGGAAAAGCAATCATGTCAACACGGATCAGGGAAAGCCGGGGCCAGGAAATGGTCCTGACGGCGGCGGTGGCCATCGTCATCGTCCTGCTTTCGCTGCTGCCGATGCTGCGCCTGATCAAGGAGATCGTGGCACCCGGCGGCACGCTGTCGGCCGTCGCGATAAAGGCGGGGCTCGCCAGTCCGGCGACCTGGGTCGCCACCTGGCACACACTGGTCGTCGGTATCGGCGGCACCCTGCTTGCGGTGTTGTCGGGTACGCTGGTGGCCGTCCTCGTCACTCTGACCGATATCCGCGCTCGCAGCGCCATGGTGCTCTGTTACGTCATGCCCTTGATGATCGCGCCGCAGGTGACGGCGCTGGCCTGGCTGCAATTGTTCGGCCCGGCAAGCCCGTTCCTCAAGCTGTTCGGGGCGGCACCGCCGCTCGGTACCAGGAATCCGCTCTATTCGACATCGGGCATCATCCTGCTGCTCGGCGTGCAGTATGGGCCGCTGGTTTTCCTGCTGGTGCGCGCCGGCCTGCGCAAGCTGCCGCGCGAACTGATCGAAGCGGCGCGAGCGGGCGGTGCCGGCTGGTTCACCGTGCTGGTCACCATCGTGCTGCCGTTGATGACGCCCTCGATCATGGCCGCCGCCGCACTTGCCTTCGTCTCCTGCGTCGGCAATTTCGGCATTCCGGCTTTTCTAGGCATTCCCGCCAACTATCTCGTGCTGCCGACCCTGATCTATCAGAAGCTGGCCGGCGGCGGCCCCGCCGTCCTCGGCGAAACCGCGTTCCTGTCGGTGCTGATCGGCATTATCGCCATGGCGGGCATCCTTGCCCAGGAGATCATGAGCCGCCGCCGCGACTATCGCATCAGCTCCACGTCGCTTTCGGCCGAGCCCTATGAGCTCGGCCGCTGGCGGCCCGCCGTGCAGGCCGGCATGTGGCTGCTGATCATCGTGGTGCTGTTCCTGCCGCTGTTCGGGCTGGTTCTGACATCGCTGGTGCCGGGCTACGGCATCGCGCTCACCGCCAAGACGGCAACCTTCGACAATTATCGCTTCGTGCTGTTCGAGCATGATGCCGCCAGCCGCGCCTTCTTCAACAGCTTCTGGCTGTCGATCGCGGCGGCCTTCTTCGCGGTCCTGGTTGCCGTGCCGATCGGCTATCTGATCGCCTGGGGCAAGCAGCGCTGGGTGCGGCTGCTCAATCTGTCGGTCGAGCTCCCCTACGCTTTGCCCGGCGTGGTGCTGGCGATCGCCTCGCTGCTCATGTTCCTGCGGCCGATCCCGCTCACCGGCATCCAGCTCTACAACACCGTCTGGATCATCCTCTACGCCTATCTCGCCCGCTTCCTGGTGCTGGCGCTGCGGCCAACCATCAGCGGCTACCACCAGATCGACCGGGCGCTGGAGGAGGCTGCGCAAGTGGCCGGCGCCGGGCTGTTCACGCGCATGCGCACGATCATCTTTCCCTTGGTGGCACCGGCGGCGATCGCCGGCGGCCTGCTGATCTTCATGACGGCGCTGAGCGAACTCACCGTTTCGGCGCTGCTGTGGTCGTCGGGCTCGGAAACCATCGGCGTGGTGATGTTCTCCTTCGAGCAGGGCGGCGATTCCAACTATGCGGCGGCGATGTCCGTCATCACCGTGGCGGTCACCTTCGTGCTGATGCTGGTCACCAATCTGCTTGCCCCCTACCTTCCGACCGGAGTGCTGCCATGGCGCGATTGAGCCTGGACAATGTGACCAAGAGCTTCGCCAACTTCGACGCCGTCAAGGATGTGTCGATCGACGTCGCCGACGGCGAGTTCCTGGCGGTGCTCGGCCCTTCCGGCTGCGGCAAGACGACGTTGCTGAGGCTGGTGGCCGGATTCGAGAAAGTGACCTCAGGCGAAATCCGCATCGGCAATGAGGTCGTGTCGGGCAAGGGCGGCAGCGTCGCGCCGGAAAAGCGGCGCGTCGGCATCGTCTTCCAGAACTATGCGCTGTGGCCGCATATGACGGTGGCCGAGAACATCGGCTATTCGTTGAAGGTGGCGAAGCTCGATAAGGCCGTCGCCCGCCGGAAGGTTGAAGACGCACTGGCCCTGGTCAATCTGCAAGGGCTGGGCGATCGCCGGCCGGCCAATCTTTCCGGCGGCCAGCGCCAGCGCGTGGCGCTGGCGCGCTGCCTTGTCGCCGCGCCCTCGCTGGTGCTGTTCGACGAGCCGCTGGCCAATCTCGACGTGCATCTGAGGGCATCGATGGAGGACGAGTTCGCATCCTTCCACAAGCGCACCGGCACCACCATCGTCTACATCACCCATGATCAGGCCGAGGCGATGGCATTGGCCGACCGCATCGCGGTGATGGATGGCGGGCGCCTTGCCCAGCTGGCGACGCCGCGCGAACTCTATCATCAGCCGGCAAATGAAATGGTCGCATCCTTCATTTCGCAGGGCATTTTGCTCCCCGCCGACGTGCTGAGCGCGGAGCAGGCGGGCCACTGCAAGATCCGGGTTCTCGGGACTGAACTGATTGTCCGCTGCCGGCCAGGCGAGCGGCCGCGAACTGGGGCAAAGATCTGCTGCCGGTCGGCCGATCTCGACGTGTCGCCGGATGGCCCCGGCTTCGATGGCCTGGTCAAGCGGGTGATCTACCAGGGTGGCTCGGCGCGCATCGAATTTACGCCTTCGACCAGCCCCGACCTCACCTTGCATTTCGAACAGCCCGACCCGGTCGTGCTGGAGAGCGGAGCCCAGGCGCGTCTGCGGATACGGTCCGGCTGGCTGATCCCGGCGGCGGGGGCGGCATCGTGATGATGCTCGACCTGCTCGGCGGCTTTGGCGAAAAGGGCCGCACCAGTCTTGCTGTCAGCAGCGGCAAGGATCGCATCCTGCTCGACGTCGGCATCAAGGTCGGCGCTTCGGGCGCGGACTACTATCCGGTGCTGAACGGGTCGGTCGCCGACATCAACGCGCTGTTCGTCTCGCATGCCCATGAGGATCATGTCGGCGCACTGAGCTGGCTGCTGTCGCGTGGCTATGCCGGCCCGATCTTCATGACGGCCGAGACCCGCAATGAGGCGCCCGCCACGCTCGCGAGCTATGCTGAGCCCGAGGATTTCAGGCGGTTCCCTGTTCCCGAAGACCGCATCGAATTGTTCGAACCCGGCGATACGCTGAAGAGCGGAAATCTCACGATCCGGACGGGACGCTCGGGACATGTCGTGGGCGGTGTCTGGTTTGCCGTGGACGATGGCGAGAGCCGCGTCGCCTATTCGGCCGATGTGGTGCCGGACAGCAATGTCTTCGTCATGGACACGATCCCGCACTGCGACCTGCTTGTCCTCGATGCTTCCTATGGCGCCGATCCGGTGCCTGGGACGGCGCGGGCGCTCGAAATCTCGCAGTGGGTTGCGAGGCATTCGGGCGGGTGTCTTTTGCCGACGCCGCTCTCGGGTCGGTCGCTGGAGCTGATCGCGGCCTTGCCTGGGCCGTTCGCGATCCATGCCGGCATGCGTTCGTCGCTGGAAGCGCAGATCGGCGCCACCGCATCCCTGTTGCCAGGTGTCTCAGAACTCTTGCTTCGCCGCCTGCAAGACGCAGCCGACTGGACCGATGCCGATCCCCTGCCGCCAATGCCGTTGCTAGCGGATGACGGTATGGGCGAGGCCGGCCCGTCATCGCGCCTCTTGCCGCGTGCCGACCATTCCGGTTTTCCGGTGCTGCTTACCGGCCATCTGCCGTCAGGCTCGCCGGGCGATCTGTTGCACAAGGCCGGCCGAGCGGACTGGGTGCGCATGCCGACCCATCCGACGCTGCCGGGCAATGTCGACATCTGGGAGAAGGCCGGTCGTCCCGCCGCACTCGGTCATTCCTGCACGCCGGACCTTCTCGGCGATCTGCAAACCCACATCCCGTCGCTGCGCACGCAATGCCGCACCGGCCAGCGCATAGTGGTGTCGGAGGCAAGAAAACGATGAGAATTCTGATCTGCAACGACGACGGCATCGAAGCGCCGGGGCTTGCCCGTCTGGTCAATGCGGCCGGCGCGTTGAGCGACGATGTCTGGGTGGTCGCGCCCGACGGCAAGCGCACCGCTGCCGGCTCGTCATTGACGATTGCCAGGCCGTTGACCATGCGGCGCGTCAAACCGAACTGGTACTCCTGTTCCGGCACCCCGGCCGATTGCGTGGTAAGCGCCATGACCTGGCTGTTCGCCGATTCCGAGAAACCGGGCCTTTTACTGTCGGGCGTCAACGATGGCCGCAACGCTGCCGAGGATATTGCCTATTCAGGCACGCTCGGCATTGCGCGGGAGGCGACCTTCTGGGGCGTTCCAGCCATCGGCTTCTCACGCGTGAAAAATCCTGATTTCACCGATGGCGACGACCAATGGCTTGGCGCGCTGATCACTTCATTGTGGCACTCGCGCGCCGACTGGGCCGCTGAGGGTCATTGGCTGAGCATCAACCTGCCGACCTCGCTGCCGGCCGAAATCCGGCAGCCGCGCATTGGCCGCGACAAGATCGCCCGCAAGGCAGAGATCGTGGAAAGCGATGGCGATCGCACTATCATCACGGTGCCGCGCGGTCGGGCCCATGACAGCCAGCCGGGTGACGAAAACGAGGCGATCGATGCCGGCTTCATCAGCATCAACCGGCTGAACTGGTTTGGCGAGACACGGCTGGACGAACGGTTTCTGGACGGGATCCCGCGCCAGCGGCAAACTGGCTGACCTGGGATCTGCGCGTCGTCATCCGATCACCAACCTGTCAGCGATTAAAATCAAGCCAATCCACTACCTATGCTTGAAGCCGCCGCTATTTCATTCCACATCGGTGCGGATGAAGGGCGAGACAGGAGAACGGCGGCGGCATCTGCTGTGGGCTTTGCCCGCATCGCTGATCCTGCATGCGCTCATCGCGGCGTTTCTGGTCTATGGCCTGCCGAGACCCGAGCAGCAGCCGGTTCAGCAGGAACAGCCCGTCAATGTCGCGATCGTGCCGCCACCCGAGAAGCCCAAGCCGAAACCTGCTCCAAAGCCACCGGAACCGACACCTGAAAAGAAGGCTGAGAAGCCGCCTGAACAAAAGCCGCCTCCGGTACCGCCGAAACCGCCAGACGACCAGGTTCTGAAGCGCGTCTTCCAGTACGGCCAGAAAGATATCGGGCCGGAGAAATCGCTCGACGGAAGCAGCGCTAAGTCCAGCACGCCGTCGCCGGCCAAGGATGAGGCGGCGAAGCCGCCTGTAGCACCGACACCCGCGCCAACCCAGCCCGCCCCGGCTGCAACGCCACAGCAGAAGGCGGAGCCCAGCAAGCCTGACGAGAAGCCAGCCACCGCTGCGCCGGACGAAAAGCCCGCGCAAAGCGAGGAGAAGCAGGCGACCGAGGAAACCGACAAACAGCAGCCGGACAAACAGGAACCCGCACCGCAACCCGCCGAAAAGCAAGCCGTCGTGACGCCAAAGCCATTGGCGGCTGAGATCGGCGACAAGCCGGCGCCTCCAGCCTCGACTGGAAAGGCAAAGCCCAAAGCCAAACCTGCCAAGACAATGACGTTCAAGCCCGCAAGAGCTTTCAAAGCGCCGATCGGGAATGCTGGAAGGTCAAATCCCACCAACGACGACGTTGCAGGATCACCGATCTATTCCGGCCTTCCGGGCGTCAGAAAGCTTTACTCGCAAGGGGCAACCGGCAATGCGTTCGCTACAAGCTCCATGGAGAATGTTCCGCGCGGTCAACGCGTGGCCACCCTTTGCGGCAATGTCCTGAGCCGGGAACTGCAAAGTGCCGACTATACGGTCAAATGGGTGCCAACCATTACGCTGGACAAAGGCAATGTTCTCAATCCTCCGCAGGCCGCCTTCAGCACCAGAAACGCCTGGTACAACCTAAATTTCCGATGCGAAGTCGACGCCGATGCGACGAGGGTCCTGTCCTTCAACTTCCGTGTGGGCTCATTGGTGCCGCCTGGCGAATGGGCCAGCCGTGGATTCACAAAGTATCGTCTAAACTAGGCCGGCACACCAAACCTAGCCAATTGCCGGCTAACTTCTTGCCAGTCGGCGCAGACGAAATCGGCACCGGCAGCTGTCAGCCGCGCGGCGTGCTCGGCATAGGTATGGCCGCCACCGGTGTAGCCGATCGCCGTCATGCCTGCGGCGACCGCGCCCTGGATGCCGAAGGGCGAGTCCTCGATGACGATGCAGTCAACGGGATTGGCGCCGATCTTGTCCGCCGCGAAGAGGAAGATGTCCGGCGCGGGCTTGCCGTTCTTGACCATCGAGGAGCTGTAGATCGCGTCGCCGAAGAAACGCACCAACCCGGTCACGGCAAGGCTGTGGTTTATGCGCTCGACGGAGGAGGACGAGGCGACACAGCGGTCGCCCGCAAGCGTCTCCAGAAACGCAGTGATTCCCGGTGTCGGCTTCAATTCCTGCGAGAACAGCACCTTGGTCTCGGCCCAGATGTCGCCGTCCGCCGCCGCCGGAAACTGGTGCCCGGTCAATTCCTTGATCCTGGCGATGATATCGGACTGCTTCATGCCGATGCATTGGGCGATGATGCTGGTGTTGACACCGGGCATGCCGTGCTTTTCGTAGACGCGCTCATAAGCGCGGGCGGCCAGAGGCTCGCTGTCGACGAGAACGCCGTCGCAATCGAAAATAATAGGCCTTGGTCGCGCCACGCGTTCCCCTCTCGAGTCAATTTTCGCACATCGCTATCGACAAAAAGTCAAATGTTCAATAGCGCGTGCGTTTTTGAGGGCGCGAAGAGCGGGCTCAAAGCTGGCGCAACGCATCGCTCGCACGGGAAGACCCGAGCGCCCGTTGCATGGCTTGCCGGGACTGCGCGCGATCCGGGGTGATCCAGTTCGGCTCGGCGCCGAGAAAGCGGTCGAGGAAAGCCACCGCATAGGCCGGCATCTCGGTCACGTTCTCGCGATAGGACCACCATGTGCGCAAATCATCGGCGCATTTGTCGATGCCGGGTGCCGTGCCGAATTCCTGCTCGTGGATCGCCGAAATCACCGAGACGCAGTAGTTGGTGTAGAGGAAACCCTCCGGCCAGAAGCGGACGATTTCCAGCGTGCCGGCGTTCGTTTCTGTCTCGATCAGCTGGGTGAGGCCGGAGATTTCTTTTGCCGGCGCCTGTTTTATCAGTTCGCGCAGCACGAGGCCGGCGGCAAAGACGATGAAGTCGGCGCGGTCGATCGCGGCGAAGCGCTTCTGCGCCTCCATGATCTCGACCCAGTCGAGAAAGGCCCTGGTGAGTTTGGCCTCGTCGATCTCGAAGCGCACGCCGAACGTGTCCGAGACCACCTTCGCGCTGCCGCGAAAGGTGGCGCGGAACCAGCGCAACTGCCGCAGCCGATGGCGAAGATCGGGCATCAAGGCCAGTTCGTCCCTGAAGGGCAGATCCATGTTCCTCGTATCCTGTTTCCCGGTCAGCCTAGCACAACGGTGGCACCGCCGAAATCGGTCAGCGCCCTTGTGGATGACCGCAGCCGAGGCCAATATCATACATATTGACATTCTCGGAAACAAATGTTCTCACTTTGCTGTTGTCACGCGCCGGTCCAAGGTGCGGTTCAACTGAGGCTTCGGGAGGAGAACCGAATGGCGATTTGGCAGTGGGGACTGCTTCTGCTGGTTATTGTGTGGGCGCTGCAGTCGCTCGGCGTCTGGCTGCAGATGCGGCACTATTCGGATGTCTTCAGGGGCGTCACGGACCAGTACAAGGACGGCTTCGTCGGAGCCGGCAATTTTCGCGGTCGGTTGGCCAAGGGCACCATCGCGCTCGTCGTGGTGACACCCGATCTGGTCGTGCGCCGCCTGATGGTGATGAGCGGCCGTTCCGTCTTCACCAAATTCAAAAGACATGAAGAGTTCGAGGGTGTTCCCCTCGATAGACTCCGGTCCAACCCTGCAATCATGGGGGAGGGGGAACCCGGTGTGGCCGAGGCCGTGAAACGGGCGATCGAACAGATCGACAAGACACGGTCGGAGCCGGGAAAGAAGCCGGGTCTGTCCGGCTTGAACATAGCAAGGGCCTAGAGGACGAGAGGACGCCGCGCACCGACTGGGATCAACCGGCGGGCGGCATAAGGAGGAGAAATGTCTGTATTTTCGTTGTTAGCGCAGCATGCCGACATGGCCGTGCACAATCTGCATGTCGCAGGTGCCATGGTCTCGGATGCCGCATTGCATGGCAAGCTCGCCGTCGAGCATGCCTCCGACCATCTCGTTGTCCTCGCGCAAGCGGACAGCGGACCGATCACCGTCGATCAGTTCAAGGAAAAGCTGAAGGACGTCCAGCAGGAAGAGCAGCTCGGCTGGCTGACCGCCATCGGCAAGTACTTCATCGGCATCTTCCAGAAGGGCGGCGAGGTCTTCGCCGGCTTCGTCACCGGCATCATTCCGACGCTGGTGGTGCTGATGACGGCCTTCTACGCCGTCACCGAACTGGTCGGCGAAGAGCGCGTGCATGGTCTGGCGCGCGGCGCCGGCCGGATCGCGCTGACGCGCTACACGCTGTTGCCGCTGCTGGCGGTGTTCTTCCTCACCAATCCGATGGCCTATACGTTCGGATCGTTCCTGGAAGAAAAGCACAAGCCGGCCTTCTATGACGCGGCCGTGTCCTATGTGCACCCGCCGCTCGGTCTGTTCCCGCACATCAATCCCGGCGAGTATTTCGTCTGGGGCGGCATTCTCGTCGCGCTGCTGGAGCTGGAAAAGAAGGGCGTCGTCGTCGCCGGCTACCACGTCAAGGTGGCGATCTGGTACGCCATCGTCGGCCTCGTCGTCATCCTGCTCAAGGGCATGCTGACCGAACGCATCACCGCCATCATGGCACGCCGCCAGGGCGTCGAGCTGTAAGGGCGGGGAGGACATCATGGCCAAGACATACAAAGCCGTAAGGATCACCCAGGGCAAAACCGGCTGGGGCGGCCCGCTCATCATCGAGCCGACCGAACAGCGCAGCAAGGTTGTTTCCGTCACCGGCGGTGGCATTCACCCGGTGGCGCAGCTTATCGCCGACATGACCGGTGGCGAAGCCGTCGACGGCTTCAGGGCGCCACCGATCGAAAGCGAGATGGCGGTGGTCGTCGTCGACTGCGGCGGCACCGCACGATGCGGCGTCTATCCGCGCAAGCGCATCCCGACCGTCAATCTGACGCCGGTCGGTCAGTCCGGGCCGCTGGCCCAGTTCATCACCGAAGACATCTACGTTTCGGGCGTGAAGCCGGCCAACATCACAATGGCGGACGGATCCGAAACGGTCACGACTGCAGGGGGAGCAGCAGCGATGAGTTCGAGCAACAACAATGCGGCCGCGGCACCACAGCCGCTGCCGAGCGAAGGTGGGCTGATCGGCCTCATCAGCACGATCGGCCGCGTCATGGGACGTATCGTCGGCATCTTCTTCAATGCCGGCCGCCGCACTATCGACCAGGTCATTCGCAACGTGCTGCCGTTCATGGCCTTCGTGACCATGCTCATCGGTCTGATCCTGTATACCGGCATCGGCGATGTGCTGGCGCAGCCGATGGGTCCGCTGGCCAACAACATCGTCGGCCTGCTGATCATCTCGGCGATCTGCGGCCTGCCGTTCCTGTCGCCCATCCTCGGGCCAGGCGCTGTCATCGCGCAGGTCATCGGCGTTGCCATCATCGGCCCACAGATCGCCAATGGCACGATTTCGCCGGCAATGGCACTGCCGGCGCTGTTTGCCTACAATACCCAGGTGGGCTGCGACTTCGTCCCAGTCGGCCTGGCGCTCGGTGAGGCCAAGCCTAAGACGATCGAAATCGGCGTTCCGGCGGTGCTCATCAGCCGCCAGATCATGGGTCCGGTCTCGGTGCTGATCGCCTGGGTCGTCAGCCTGATCGTGTTCTAAGGCAATTCCGGGAAAAGCGCACAATGCTTTCCCTTGGAAATTGCGTCAAAACAAAGAGATAGAGCGGTTCACCGCTCTAGGGAAAGTTGAGAAAATGAGGTTCGCCATATGACGGTTCTGCTGAGAACACGGGTCACTGCCATCGGCCCCGAAGTGGCGGACCTTGCCGAAGGGGGCGTGGTCATCCTGTTTGCGGATGGCTCGCCGCCGGAGCTTGCCGAGGTTTCGGTGCTCCACAAGGCGGAGCAGGGACCAAGTGACGGAGCGCCCGCCAAGGGCGCTTCGATCACCCTCGGCCCGGTTGCCGCTGTTATCACGGCGGTCGGCTCCAGCGCGTGGAGCAAGGTGCTGGAAATGGGTCATGTGGTCATTTCGTTCAACGGCGCTACCGAGGCCGAAAGGCCGGGCGAGATCTGTGCGTCGCAAGTCGACCCACAAGCGCTCGTGGCCGCCCTGAAGACCGGCGCGATCATCACCATCGCCGCCTGACAGCATTCGCGCCGTGGTCTATGTTGGGAGCGGCGCCCAAAACCAGAGTACTTGCCATGGAACGCTCGACCATCGTCAGAGTGCATGAAGGTTTGCACGCTCGTCCCGCGACGCGGTTCGTGAAGCTCGCCAAGGGCTTCGAATCCGATGTCGAACTGGTCAAGGACGGCAAGGCGGTCAGCGCCAAGAGTTCGGTCAAGCTGATGCTTTTGGCAGTCAAGGAAAACCAGGAAGTCACGGTGCGGGCGCACGGTGCCGACGCGATCGAGGCGATCGAGGCGTTGATCGGCTATCTCGAGAATCCAAAGGCCGGCCTTGATGACGAGGACTCCCAGCCGACAGGCGATGCCGGGCCGAAGGCGGCGGTCGGATCCGCGCCGACGGCATCTGGAGCAGCAAACGGCTTGCGCGGGGTGGCGGCAAGCGAAGGTTTTGCCATCGGCCCGGCCTTTGCGCATTTCCCGCCCGATATCGCCGGACAAGGCCGCATGTTGCAGGCCGAGGAGATCGGCGGAGAGATCGACAGGTTCCGCGCTGCGGTCCGTGCGGTCCAGGCACGCATGGACCATGCGTTGGCGCAGGACAGCCTGTCGGCTGGAGACCGCGGCATCGTCGCCGCGCTGCGCGATATCGCCGCCGACGACAGCCTGACTGGTGAGGCCGAGGGCCTGATCAAGGGCGGCAATGACGCGGTTTCCGCCGTCATCACCGCCGCCTCCACCATCGCCGCCGAATTCAGCGCCGTCGATGATCACTATCTCAACGCGCGGGCGGATGACGTTCATGCGGTCGGGCGGCAGATCTGCCTGGTGTTGCTGGGCCAAGACGATGTCAGCCTCGAAAACATACCCGAAGGCGCTATCCTGATTGCCGATGACATCGGCGCCTGGGATCTGGCACGCGCGCCGCTGAAGCGTATAGGCGGCGTGGTGTGCGGCCATGGCGGCGCCACCTCGCACATCGCCATCATCGCGCGCTCGCACGGCATTCCGGCCGTGCTCGGCCTCGGCGGCCAGGTCAATGCCTTGCGCACCGCGCGAGACGTCGCGCTCGACGGCAATGCCGGCCATGTGATCATGGACCCCGACGAGGCGACCCGCGCCGATTTCGCCGGCCGCGTCGAAGCGGCGGCAAAGGAGCGCGCCGGGTTGACCGTCTTCAAGACGGTGACGCCGAAGCTCGCCGACGGCAGGATCATCGAGGTCGCGGCCAACATCGGCTCACTTGAGGAAATCGAAGCGGCGCAAGAGGCTGGCGCCATGGGCATCGGCCTGTTCCGCACCGAGCTTTTGTTCATGCGCCATATGCATCTGCCCTCGGAAGACATGCAGGCCGAGACCTATGCGGCGCTGGCCAAGGCTTTTGCGCCTTATCCGGTCATTGTGCGCACGCTCGACATCGGCGGTGACAAGCCGATTGCCGGCATCGAATTTCCCGACGAGGAAAACCCCTTCCTCGGCTGGCGCGGCATCCGCATGTGTCTCGACCGGCCCGACATCTTCAAGCGCCAACTGCGGGCGCTGCTGCGCGCCGCCGTGCACGGCAACATCAAGGTGATGCTGCCGATGGTGTCCGACATCTCGGAGGTCAGGCAGACGCGCGTGCTGGTTGACGAATGCACGGCCGAGTTGAAAGCCGAAGGCGTGCCGCACGCGTCATTCGATCTCGGCGTCATGATCGAAACCCCGGCCGCCGTGCTGATCGCCCCGGCGCTGGCCAAGGAGGTCGCTTTCTTCTCGATCGGCACCAACGATCTGACCCAGTACATCATGGCCGCCGACCGGCTCAATCCGACCGTCGCCAAGCTCAACGATGTCACCAATCCAGCCGTCATGTCGGCGATCGAAATGACGGCAAAAGCCGGCGTCGCCGCCGGTATCATGGTCGGCATGTGCGGTGAGGCGGCCGGCCGTCCGGATCTGATTGCGACCTTCGTGAAGATGGGGCTGACCGAACTTTCGATGAGCCCGGCCTCGATCCAGCGCGCCAAGAAGACGATCATGGCGATGGCGGCGGAAGGCTAGCCGAGGTCCGATAATTACGGCAAATGGGCAAGCAAGGTGGCGAAAACCGGTGTCAGCTCAGCGATCGGGCTCGCCTTGGCACAGGCCTGAACGATGCGGTCGTGGCGGATATCCGCCGCCAGGATCGCGATCTCCAGCATATCCGGCTCCGGCGCGCCGTCCTTGCCGGTGGTCGCCAGGCCGCAGGCCAAAGCAAGCGGCGCCAGGCAGTTTATGTCGAGCGCCCGGCCGGCAATCGCGGCCGGCGTTTCCGGCACGGTCTCGGCAAAGCGGACCGGACGCTGGCTGAGGCACTCGACCAGCAGCGCCGAACAGGTCGCCGCGATTGCCTGCAGTCCAGCACCTGGCGCGGCCAAGGCGGCCAGGAGGTCGCCATGCCGCTTGCGCATCGTGGCATGGACGGCCGCGAAATCGGCTTCGTGGATGCGGGCATTGTCTATGTTCAGGCCGGCAAGCACTGCCTTGGTCAGATAATACATATCGCGCCGGAACAAGCGCTCCGCGCTCAACTGGCGATCCTCGTTGCCGATCGGGAAATAGGTGCCGAGGCCCTTTACCGTCGTGCCGTCCACCTTGATCGGGCGCTCATGGGGGACGAAAGCTTCAGCGATCGACAGCGCCTCGTCGACGGCACTGGCGGCATGGCTGAGCAGGCCTTCGATGCCCTTGCCCGGAAACGGCGGCAGATGGCTGGTTGCTTCGCGCAGGATGCTGGCATCGCCGCTGCCGTCATGGCGGCTCTGGCGGATGATTTCGCGGACTTCCCGCAGCCGGTCCTTCAGATTGACGCGGACATCTTCGGAGATTTGTCGGAGCATCGCGGGTCGCCTTGAAGTTTGCTGCGGATAGCCGCCAACCGGGGCAGCCGCCACTCTCTACATTGTTCCTATCGATTGGTAGATCAATAGGCGATACTAGACCAGCATGCAGAATCGGCGGCGGCGCGCTCGTCCGTCGCCGCAGGGGGAGAGACAGACTTGGGCAGACGACGACAGGGCGAAAGCGAAGACGGTCGAGGCGAGGCAACCGAGCACGTCGCCAGCGAAAGCCGGACGGATCGCCTCAGGATTCGCGCCGCCTGGATGTATTTCGTCGAACAGATGACGCAGAACGAGATCGCCGACGTGCTCGGCGTCGGTCGCGTCACCATCGTGCGCATGCTGGCGGATGCAAGGGCGCGCAACGAAGTGAAGATCACCATCGAGAGCGAATTGTCGGAAATCGTGCGGCTTGAGCGCGCGCTGGAGAAGACGTTCGGGCTGCAGCAGGCGCTGGTGGCGCCGCTTTCGGCACCCAATGCCGATCCGATACCGGCGATCAGCGCCAAGACCGGCAGTTTCCTGTCGGACATGATGAAGTCCGGCATGCGGGTCGGCGTCGGCTGGGGGCAGACGCTGTTCTCGAGCCTGCCCTTCATCAGCGCCAAGTCGCTCACCGACTTCAAGGTGATTTCGCTGCTTGGCGGCGTCGGCGTCGTGCGCCGGGTCAACCCAGCCGAGTTCGCCTGGCGCTTTGCTCAGATATTCCAGGGCGACGGCTATCTGATGCCGACACCAGCCGTCGTCGACAGCGTCGAGACCAAGATCGCGCTGATCGAGCGCTGCGGCCTGCAGGAGATTTTCGAGATGGCCGACGTGCTCGATGCCGTTCTGCTGAGCGTCGGCGGGATCGCCTCGGCCACCACCTTCTCTCGTGGCGGCTTCCTCAAGGAGGCGGATCGGGAGGCCCTGCTTGCGCGTGGCGCTGTCGGTGACCTCCTGTTCCATTTCTTCGACCGCAACGGCGATCTGGTCGACCATCCCGTCAACAGCCACGTGATGTCGGTGGATGTCGACCGTCTGCGCAAGGCGCCGATCCGTATCCTCACCTCCGGTGGCGAGGAGAAAACCGAAGCGCTGCTTGGCGCCATGACCCTCATCGCCCCAACCATCCTGATCACCGACGAGGAGAGCGCGCGGCGCATGCTGGAAGCGGTCAGCGGAAGCTGAAACTGTCCGTGATGTAGTCCGGCCAGGCCTGCTGTTCGTCGAAAACAGCGGCGAGATCCGGTGTGTCCGCCAGTATTCCGCTCAGCACTAGCGCGGTGGCGATGCCGGCGCTGTTTCCCCCCGATATATCGTGTTCGACGCTGTCGCCGACACAGACCACGGTGCCACGGTCCGGCTCGCCGGCCAGCGCCAGCGCGGCTTCGAAAATCGCCTTGTCGGGCTTGCCGATGCGGGTAACGCTGCCGCCCAGGCTTTCGTAGAGATCGGCAAGACGGCCGGCGCCGAAGCGAGGGCCTTTGGCCGTCAGCATGATGATGTCGGGATTGGTGCAGAAACACGGCACCCGCCGCTCTGCAGCCGGCGCGAACAGCCTGCGATAATGGTCGAGGTCAAAGCGGTCACCCTCGCTGGCCGCGATCAGCACCAGCTCGGCCTCATCGCCGGACCCGGTCAGCACAAATGGCAGACCTTCGATCGCGGAGCGGTCGTTGTCGCGGCTGATCAGCAGGCATTTTGTCCCCGGGCGCAGCCTCCTCGATGCCGCCATATCGTTGAAGGATCGCCAGGCCACCTCGCCGGAAGAAACGAAATGATCCCAGCTTCCCGCTTCGAAGCCAAGTTTCATGAGCCGGCTTTCATTGGGGTGTGCCCGCCTGCCGGAGTTCGAAACCAGCACCACCATCTTGCCGGCGCGCTTCAGCGCCGATAACGCCGCCACCGCGCCTGGATAGGGCCGCGTGCCGTCATGCAGCACGCCGAATTGGTCGAGCAGGAACACGTCGTAGCGCTCCGCGAGCGGCCCGATGCTGTCGAGACGTTCGATCGTTTTCGCGCTCATAGGAGTCCTGCCCGGCTTGCACCCATCAGCGCCAGCCGCGCCGTGCCGGCGGCGGCCTCGTCGGACAGCGCGGGCAGGAAATCGACGCCGAGCCTGCGCCGCCGGATTGCCGTCCAGGCTGGGTTCGCCGCCCCGCCTCCGACGCTCCTGACCGATATCAGCGCGGGCGCGCCGAGTTCGGCAAGCCTGCCAAAGCCGAGCGCTTCAATTCCGGCGATGCCTTCGAACATCGCTTTCAGATAATCGGCGTCGTCCGCCGGCCGGGGCGCAAGGCGCGGCGGCAGCGCCGGATCGGCGATCGGAAATCGTTCGCCGATGGCGGGAAGCGGATAATAATCGAGGCCGGTGTCGGTCTCCGGGTCGATTTTTGCGCTGAGTTCGATGATACGGGCGAGCGGAAAATACTGAGCCAGCACCTTGCCGCCGGAATTCGACGCACCGCCAGCCAGCCAGGCGTTGCCGAGCCGGTGGCTGTAGATGCCGAAGCGCGGCGCCGAAATCGGCCGGTCGGACAGGATCTTGATGGTCAGCGAGGATCCCAGCGCGGTGACGCCGTCGCCGATCGCGGTGGCACCGGTCGCCAGGAACGAGGCGCAGCCATCCGTGGTGCCGGCGACAACGGCCACATCGCGCGGCAGACCGAACAGCTCCGCGGCGGCATCGGTGAGGGCGCCGGTGACTTCACCCGGTTCGACCACGCACGGCAGCAACTCCACGCGCATTCCGGTCGCCGCGATCCATTCCGGCCAGCGGCTGGCCTCGACATCATAGCCTGTCTTCAGGGCATTGTTCTCGTCGCTGACGTCGAAGCGGCCGGAGAAGTTTCCGGCAATCCAGTCGGCCTGATGCAGCACCATTGCAATGCCCGGCAGATGCTGGAAGCGCAGGGCCTTGGCGAGGCCGGATGTCGCTCCGTGCGCGGCACTTGCAGCCGGCGCGGTGCGGGCGATCGCGGCCAGGATGTCGTCGTCATCGACCTTGTCGTTGTACATCAGCGGTTCGGCCAGCGGTCGCCCGGCGGCGTCGACCGGCAGCAGCGTGCCGGAGGTGCCGTCGACGGCGATGGCGCGGACCGCCGTGCGGTCGATGCCGGAAAGCAGCTCCGTCAGAACCGCCTTGACCGCTTGCCACCACGCCGTGGGGGCTCGGCCATCGCGGCCAAACCTGTCGAGTGGAACGGCCGAATGCCCGGCTATGGAAAAATCCGGGCGCATGGCGACGGCGCGCGCACCTGATGTGCCGATGTCGATGCCGATGACAAGTGGCATCATGTCCATGCTAGCCGCCGGCCGCGTTGAGCTTCTGGCGATATTGCTCGGCGTCCCAGTTGACCAGCTCGTCATTCTCGGCGGCGGTGAGATAGTTCAGTCGCGCCGCGGTGTCGATGCGCGCCGTCACGTCGGCGAGGCAGCGTTGCATGGCGTCGGCGCCGGCACTGGCGTCGCCGCGCATCAGCACGCCGGCACCGGGAAACAGGATCGCCGCCGGCGGCGTGCCCAGCCGCGCGACGACATCAGCCACGGGCTCGCCGGGCTCCGCCACGACGGAGCCCTGGCCGAGGAAGATGACATGGTCCGGATAGAGGCTGCCGGCCTGCGCCATGCGACGGCTCTCCGGGTCGAGCGCAACCGCATGCGCTTCGACATCGGCCGGCAATCTGTAGCCACTGTCGCCGGCAAGAGCCGCCAAGGCGGCAAGGTCGGGTGCGGCGGTCGCGCGCGCCGGCCGGGCCAGCAATGACCTGATACGGCGCAGCAGAAGCTCCGCTTCGGCGACGGTTTCGGCGGCGACGACCAGCCCGTGATTGCCAAGGATCAGCACGTCGACACCAGGCCGCAGTTTCTCGGCAATGCCGCGTGCAAGCGGCAGGCCCGGCCGGAAATAGGGCACATAGGCCCATTCGATGCCATCGAGCCGCCTGGCGACCTCGGCCTCGCCATCGGCCTGCACGGCAAGCGAGATGGTGTCGACGCAATGGACATGCAGAACGACGCGCTGCGGCATCAGGGCGTGCACCGTGGTCTCGATCGACGGCCGCAGGCCGCGCGGGTTGAGCGCTGCAATGGTGAAACCCTGCGGCAGGTCGGCGGCGCGATCACGCTGTTCGACGGCTCTCAGCAACGGCGCCATCGCCACCGGCACCATGATGTCATCGACGAGCGCGTCTTTCAGCCAGGTGCCGGAGGCCTTGATCCACAGCGTGTCGCCGGCCTTCAGCGAGGTGTTGCCTCCCGCCGCCTGGGTTAGGTGCGGGCTTCGCCCGATGCTGGCCGAAAGCGCCCGCAAGGCCGCCAGTTCCTGCGCATCAGCTTGGGTCGCCATGGCGCTTTTCCTCCAACGGCTCGGCCGTGTCCTGCGCGAAATCCCGTTGCCGGGGTCGAATTGGCGCTGATATCGCAGATACGAGTGATCTACGTCAATAGTGATCTACTATCATCAAACCCGCTTGCAATCCGACTAATGTTGAGTAAGTTACGCCAACCGCCATGGAAAATGGCATCCGGGAGGAAAGAATTGAGCGACTCCGGCCGCCAGCGTCAGATCGTCGAACTGTTGCGGGATCGTCCGTTCGCTTCGGTGCGCGAGCTGCAGGAACGGCTTGGCGTTTCGGCCGCGACGGTCAGGCGCGACATCGACCGGATCGACGAGGCCGGCGAAGCGCGGAAGGTCTATGGCGGCATCTCAGCGCTCGACGGCGCTTCCCAGGCCGGGGTCGCCTACGCCAGGCCTTACGACGAGAACCGCGACCTCGCGGTCGAGGCCAAGCGGCAGATCGCCGCTCTGGCGGCGACCATGGTGCGCGACGGCGACGCCGTCATCGTGCATGGCGGCTCGACCTGCTTCCATCTGGGCGTCAAGCTCGCCGAGCGCAACATCCGCCTCTACACCAACTCGATGCCGCTGGCGGCCTATCTCAGCGACCACGGCCATTGCAGCCTGACGGTTGCCGGCGGTGATCTGCATCGCGAACCCGGCATCATCCATTCGCTCACCCAGGCCGTGCCTTTCTACGCCTCCAAATTCTTTCTCGGCGCGCAAGGCCTTGGCCAGGAAGGCGTGATGGAATCGCACCCGCTTCTGGTACGCTCGATCGTCGATCTCAGCCTCTGCGTCGACCAGATCGTGGTACTGGCCGACAGCCGCAAACTGTCGATCCACGCGCGCAATGTCGCGCTGCCGCTTTCCCGCATCGGCACGCTGGTCACCGACGACGGTCTTTCCGACGCCGATGCGCGCATGCTGGAAGATGCCGGCGTCATGGTGCGGATAGCCTCGGGAGCCATCCAGTGAAGGTGGCGGTGCTCGATTTCGGCAAGACCAATTCGAAGCTGTTCGTCTTCGGCCAGGACGGGCGGATGATCGACGAGCGCCGGACCCAGCCGAAATGGGTGCGCCAAGGCGCCTTCAGCGTGCTCGACGAGGCGGCGCTCCACCATTGGGCGCTTAGCGCCCTTGCCGATGCGGTCGATGGTCATGGAGTGGAAGGGGTCATGGTGTCGGGCCATGGCTGCACCTTTGCCTTGGTCGACGAGGCGGCGCTGACGCATCCGATCCTCGATTACGAGCAAGAGCCGCCGGCCGAGATTGCCGCGCGGATCGATCGCCGCATTCCTGACTTTTCCGAGACGTTCTCGCCGCGACTGCCGCTCGGCTTCAACTACGGCCGCCACATGCTGTGGCTGCAGGAGGTCGATCCCGACGCGTTCGCAGCGTCGAAATCGATCCTCGGCTATCCGCAATACTGGAGCTGGCGCCTTGGCGGGCGGGCGGTCTCGGAAGTGTCCTATCTCGGCTGCCATTCGCATTTGTGGGCGCCGCGCCGCCAAGACTTTTCCTCGCTGGTCGACGCGCAGGGCTGGCGTGACCGGATGCCTGCCTTCGAGCGCGCCGGCACTGTTATCGGCGAGCACCGCCTCGGCGCCGCGGCGCGACCGATCGCCATCCACAATGGCGTCCATGACTCGAATGCGGCGCTGCATGCCTATCGCCGGCAGGAACTTGGCCCGGTCACCGTCGTTTCGACCGGCACCTGGGTCGTCGTGCTCAATCCGGACTGCTCGCTCGACGCACTCGACCGGGACCGCGACATGCTGGTCAATGTCGATGTCGGCGGCGGCCCGGTGCCGACCATCCGCTTCATGGGCGGGCGCGAATTCGCAACCATCAGCGGTGGTTGGCAAGGCGAGATCGCCGGCCCGGCGGTGCAGCGGGTGATCGACGCCGGCATCATGGCGCTGCCGAGCTTCGCGCCGGGCGGGCCGATGTCCGGCCAGTCCGGCCGGCTGGTCGGGCGTACGCCCGATGCCGAGGAACGCGCGGCCGTGGCGCTGCTCTATGTCGCGCTGATGGTCGATCTCTGCCTCGACCTCATCCATTCGAACAACACCGTGATCGTCGATGGCGGGCTGAACAATGGCGGCCTGCTCGCCGGGCTGCTGGCGCAGTTGCGTCCCGACCAGACTTTCCTGCAAGGCGCCACGCTGGAGGGCAGCGCCACCGGTGCAGCGGCACTAGCCTTCGAGAGCGTTGGGCGCGAATTCGCCGCCGAAGTTCCGGAGCCGGTGCGCGCGTCGCGTTTCACCGGGCTGGCAGGCTATCGCAGCAATTGGCGTGACGCCGCCATGGACCGGGGCGTCGCCGGTGCGGCAGCGGGAGGCGCGCGATGAGTGCGATTGCCCAAGCTCAGACGGCGCGCCAGCCGGTGCTGGAGATGCGGCACATCTCCAAGACGTTCGGCGCGATCCGTGCCTTGCACGATGTCTCGCTCAGCGTCCATGCCGGCGAGCTGCACGCCTTGATGGGCGAGAACGGCGCCGGCAAGTCGACATTGATGAAAGTGCTTTCAGGCGCCTATCGGCCGGATGCCGGTGGCGAGATCCTGATCGACGGCATGCCGGCCGCGACCGGCGATCCGATCAAGGCGCGCGCCAGCGGCGTCGCGGTGATCTATCAGGAGCTGTCGCTGGCGCCCAATCTGACGGTGGCGCAAAACATCTTCCTCGGCAACGAGCCGCGACGCTTCGGCATCGTCGACCGCGACCAGTGCACCCGGCGCGCCAGGGAGATCATCGCGCGTCTGGGCGTCTCCTTTTCGGCCCGCGACATGGTCTCCAGCCTGTCGCTCGGCGAGCGCCAGCTGGTCGAGATCGCCCGCGCGCTGTCGACCAATGCGCGCATCATCGTCATGGACGAGCCGACCACGTCGTTGACGTCGCGCGAGACCGACCGTCTGTTCGAGGTCATCGCGACGCTGAAATCGCAAGGCATCGCCATCATCTACATCAGCCACCGCATGGAAGAGGTCTACCAGCTTGCCGATCGCGTCAGCGTGCTGCGCGACAGCGGTTATGTCGGTACGCTCGAACGTGCCGACCTCAGCGCCTCGCGCCTGGTGTCGATGATGGTCGGCCGCGATCTGTCGGCTTTCTACAAGAAGGATCATCGGCCGCCGGACGAAAAGCGCGTGGTGGCGCTCTCGGTGCGTGGCATGTCCGACGGCCGTCTCCTGAAAGACTGTTCGTTCGACCTGCACAAGGGCGAGGTGCTGGCGCTGGCGGGTCTGGTCGGTTCCGGCCGTACAGAGCTCGCGCGGCTGATCTTCGGCGCCGACAGGCACATTTCAGGCACGCTGGAACTCGACGGCAAACCTGTAACCATCGGCTCGCCGCGCGAGGCGCTCGATGCCGGCATCGCCTATCTGACCGAGGACCGCAAGGAACTCGGCCTGTTCCTCGACATGTCGATTTCCGACAACATCAGCATGGGCGTGCTGGCGCGGGATTCGCATGCCGGCGGCTTGCGCGACTTCGCGGCCGCCGAAAGGCGCGCTTCCAAGGCCGTTGCCGATCTCTCCATCCGCACCAGTTCGGTGCAGGCCAATGCCGGCTCGCTGTCGGGCGGCAACCAGCAGAAGGTGCTGCTCGCCCGCCTGCTCGAAACCGAGCCGAAGGTCGTCATCCTCGACGAGCCGACCCGCGGCGTCGATGTCGGAGCGAAATCGGAAATCTACCGGCTGATCGACAATCTCGCCAAGCAGGGCATCGCCATCCTGATGATCTCCAGCGAACTGCCCGAGGTGATCGGCGTCGCCGATCGCGTGCTGGTGATGCGCGACGGCACGATATCGGGCGAGGTGACGGCATCGCAAGGCGAACCGCTAAGCCAGGAGAAAATCATGGAACTTGCAACAGGAGCGGCTCAGCAATGACCGACAAGGCGACCGAGACCAGCGCAGGCGGCCAGGCCACCGGCATGAGCCGACGGTTGCGCACGGCTTTCGCTGCCCTTGGCATGCTGCCGGTGCTGATCCTGCTGGCGGCCGGCTTCCAGTTCCTGAACCCGCGCTTCCTGACCGAGACCAACCTGTTGATCGTCACCCAGCAGTCATCGATCAACATCGTGCTGGCGGCCGGCATGACCTTCGTCATCCTGACCGGCGGTATCGACCTGTCCGTCGGCGCCATCCTCGCCGCATCGGCGATGGTGGCGGTGATGGTGTCGCTGGTGCCGGACTGGGGTTTGCTCGGCGTGCCGGCGGCCATTCTAGTCGGGCTCGGCTTCGGCCTCATCAACGGGCTGCTCATCGCCTACATCAAGTTGCCGCCCTTCATCGTCACGCTGGGTTCGCTGACCGCGGTGCGCGGCGTTGCCCGCCTGCTCGGCCAGGACACCACGGTGTTCAACTCGGACCTGCCGTTCGACTTCATCGGCAACGGTTCGCTGTTCGGCATTCCCTGGCTGGTCATCATCGCGCTGTCGGTGGTGGTGCTATCCTGGCTGGTGCTGAAGCGCACGGTGCTCGGCACCTGGATCTATGCCGTCGGCGGCAATGCCGAAGCGGCGCGGCTGACCGGTATCAAGGTGCCGCTGGTGCTGCTCTTCGTCTATGGCGTTTCCGGCCTGCTGGCCGGTCTTGGCGGTGCCATGTCGGCGGCCCGGCTCTACGCAGCCAATGGCTTGCAGCTCGGCCAGTCCTACGAACTCGACGCCATTGCTGCGGTCATCCTCGGCGGCACCAGCTTCGTCGGCGGCGTCGGCTCGATCTGGGGTACGCTGATCGGCGGCCTGATCATCGCGGTGCTCTCCAATGGGCTCATCTTGGCCGGTGTCTCGGACATCTGGCAGTACATCATCAAGGGATTGGTCATCATCGTGGCGGTCGCCCTCGACCGCTACAGGCTCCAGGCAGGAGCAAGAACGTGATTGACCTTAGTCGCCGGCGTCAACGACCGGTTTGTGTAACGCACCGTGAGAGGCGCGGGGCAATCGGAGGAAAGCAATGAAGACCATCGCCAAACTGCTCTGCGGCGTCGCACTCGCGTCGCTCGCCATCGCGCCTGCTACGGCCAAGGACCTCAACAAGGTCGGTATCTCGGTCGGCCTGCTCGGCAACCCCTTCTTCGTCGCCACCATCAAGGGCATCGAGGACGCGGCCAAGAAGATCAACCCGAAGGTCGAGGTGACCTCGGTATCGGCCGACTATGACCTCAACAAGCAGGTCTCGCAGGTCGATTCGTTCATCGCCGCCGGCGTCGACGTGATCATGCTCAACGCCGTCGACGCCAAGGCGATCGCGCCGGCGGTGAAGAAGGCGCAAGCGGCGGGCATCGTCGTTGCCGCCTTCGACGTTTCGGCGCCGGGCGCCGACGTCACCGTGATGACCAACAACGTCAAGGCCGGCGAAGAGGCCTGCCAGTACCTGGTCGACCACACCGGCGGCAAGGGCGACTACGTCATCCTCAACGGACCGGCATCGTCGTCGATCCTGGAGCGGGTGAAGGGCTGCAAGAACGTGCTGGCGCAGCATCCCGACATCAAGATCCTCTCCGACGACCAGAATGCCGAAGGCTCGCGCGACGGCGGCCTGAAGGTGTTCCAGTCGCTGCTCACCCGCTTCGACAAGATCGATGCGGTGTTTGCCATCAATGATCCGACGGCGATCGGCGCCCAGCTTGCCGCCAAGCAGCTCAACCGCTCGGAGTTCATCTTCACCGCCGTTGACGGTGCGCCGGATATCGAGAAGGAACTCTCCTCCGGCACCTCGATGATCAAGGCCTCGGCCTCGCAGGATCCCTACGTGATGGCTGGCCAGTCGCTGACGATGGCGGCCGAACTGCTGGCCGGCAAGAAGCCGGCGGAGCCGACCGTCCTGCTCGACCCGAAGCTCATCACGGCCGAGAACCTGAAGGACTACAAGGGCTGGACCGCGGCCCGCTAAGAGCCTGTTTGGAAATTCTACTCTGTCGGCCATCTGATGGCGTTTTCTGCGCTTCCCAGTTCTACTGCGTCGGCGCAGTAGAACTGAGCTCACGGACCAAATGTCCGCTGCGCTACGGTTCTCGAAACCACCACCATATGACTCGCCAGAGCGAATTTCGAAACAGTCTCTAACTCCATCTACAGCGTGTGGCCGGGATGACCCGGCCGCACCTCTTGTCAGCACCGGAGACGATGATGTCGCGTATTGGAATCCATTCTTTCGTCTGGTCGGCGAGCTCGGCTCAGGCCGATCTCGAGCGCACGCTGGCCAACACCAGGGAGGCCGGCTTCGACCTCATCGAATTCTCCTATCTCGATCCCGCCAATGTCGACATCGGCGGGCTCGCCAGGCGCATCGCCGATCTTGGCCTCGGCGTGGCGATCAGCATCGGATTGCCTGTTGATGGCGACATTTCGAGCGCCGACAAGGCGATTGCCGCGCGAGGCGTCGAAATCCTCAACGACACCATCGCGCTGACGCGCGATCTCGGCGGCCGCAAGGTCGCCGGCATTCTCTCGACCAGCCACGGATTGCAGGTCGAGGCGCCGACGCGCGATCAATGGCAGCGCAGCGCCGGCACGCTGGCCAAGGTTGCCGAAACAGCCAAGGCGGCCGGCGTCACGCTCAACCTCGAGATCGTCAACCGCTTCGAAAGCAATCTGCTCAACACCGCCGCGCAAGGGCTGGCCTTCATCGAGGACACAGGCTCGGACAACATCTTCCTGCATCTCGACACCTTCCACATGAACATCGAGGAGGCCGATGTCGGGCTGGCCATTCGTCATGCCGCCGATAAGATCGGCTATGTCCATATCGGCGAAAGCCACCGCGGCTTCCTCGGCACCGGCAATATCGATTTCGCCGCGATCTTCGATGCGCTGACCGCGATCGGCTACAGCGACGACCTCAGCTTCGAATCCTTCTCTTCGGAAATCGTCGATGAGAACCTGTCGAAGAAGACCGCGATCTGGCGCAATCTCTGGACGGACAACATGGCGCTGGCCAAGCACGCGCGTGCTTTCATCGGTCTGGGAATAGAGACGGCAAGGCGCAAGGCGGAACTCGTCTCGGCGCGGCACAAACCCTGACCCGCCCGTCGAGGGCCGAAGGACGCGGCGTGCGCCACAGGGCAGGGTTCCGAACTCAGATTAACAACAGGCCTCGTGGCTGCCGGTTTTGGCGGCTTTTGTACCGCCATTTTTTCCGAGATAGGAATTTTTTCTTGACCCGGTGACCTCAGCTATGGTACATTTTTGCCTATGGTGCTGATTTGCGCCAGTGACCCGCCGCACCGGCGGGTTTTTTGTTTGATGCACCGTCAGCCAAGGTGCCGGCCGTATGGCTCCGGCATTGCTCGCGGCAGGTGCATCGGTTATCTGACCGGCCAGGCAAACAACGCCACGCAATCCACCAAACGGAGCCCAGCACATGACACGCGAGACAATCCTCAAATTCGGCACCGTCGAACACGCGGACGCCGGCGATCTGGCTGGCTGGATCGTCGTCGAGGGCAAGCCGACCATGCAAACCGCCGTCCAGCACACGACCGAGGACGGCAAGGTGTTGTCGGGCACCTGGCGCGCGACGCCCGGTACCTACCACGCGACCTATACCGACTACGAGTTCGTGCACATGATCGCCGGCCGCATCATCATCACGCCGGACGGCGGCACACCGGTCGAGGTCGGTCCCGGCGATGCCTTCGTGGTGGAAGCCGATTTCAAGGGAACCTGGAAGATCATCGAGCCGGTGACGAAGCATTTTGTCGTCAGGGTTGGCTGAGGCGCGGTGATCCGTCTGGCCCGCCATGGTTCGCCTTGGCGGCGAGTGCTCAAGCGGACGCTTTTTCGTGCCCCGGGGGCCTCTTGGATGCCATCCCATCGGACATCGCGTGGCTGTCGCCGATGGCTCGGAGGAGGTGCGCTGACCTGAGCGCGGTAAGCGTATTCGCTGATCTCTGCATTCGCCGGGGCCTCGGCCAGGCCAATCGCCGGACTCCGGCCATTGGATCACGAAGGCGTCTGCGGCGTCATCCACGGTCGGCCTCGACTGAGTGATACGGCACTCGCCAGCCAAGCGATCTCTCATCGGCGCTTGCCAGCCAAATATCCTTGATACGCCGGATTGATCCCCTAGTTCTTTCGGGGGCGCGGCAATCGCGAGGTTGCCTCGGGGGCAGCGGCGGTTCGGGCCGTTCTGACTGCACGCCGCGGAAAGTCGGTTGGACCGACGCATCCATGGAGGTCGTCGTGCGTCAATCGCGTGGATTCACCTGTGCGTATTTCGTCTTAGCTTGCTCGATCGCGGTAGTTTGCGCAGGAGCTGCAACCGGTGGTCAGCAGGGCGGAGGGCATGGCAACGGCGGCCATGGTTCTGGTGGCCATGGTGGCGGCGGAGGTCATGACGCAGGCGGCAACCACGGCGGCTCGCAGAAAGGGACTGGCGACGACCCCGGCGGCTCCAGTTCGTCGGCGGACGGCGGCGAGACCAGCACAAGCGGCACTGCGACAGCCCCGGGGACGGTAGGTCCGGCCACCGCTACTGCTGTTGCGTCCGCAAGGGGCGGACAGTCACTCGACCTGCCGGCCGCTCTCCAGCCTCCCAGCGACAGCAACACTCAATCAACAGTCAGCCGAACCGAGGCGTTGCCGGGCGTCCCGGATAAAGTCGTTCGGGCCTGCCACGATGCCATCGAGTCGGCCGCCGCTCCGTTTGGGGCGACCAGCGTGCGCGTCGCCAGCGCGGGCTTCGTACATCAGTTGAGTCGGGCGACGATCTCGGCCCCTATCGAGGTCAGCATCGACTATGTGCGGCAAGGCAACGTGGAAACGCGGCAGGCGGCGATCCAATGCGAATTGGACGCGACAGGCAGCGTGATCGGCCTGACATAGCGAACCGCGCAGAACACCTCGCTGATGAAGCAGGGTGAATTCGAGGGGCCATTCATCTTTGGCCGAAATGGCAGCAGGCCTCGGGTGTGTTACCAAGGGTGCGGGGCATCAAAGATGGCCTTCCACGGAAGGGACCGCGCAGTCGGAAATCACTGCGGTGTCACGTGTCTTGGCAAGAGCGAATAAGGAAGTGTGATCGAACGCACCCGGGTCATCCGCGAAGGGTTGCGAACCTTGCCAGTCTTCTTGCTGACGGCCTTCACCTGGCTGGCTGCCGCGCGGCCAGAACGCGGCTTCAGGGGCGGTTCGATCTGCGCGCTGCGGCGCTCAGTCCTGAGCCTGTCGTTGTCCCCGCGCGCCGCAGCCAAGTCGCGGGCAAGAGAAACAGTGGCCTCGCGTTGCTCGTCCAGAGCCTCCTGAAGCTTAGCGACACGCACCAAAAGAGCTTGGGCGGCGGCTTCGCGCTCGATGCGGGCTCTGTCGAGATCCTCACGATTCATGACGGCTGTAGTACGTTCCCGTGCCAGAGCCTGTGCCGTCTCGGTTGCGGCCTGCTCGGCACGCTCTTTCGCTGAGACTGCTTTGGCTCGCTCCAGTTCAGCCGCCTGGCGCTCGACGCGAGCTTCTTTCAACTCCTCAACGGCCGCTGCTGCTGCAGCGCGTTCTCGTGCGAGCGTTCGCTCCGTGTCAGCTGCGGTCCGCTCCACTTGTTGTCTCGCTGTGACCGCGTCGGTCCGTTCCTGCTCAGCCGCGGCCGTACGCTTCATGAGTGCGGCATTGGCCAGTTTCGCTTCGGCGAGATCGCCACGCAGCAGCTCCGCCTTCCGGCGTTCGTCGTCGAGCATGCCGCTCGCCTGCGCCAGTGAAGCCTTGGCCGTGGCGCGATCCTCGGCGGCCTCGGTCTGAAGCTGTTCAATTTGGACGCGCGCTTGCGATAAATCGCGCGCCTGCCTTTGGGCCTGCTCCTGCTCGAGATGAGCAGCGGGCATCTCCTCAAGGACATAGCTGGTGGCCTCGCTCAGCATCGTGCGGGCATCTCCCGCAATGCGCCGCAACGCGTGAAGAGTGCGGGCCGCCGCGAGTTCATTGCGCAACCGCTCCTCGCGCGCGTCATCGGCAGCTGCCATGCTTGCCCTCAGCGTGTGGATCTGCTTGCTCGCCTCGAGGAGCGCTCCCTGCAGAGCGGCGCTCCTGGCACGCTCGCCTTCCGCCGCCCGGTGCTCCTGGTCGGCCAATTGTCTCGCAGCGGCGGACTGAGCACGATCCGTCCCGGCTTGCGCCTGGTTAGCCGTGAGATCCGGGCCAAGCAATTCGGCACTCGCCTGAAGTTTCAACGGGCGCGAAAGGTCTCGATGGGCCTGGTCTTGGGTTTGCGAGATGGCTGAAGCGCTTTCGACCCAGATTTGTCTCGTCATCGCATAGCCAATCGGCGCGGCCAGACAAATGGCGGCGAGACCCAAACGCGATACAAGAACGATCGGCCTGCGAACGACAGGGTTTGAGGCAGGCGCCATGGCCGGGTCGGGATCTCCCATCTGAGCTGTGAAATTCAAACCGCGATCCGCAGCATAGGCCAACGGAGCAATTTTTGGCGGTGAAGCTCTATGGCGCAATTGGTCCCATGCCGACCCGCAAATCCGCTTCCCACGTTCCGCGATCGCGCTGATGGATGCTGCAAGCCGGCCAGACTGCACACTGTTCGGTGCAGGAGCACCGGTCACTAACGAGCTCCCGCTGGGTTCGGATGTCGCGGCGAAATGCTCGATTCGCACTCCGAACCGAGAGTAGTTGGTATTTTGAGCCCGAACATCCAGGCCGACCGCATGCAAGGGGTTGGCAGCCTTGGAAGAAGCAGGACCGGCGACAAGTCCGGCCGGGCTTTCCCATTCCCAAGAAGCCTCGTCGGCGATACCGGATCTGCCTTCGTCAAACGCTGCAAGGCGGCGCCGTCGCACCGCAGCAAGGATACGCCGGAGCACAAGATAGACGCCCACCGATGCAAGCGTCACTACCGCGCTCAGAATGGTCAGATTTACGTCGTTTGCATACATTTCGGCAAGATAATGTGGCATTGCCGTGCCCGTGCGTTCTGGGGTGTATTGTCAAGTTCATAAAGCGATGTCTGGTCATTCGCCTTGGTATTGGCCAAGGCCTTACCGTCCTCAAAGCGTCGCTTTCTTCGGGATCCTTCTGGTACTTGCGAATTGTTGCGGATGGCGGGGCGCCGGTCGCGTGCTGATAGATCGCCGCAGTTGATATTCCTTGGCGGGCAATGGCCGACCAAGGACACATGCGGGGCCCTGAGACGCCGATTTGCGCCTCTGCATATCAACCTCGCGAGAGTTCGCCGGTGCGGACAATTCGCCACTTCCCGGCTCTTGACTGTCCATCATGAACTTTAAGCTAGGTCACAGCGCACCACGGTCAACCATCACCTCGCAATGATCCTGCCGGCAGCCTTCGGCCAGACAAAAGGGCCATTGTGGTGCCCGCTCTTCGGAGCGAAGCTGGATCGTTCCTTGTTCGGCGATGCATTCCCGCCGAGATTAGAATTCGTTGCACTGTTTCGCGAAAAGTACGACGTCAGTTTGCTAAGCTGGTGAAAAGCGTGGTGATCCCGACAGGAATCGAACCTGTGACCTACAGATTAGGAATCTGCCGCTCTATCCTACTGAGCTACGGGACCACGCGGCCAGACACATAGCCGCTTCGGATCGTTTCGCCAAGAGGCCGGCCGAAGGCAATTCGGCCGGTTTTGCGCTGCCGCCGTCAGGCGGCCAGCGCGGTTTCCGCCAGTTTCACCCAGTAGCTCATGCCGTGCGGGATGACCTCGTCGTTGAAATCGTAGGCAGGGTTGTGGAGACCGGCGGTGTCGCCATTGCCGATGAAGATGAAGGCGCCGGGGCGGGCTTCGAGCATGTAGGAGAAATCCTCGCCGCCCATCACCGGCTGGATGCCGCGGTGGACATGGGCGTCGCCGGCGACACTCATCGCGACATCACCGGCAAACACCGTCTCTTCCGCGTGATTGAAGGTCACGGGGTAATTTGCCTGGTAGTCGACCTCGATCTTTGCCCCGAATGCGGTCGCCAGCCCGTCGCATATGCTGCGGATGCGCTCTTCGGACTTCTTGGCGATCTCCTTGCGCAAGGTGCGCACGGTGCCGGCGATTTCAGCGGTTTCGGGGATGATGTTGTAGGCGTCACCGGCGTGGAACTTGGTCACCGACACCACCACGGCCTCGACCGGATCGGTGCTGCGCGAGGCGATCGTCTGCAAGGCGCCGACCAGTTGGCTGGTGATGACGATCGGGTCGATCGTGCCGTGCGGCATCGCCGCGTGGCCGCCCTTGCCGCGCACGGTGATGGTGAACTCGGCGGTCGCCGCCATGATCGGGCCCGGGCGGATGGCGAACTGCCCGACGGGCAGGCCCGGCATGTTGTGCATGCCGAACACCCTTGAGATGTCGAAACGCTCCATCATGCCGTCCTTGACCATCTCGTTGCCGCCGCCGCCGCCCTCTTCGGCCGGCTGGAAGATCACCGCCACGGAACCGGTGAAGTTGCGCGTCTCGGCGAGGTATTTGGCCGCGCCCAGCAGCATCGCCGTGTGGCCGTCATGGCCGCAGGCGTGCATCTTGCCGGGGATGGTCGAGGCGTAGGATTTGCCTGTGATCTCGTTGAGCGGCAGCGCGTCCATATCGGCGCGCAGGCCGATGGTGGGGCCTTCGCCCTGGCGGCCGCGGATGACGCCGACGACGCCGGTCTTGCCGAGGCCGGTGACCACATCGTCGCAGCCGAAAGCCTTCAGCTTCTCGGTGACGAAGGCGGCGGTCTTGAAGACGTCGAAGTTCAGTTCTGGCGTCTGGTGCAGATGCTGGCGCCAGCCGGCAACTTCGTCCTGCATTTCGGCGGCACGGTTCAGGATTGGCATGATGGTTCCATCTCGCTGTTGGGACAGGCGGGTGTCGTCCGCTGCCTTGCAATTGTGATCGCCAGGCACTTTGCCATCTTGGCGTCACATAGGGTAAATAGCACCGCAACGATGCGGTCCGGTTTTTGAGGGTCGGACCAATCATGCTGGCGATCGCGTAACGAAATCTTACGGAGCCAGGGGCGACTACGGCAAGAGGCGATTTCGGATTTGATCATGCGGTACAGGCATTTCCTCAAACTATTCTCGGTTGGCACAATCGCGCTGTCGGTCGTGGCCGGGCCGGCGCTGGCCAATCCGGTGGTCGTATTCGATCTCGGCAGCGGCAAGATCCTGCAGCATCAGGACGCGTTCAAGCGCTGGTATCCGGCATCGCTGAGCAAGCTGATGACCGCTTATGTCACCTTTCGGGCGATCGCCGCCGGCGAGGTTCAGCTTGATTCGCCGATCAAGGTGACCAAACACTCCGCCGCCGAGCCGCCAAGCAAGATGGGCTTCAAGCCGGGCTCGGTGATGCGGCTCGACAACGCGCTGAAGATGATGCTGGTCAAATCGGCCAACGACATCGCCATGGCGGTGGGCGAAAATGTCGGCGGTTCGCAGGCGGCCTTTGCCGACCGGATGAACGCCGAAGCGACCCGGCTCGGCATGAACGGCACGCATTTCGTCAATCCGAACGGGCTCTATTCGCCGGATCAGTACACGACGGCGCGCGACCTCGCCGTGCTGGTGATGGCGATCCGCCGCGAATTTCCGCAATATGCGCCGTGGTTCTCGATCGAAGGCCTTGCCGTCGGCAAGAAGGCTATCCCCAACTACAATCTCTTGATTGGCCGTTATCCCGGCGCCGATGGCATGAAGACCGGCTTTGTCTGCCCTTCCGGCTTCAACATGATCGGTTCGGCGACCCGCAACGGGCGCACGCTGGTCGCGGTGGTGCTTGGCGAGAAATCGGCGGTCACACGTGCCGAGACCGCGGCAAAACTGCTCGATCAAGGTTTTGACGCGCCTGCCGCCGGCTCGGCCACCGTCACCACGCTGGCGCCCTATGGCGACACGGTCTCGCCCAACGACATGAAGGACGAGGTCTGCAAGAAGAAGACGCCGCAGGAGCAGTCGGAGGCGCCGCCGGTCGTCGCCAAGGACGTGCCGAAATCGCCCTATCAGGAAAAGCTCGACCATGTGCCGACGCTGGTTGCCGTCGGCCTTGGCGGCGCCACCGGTCCGGCGCCGAAGGCCATCCTCGACCGGGGCGGTCAGGAATATGCCGATGTGCCGATCCCGAGCTGGCGGCCCGACAGGCCGGCACCGGCCGGCGCAGGCCCGAAGATTGCCGGCTCCGCCGCGCAGGGCGACCAGCCGGCCAAGGTTGCGAACTAGCCAATGGGCAGCGGCTTCCCGATCCCCGTCTCGGTGCTGACCGGCTTCCTAGGCGCCGGCAAGACGACGCTGCTCAACCGGCTGCTCAAGGATCCGGCGCTGGCCGACACGGCGGTAATCATCAACGAGTTCGGCGAGGTGGCGATCGACCATTTGCTGGTCGAGCAGTCTTCCGACGGCATCATCCAGCTTTCGGACGGCTGCCTTTGCTGCACGGTGCGCGGCGAACTGGTCGACACGCTGGCCGACCTGGTCGACCGGCTGCAGACCGGCCGCATCGCCCGGCTTGCCCGCGTCATCGTCGAGACCACCGGCCTTGCCGACCCGGCGCCGGTGCTGCAGTCGATCATGGCGCATCCGGCGCTGATCCAGGCCTTCCGGCTCGACGGCGTCATCACGCTGGTCGATGCCGTCAACGGCAACGCCACGCTCGACGCCCATGTCGAGGCGGTCAAGCAGGCTGCCGTCGCCGATCGCATCGTGCTCAGCAAAGCCGATCTGGTCGCCGATCCCAATGAGTTGGAAATGCTTCGGGCGCGCCTGCGGCAGATCAATCCGGGCGCCGAACTGCTCGATGCCGGTGACACGGGGACAGGCGTGGCGGCGCTGTTTGATTGCGGCCTCTACAACCCGGCAACCAAATCCGCCGATGTGCGGCGCTGGCTGGGCGAGGAAGCCGCTCATGATCATCACCATCATGATCATGATCACCATGATGGGCATGATCACGAACATGGCCATGACCACGGTCATCGCCACGATTCGCGGGTGCGTTCCTATTCGCTGGTGCATGACGGCCCGGTGCCGTTTTCGGCGATCGAGATGTTCCTCGACCTGCTGCGCTCGACACATGGCGAGCGCCTGCTGCGCATGAAGGGCGTCATCGAGCTCAGGGAAGACCCGTCGCGGCCTTTGGTGATCCATGGCGTGCAGAAGATCCTGCATCCGCCGGTGCAATTGCCGTCCTGGCCAGATGGCCAGCGCGGCACGCGGCTGGTGCTGATCACGCTCGATATGCCCGAAGATTATATCCGCAGGCTGTTCGCCGCCTTCACCAACCGGCCGTCGATCGACACGCCCGATCGCGCCGCGCTGGAAAACAACCCGCTGGCGATTGCCGGGCGGTAGCTCCCACGATTACGGCGCGCCGCACTCGACCAGGAAGCGATGGCCGCCGGAGACCGCCGCCGTTTCAATCAACTGGTGGCCGCTCTCCGAACAGAATGCCGGAATGTCGATGACGGCGAGCGGGTCGGTGGTCTCCAGCCAGAGCCGGCTGCCCGGTTGCATCCCCGCCAGGCGCTTCTTGGCCTTGAGCACGGGCAAGGGGCAGTTCAGCCCCTTGAGGTCATAAATAGCGGCGCGGTCATCCACGGGCGAAATCAACCGCCGAACATGCCGAGCAGCTTGTTCTTCAGCTTCGTCACGCGGCTCTCGTCGGCACTCGCCGCTTGCGTCTCAGCCATCGGTGCCGCTTCCGAAGGGGCCGCGATGGTCGCGGTGGCGACAGGGGCTTCCTTGGCGGCCTTTTCGGCCTCCTTTTCGGCCAGAGCCTGGGCCTTGGCGGCTTCCTTGGCTTGCTTGGCCGCCTCTATGGCAGCCAGCCTCTGCTCCTCGGCCTTCTGCTTGGCCGCCTTTTCGGCGTCGAGGGCCGCCATCTTGCGGCCAGCGGGCGAATCGATGCGGCCCATGCGCGCCGTCTCGGTGATCGAGCCGTCATTGTTGAGCGACGGCGGATCGATCGGCACGCGTTCACCGCGTGCGCGGCGCTTGGACCAGTCGGAGACGATGCTGGCTTCCTTGATACCGGCAATGGTCGGCTTGGGCGCCGGCACGCTGGCCTTGACCGCGCCGCTGAACGCAGCGTCGTAGGTGCTCATGTAGGAATTGTAGGCGCTCTTCAGCGAATCAGGTTGCGTGGTCGCCGGGCAGGCGCCGGCCGGATCGAATGTCTGACCGTCGGCGGCAACCTGGTTGAAGACATAACGCTTCTCGCAGACATCGACCTTCGGCGGCACCTTGGTGATCTCGAAATTGTCGTAGCCGACCTTCAGCATCTTCCAGAAGTCGTAATTCGGGTCGTTGCGGTAGCGCGCCATGTTGGCGGCGGTCATGCGGAACGGAAACGCCTGGATCTGGAACTCGGTCTGGCCGCCCTGGAAAGCATCGCGGCCGAAGGCATAGATCTGCTCGATCTGCGCATCGGTCATCGAATAGCAGCCCGAAGACGAACAGGCGCCGTGCACCATCAAATTGGAGCCGGTACGGCCATTGGCGCGGTCATAGGCGTTGGGATAGCCGATGTTGAAGGACAAATGGTAGTTCGAGCGCGGATTCATCTGCGCCGGGCGCACCGTGTAGAAGCCTTCCGGCGCCTGGCGGTCGCCTTCGGTGTATTTCGGCCCGAGCTTGCCCGACCATTTGCAGATGTCGTAGCTGGCGACCATGTCGTAGCGGCCGTTGGTCTTGGCCTTCCAGATTTCGAGCTTGCCTTCTTCCTTGAAGATGCGGGCCATCACCGACGAGGTGCGGACCATGCCCTTGGCCTTCATGTCGGCAAGGATCTTGTCGGGCAGCGGCTTGTTGGCCTCCGGGGCAAAATCCTTCATCGACGAATTGTTGCAGCCGGCAACGCCGAGTGCGGCTATCAGGATTCCGGTGCGGGCGAGCTTGACAAACATGGCTACGGATATCGTCTTTTCTCTGGCGCCAGGACGTTTCCTGCCCCGGCTGCTACACTGCGCATCGACGGACCCTAAGCCCGTTAACCCTAATAAATTCCTTACCGCAAGTGCCGACGCATCCCCCTGCGGCAGTCTCATTGAGCCGAATGCAGCGGCATTTTTGTGGCAAAAATGCTCCGCTCCGCCACATTGTTGCGGCCAAGGCTGCCTGTGGTCAGAGACTGCGGCCCATGGCCAGGTATTTTTCGCGGCGCTGCTCGCGGAAATCGGTGTTGGCGCCGGCAAAGTCCTTCATCGTCCTGGCGATGAGGTCTCCGGTCGCAGCGATCACCGTTTCGGCGCCGCGATGCGCGCCGCCGAGCGGCTCGGGGATGATGGCGTCGATGATCTTCAGCTCCAGAAGGTCCTGCGCGGTGATCTTCATATTGGTTGCCGCATCCTTCGATCGCGTCGTGTCGCGCCACAGGATAGAGGCGGCACCTTCCGGCGAAATCACCGAATAGATGGCGTGTTCGAGCATGTAGACGCGGTTGGCGGTGGCGATGGCAATGGCGCCGCCCGAACCGCCTTCGCCGATGACCACCGAGATCGACGGCACTTTCAGGCCGAGACAGGTCGAGGTTGAACGGGCGATAGCCTCCGCCTGGCCGCGCTCTTCAGCGTTGACACCGGGATAGGCGCCGGCCGTGTCGACCAGCGTCAGCAGCGGGATCTTGAAGCGGTCGGCCAGTTCCATCAGCCGTACCGCCTTGCGGTAGCCCTCCGGGCGAACCGATCCGAAATTGTGTTTCAGGCGGCTGGCTGTGTCGGAACCTTTTTCCTGGCCGATGATGGCAATGGGTTCGCCGCGGAAACGGGCGAAACCGCCGACGATCGCCTGGTCTTCACCGAAATTGCGGTCGCCGGCCAGCGGCGTGAAATCGGTGAACAGGCCCTTGATATAGTCGACGCAATGCGGCCTGTCGGGATGGCGAGCCACCTGCACCTTCTGCCACGGCGTCAGCGCCTTGTAGGCGTCGCGCAGCGCGTCGCGGGAGCGCTTCTCGAGACGGCTGATCTCGTCGCCGACATCGACCGCCTCGCCATTCTCGGCAAGCTTCTTCAGCTCGAGGATCTTGCCCTCGAGGTCCTGCACCGGCTTTTCGAAATCGAGGTAATTATACATGCGTGAGCGGACCGATACGTCGGAAGGCAGTGGCTGACGGAACCCTTGAATCCAAGGCTCCGGGCGGTGAAATGTCGTCCTCACATAGCGATATGAGGCCTAGTCGGCAAGCGGATGATGATCGTTGACCAGCCGCACCAGCCGCTCTTCCAGCACATGGGTGTAAATCTGTGTCGTCGATATGTCGGCATGGCCAAGCAATTGCTGCACGGCCCGGAGATCGGCGCCGTTCTGCAGGAGATGGCTGGCGAAAGCATGGCGCAGCACGTGCGGCGAGATCTTCGCCGAGGCGATGCCGGCCCTTGCCGCCAGCCCCTTCAGGTCACGCGCAAAGACCTGGCGCGAGAGATAGCCGCTGTCGGAGGCGGCCGGAAACAGGAACGGACTGTCGGCAAAGGCTGGCACCCTGGCGCGGGCGGCAAGCCAGGTCTTCATCGCCGCGCGTGCCTTGGCGGAGAGCGGCACCATGCGCTCCTTGTCGCCCTTGCCGCGCACCATGAAGAAACGGTCGTCGCGCTGCGCCACCGTCACCGGCAGGCCGACCAGCTCGGAAACGCGCAGGCCGGTGGCGTAAAGCACCTCGACCAGCGCATGCAGGCGCAGTGACGCCAGACTGTCCCCATCGCCCGACGAGGCATCGCCGGCCTCAAGCGCCGCTCGGTCGATCAGCCGGCCGGTGTCGGCCTCGCTCATCGTCTTGGGCAGCGGGCGGCCCTTTCTCGGGCTGTCCAGCGTGCCGGTCGGGTCATCGCCCCGCAGGCCTTCGGCGTAGAGGAATTTGAAGAACTGGCGGATCGCCGACAGTTTGCGCGCCTGCGACGTGGCGGCAAAGCCGCGGGCGGCAATGTCGTCGAGATAGGCGCGGATATCGGCGGCGGCGGCACCAGCCAGCCCGCCATCGATCGCGCCAGAAGCGTCCTCGAGGTCGCGGCGGTAGGAGGAAAGCGTATTTTCAGCCGCGCCCCGCTCGGCGCTCATCATTTCCAGAAAGGCTTCGATGCGGGCGGCGCTGTTCATTCAACTTTTCTTCGGGTTCAGCTTTTCTTGGGGTTCAGCTTTTCCGGAGGGATGCGCACGCTCATTTCGCCCTTCTTTGGCTCGACGAACATCACCAATGCGAACATCGCACCATAGGCAATGCCTGCCAGAATCGCTGTTACCACGACAAAGCGAAACAGTGTCGGCATCAATTTTCGCCCGTCTTCTTGTTCTGCGTTTCCAAACCCTGTCCCCTTATGGGACGCCAATCCGGCCAATTCAAGGAAGAAGCGGAGGCCTGTTAGCAACTTCTGATGCAGACCCTGCTGGTCCATATCGGGTTCAAGGCGCTTGCCCCGCTTGACGCAAACGGGCTTTTCATGTCGATACGCCGGCAAAGAGGGCCTTCGAAACATCCGATGAACGCGCTGCCAGCAAATCCTCCAGACGAGATCCACGCCGCGTTGCTTGGCCGGCTGGGCAGCCGTTCCGTCGTCTTCGTCGGATTGATGGGTGCCGGCAAGACGGCGATCGGCCGCAAGGTGGCGACGATGCTGGCTCTGCCCTTCATCGACAGCGACCAGGAGATCGAAAGCGTCTCGCGCATGACCGTTCCGGAGCTGTTCGAGCGCTATGGCGAGACCGAATTCCGGGCGCTGGAGCAGCGCGTCATCCTGCGCGTGCTGGAAAACGGCCCGCAGGTGCTGTCGACCGGCGGCGGCGCCTTCATGAATGCGCAGACGCGCGAGGCGATTGCAGCGCAGGGCGTGTCGGTATGGCTGAAGGCCGAGCTCGATCTTCTGATGGACCGCGTCTCCAAGAAACAGAACCGGCCATTGTTGAAAAGTGCCGATCCGCGCGCCGTGCTGGAGCGGCTGATGGGCGAGCGCTATCCGGTCTACGCGACATCTGATGTCACCGTGCCGACCCGCGACGACCGCAAGGAAGTCATCGCGACCGAGGTGGTGGACGCGCTGTGCCGGCATTTCGGCATCGATGAGACGACGGCGACGGGCGAGGTGGAACAGTGAGCATCGAGGCACCCGTTGTCGTCGAAGTCGGCCTTGGCGACCGGACCTACGATATCCTGATAGGTTCGGGGTTGTTGGCCCGCGCGGGCGCCGAGATATCGGGCCGCCTGCCGGGCACACGCGCCGCGGTCGTCACCGACGCCAATGTCGCGGCAGCGCATCTCGCTGCCCTTCAGGCCAGCCTCGAAACGGGCGGCATCCAGACCGCCGTGATCACGTTGCCGCCCGGCGAGAAGACCAAGAGTTTTGCTCATCTCGAAGAGGTGGTCGACGGTGTGCTGGCTGCGAAACTGGAACGCGGCGACATCGTCATCGCCTTCGGCGGCGGCGTTATCGGCGACCTTGCGGGCTTTGCCGCCGGCATCGTGCGGCGCGGGATGAATTTCGTGCAGATCCCGACCTCGCTGCTGGCGCAGGTCGATTCCTCGGTCGGCGGCAAGACCGGCATCAACAGCCCACGCGGCAAGAACCTTGTCGGCGTCTTCCATCAGCCGAAACTGGTGTTGGCCGACACCGGAGTGCTGGACACGCTGCCGATTCGGGAATTCCGCGCCGGCTATGCCGAACTCGCCAAATACGGGCTCATCGACCGGCCAGAACTTTTCACCTGGCTGGAAAAGAATTGGGTCCAGGTTTTTGCCGGCGGGCCGGAGAGGACGCAGGCGATCGCCGAAGCCTGCCGCGCCAAGGCCGAAATGGTTGCGCGCGACGAGTTCGAGACCGGCGACCGCGCGCTGCTCAATCTCGGCCACACATTCGGCCACGCGCTGGAAGCCGCCACCCAGTATGACGGAGCCCGCCTCGTCCATGGCGAAGGGGTCGCCATCGGCATGGCGCTGGCCTACCGGTTCTCGTCGCGGCTCAATCTGGCCAGCCCCGACGATGCCGCGCGCGTCGAGGCGCATCTGCGCGCCGTCGGCCTGCCCTGGCGGATAGCCGACATATCGGGCGATCTGCCTGACGCCGAGGCGCTGCTGGCCTTTATCACCCAGGACAAGAAGGTGTCGCGCGGCGCGCTGACCTTCATCCTGACGCGCGGCATCGGCCAGGCCTTCATCGCCAAGGACGTGCCGGCCTCGGAAGTGCTGTCGTTCCTCAGGGAGAATCACCCAAAGGAAAGCGACCGGAGATGAACGAGCCCGGCTGGATCGTCGTTGCCGTCCTTGCCATCCTCATCGTGCTGCTTGTTGCCGTGCGCACGCGCCTGCTTGCCATGTTCGGATACGAGCTTTCGCGCATCGAGCCGCAGCGTTCCAGCCAGGACGAATTGCGCGGCGCGGTCGACGATTTCCGCCGCGACGGCCAGGTGGTGCGCGAGGATCGCGACCGCGTCGGCGGCCTGTTCGATCTCGCCGAACTCGAAGTCTCCGACATCATGGTCCACCGCACCAACATGCGCTCGGTCAATGCCGACAATGCGCCGGAAGCGGTGGTGCGCGAGATCTTGCAAAGCCCGCACACCCGCATGCCGCTGTGGAAAGGCTCGCTCGACAACATCGTCGGCGTACTGCATGCAAAGGATCTGCTGCGCGCCTTGAACGAAGTCGGCAACGACTTCTCCAGGATCGATGTGATGAAGATCGCCTCGAAGCCCTGGTTCGTGCCCGACACGACAACCTTGCAGGAACAGCTCAACGCCTTCCTTCGCCGCAAAGCGCATTTCGCCGTCGTCGTCGACGAATATGGCGAGGTCGAAGGACTGGTGACGCTGGAGGACATTATCGAGGAGATCGTCGGCGAGATCGCCGACGAGCATGATGTCGACATACAGGGCGTCAAGCAGGAGGCCGACGGCTCCGTGGTCGTCGACGGTACGGTGCCGATCCGTGACCTCAACCGGGCTCTCGACTGGAACCTGCCGGATGAGGAGGCCACCACCATTGCCGGCCTCGTCATTCACGAGACGCAATCGATCCCCGAGGAGAAGCAGGCTTTTACGTTCCACGGCAAGCGCTTCATCGTCATGAAACGCGACAAGAACCGGATCGCAAGGCTGAGGATCAGGCCAGCCGGCGACACCTGATACGCGCAGGGAGGCCGGGGCACGTCATCCGGCGATCTGGCTGGTCGAGCGTTCGTGGATCGTCGCGCCGGTCTCGGCATCCATGGCCGCCAGGCTGACTTCATAACCCCAAAGCCTGCGGATGTGACGAAGCGTGGCGTCGCGGCTGGCATCCTCGAGAAGGATGCCGTCATTGACCTTGTGCTGCAGGCGCAAATGGCGGTCGCCGAGCAGATCGACATCCACCACCTGAATGTCCGGCCGGTTCGCGCCGAGATCATAGCTGTTGGCGAGCGTGGCGCGTATCTTGGCGTAGCCGCGCTCGTCGTGGATCGAGGCGACCAGACAATGCGGTTGGTCGGCAGCGTCGCCAAGCACAAAAAACCGCCATTTCCGGATCAAGGCCGGACTGAGGTACTGGCGGATGAAGGATTCGTCGCGATGCTCGGCCCAGGCGTCAAGCAGGACCTCGCGCCAGTTGCCCTGGCCAGCGATGTCGGGGAACCAATCGCGGTCCTCGGCCGTGGGTTTGGTCGACATGCGCTGAATGTCCTGCATCATGTCGAGGCCGAGAGCATAGGGGTTGATGCCTGAAAAACGCGGATCGTCGAAGGCCGGCTGAAAGACCACGTTGGAATGATTGCGCAGGATTTCGAGCATGGCGCCTTCGCTGATCTGGCCGCGGTCGAACAGCATGTTCATCAGCGTATAGTGCACGAACGTGGCGCAGCCCTCGTTCATCACCTGTGTTTGCCGTTGCGGGTAAAAATATTGCGCGATGACCCGAACGATCCTGATGATCTCACGCTGCCAGGGCTCCAGGACCGGGCTGTTCTTTTCCAGGAAATAGAGCAGGTTTTCCTCAGGCAGGTTTAGCGATTTCTTCCGCTCCGGGTCCTGGCCCTTGTCGTTGGCCGCTTGCTGCGAAGGCGGCAGCGTACGCCACAAGTCGTTGTAGGAGCGCTCCTCGTATTCGAGACGCTCGCGAATTCCTTCGCGCTGCCGTTCCGAAGACAGCCTCGGCGGCCGGTGATAGCGAAACACGCCCTGATCCATCAGCGCGTGGGCGGAATCGAGCACAGCCTCGACGGCGGCGAGGCCGTGCCGCTCCTCGCAACGGACTATGTAGCCCTTGGCGAAGTCCAGGTAGCCGAGGATCGCACCTGCATCCGTCCATTGTTTGAACAATTGATTGTTCTTGAAGAAATGATTGTGCCCGAGCGCTGCATGGGCCGTCACCAAGGCCTGCAGGGCCATGGTGTTCTCCTCCATCAGATAGACGATGCAGGGATTGGAATTGATGACCAGTTCATAAGCAAGCCCTCGCCCGCCCTTGCGATAGAGCAGATCCTGGTGGAGGAAATGTTTGCCGAAAGACCAGTGACGGTACATCAATGGCATGCCGATGGACGAATAGGCGTCGAGCATCTGTTGCGAGGAGATGATCTCCATCTGAACGGGATAGGTGTCCAGATGAAGCTCTTCGACCGCAAGTGCCTCGATCGCGTCATAGGCCCGCGACAATGTTTTGAAATCCCAGTCGGACCCTGAAAAAAGCAGGCTGGATTTGCTGGCTTGTCTGACCATCGGGAACCCTCATGCCCGCTTGAGGGAGACCGGCTGCCTGCCGAAAAGCTGGCGAAAGACCGGGTAGATATCGGCGGGCGTAGCGATGCGGCTCATCTGGAAGTTCGGCCATTTCTGGTCGATGGCGTTATAGGCACGCCACAGCGATGTCCCGTTTTCGGTCGAGCCGAAAATATGGGCTTCACGCTCGTCGATGATCTCGACATAGGCAAAATACTGGCACAGCCGCATGAGCTCGCCGTTGAGAAGCGAAATGCATCGCTCTGAATCGCCGGCGAAATTGTCGCCGTCCGAGGCCTGGGCAGCATAGATATTCCAGTCGTGGGCCGGGTAGCGGCTGGCGATAATACGGTGCATTTCCTCCAGCGCGGTGGAAACGACAGTGCCGCCGCTTTGGGTGTTGTAGAAAAATGTTTCCTCGTCGACCTCCTGAGCCAGGTGCGTGTGGCGGATGAAGACAATCTCGATGCGGTCGTAGCGCCGTTTCAAGAACAGGTGCAGCAAGACGAAGAAGCGCTTGGCCAGATCCTTCTCGCGCTCGCCCATGGACCCGGACACGTCCATCAGACAGAACATGACGGCATTGGCGTTCGGCACCGGCCGGGAATCGAAGCGGTTGAAGCGGATGTCGACCGGATCGACATAGGCAATCCGGCGGCGGCGTCGTTCCAGCCGGTCAAGCTCTTCGCGCAATGCCGCGATACGCTGGCGCGCGTCGGCGCTGGATGGCGCCTCCTCGAGCGAGGCGATTTCCTCGAGGATCGCATCCAGTTCGACCTGCTTGGGGCGCCTCAGCGCAATGCGGCGGCCGTGGCTGTTGCGCATCGTGCGGCCGACATTGATGTTGGTCGGCGAACCGGTGGCGGCGAAGCCCGCCCTGCGCGGCTTGAAGGCAAGGATCTCCTTGAGGTTGAGCTTGACCATGTCGGGGAGTTCGAGATCCTCGAAGAAAAGATCGAGCACTTCCTCGCGCGACAGTACGAAACGAAAGTCGTCCTCGGATGCCTTGTTTCCCGGGGACGACGCTCCTCCGCCGCCTCCGCCGGGCTTGGGGATCAGGTCTCCAGCGGAGAAATGCCTGTTGCCCGGCAAGATGTGCTGGCGCCTGCCACTGTCGCGGGCGTTGCTGAAGCTCGGCTCGCTTGTGCCTCTTTCGGGCATGCGCACGGCGTGCTCGGAATCCGCGTCGGCGATTCTGCCGGTGCGGATCTGGTCGCGTATGCTCCGTTTCAATTCCTCGCGCGCGCGTCGCAGGAAGCGCTGGCGATTGCCGAGGCTCTTGTCTTTCGGGTTCAGGCGGCGGTCGATGAAGATCGGCATGGAACCATCCGGGTTCTCTAACCCGCCCTGTTCACCCGCATGTACCAGTCCACAAGGCGACGAACCTGCCGCTCGGTGTAGCCGCGCTCGACCATCCGCTGCACGAATTCATTGTGCCGCTTTTCCGTGACGCTGTCCTGCTTGGAGCCGAAACTGATCACCGGCAGGAGGTCCTCGACCTGGCCGAACATGCGTTTCTCGATGACTTCCCGCAGCTTTTCGTAACTTGTCCACGCCGGGTTGCGGCCATGGTTTCTTGCACGGGCGCGCAGCGTGAATTTCACCACCTCATTGCGGAAGTCCTTGGGATTGGCGATGCCGGCCGGTTTTTCGACCTGCGAAAGCTCGTTGTCCAAAACCTCGCGGTTGAGGATCTGGCCGGTGTCAGGATCCTTGTAGTCCTGGTCTTCGATCCAGGCGTCGGCATAGGCGATGTAGCGGTCGAAAAGATTCTGGCCGTACTCGCTGTACGATTCCAGATAGGCTTTCTGGATCTCATGGCCGATGAACTCGGCATACCGCGCGGCCAGCTCGGACTTGATGAACTCCAGATAGGCGGCTTCCGTCTCCTTCGGAAACTGTTCGCGCTTGATCGCCTCCTCCAGGATGTACATGAGGTGCACGGGGTCGGCGGCCACCTCTTCGGTGTCGTAGTTGAAGGTCTGCGACAGGATCTTGAAGGCAAAGCGCGTGCTGACGCCGGCCATGCCCTCGTCGACGCCGGCGGCGTCCCGATATTCCTGAACCGACTTTGCCTTGGGGTCGACCTCCTTGAGGTTCTCGCCATCATAGGCGCGCATCTTGGTGTAGAGCGGCGAATTGTCGTGCTCGGCCAAACGGGTCGAGACGGTAAACCGGCTGAGGATGTCCAGCACCTCTGGAGCGCAAGGACTGGCGGCCAATTCGCTCTCCCGCAGCAGTTTCTCGTAGATCTGCCGCTCTTCGGTTATCCGAAGGCAATACGGCACCTTGACCACGAGGATGCGATCGAGAAAAGCCTCATTGTTCTTGTTGTTCTTGAACTGCAGCCATTCCGACTCGTTGGAATGGGCCACGATGATTCCCTGGTAGGGAAAAGCGCCGAAGTTTTCGGTGCCGTTGTAGCTGCCTTCCTGGGTGGCGGTCAGCAGCGGATGCAGGACCTTGATAGGCGCCTTGAACATTTCGACGAATTCAAGCAGGCCCTGGGTGGTCCGGTTCAGTCCACCACTATAGGAATAGGCGTCCGGATCGGATTGGCTGAAGTTTTCCAATTGCCGGATGTCCACCTTGCCGACCAGGGCCGAAACGTCCTGATTGTTCTCGTCGCCGGGCTCGGTCTTGGCGATGCCGATCTGGCGCAGTCGCGACGGCATCAGCTTGACGACGCTGAACTTGGAAATGTCGCCGGAAAGTTCGTCGAGGCGCTTGGCTGCCCATGGCGAAATGAGCCCATTCAACCGGCGTCGGGCAATGCCGTATTTGTCCTCCAGCAGGTCGCCCATGCGATCAGGATGGAAAAGACCAAGCGGCGATTCGAAAACCGGGCTGACCTGATTACCGACCTTCAGCGTGTAGATCGGGCGCTGTTCCATCAATTTCTTCAGACGCTCGGCAAGGGAGGATTTGCCACCGCCCACGGGGCCGAGCAAATAGAGGATTTGCTTGCGCTCCTCGAGCCCCTGCGACGCATAGCGAAAATAGCCGGCGATGCGCTCGATCGTATCCTCCATGCCATAGAAATCGGCAAAGGAAGGGTACACTTTCAGGGTCCGGTTGGAGAAAATGCGGCCGAGCCGCTCATCCTTGCTGGTGTCGACCAGGTTCGGCTCGCCGATCGCCTCGACCATCCGTTCAGGCGCCGAGGCATACATCGACTTGTCCTCGCGGCAGGCAAGGAGATATTGCTGGATGCTGATCTCTTCCTGCGCCGCGTTGGTGTAAATTTCCGAAAACAGATCGAAGACGTCAGACTGGTTCTCTCGCATGATGCTTTTGCCCTCGGAGCCGCTGTGGCTTCCATTCGGCTCACCTCGCATTCAACTGTCGGGGGGTACCGTTTGTTCCCTTCATGTGAAGAGGTGGCTGCGATCGTAAGATTTGAGGCCACTCCGAGATCAAGGCGCTCGGTGCGGAGCGGCATTCAGCGCGGGTAGCGGGTGTGTTGCGAATCCCTGACTGGACGGCTGGGGCCGCCACGTGCAGTCTTGCCTCGTCAGGAGACAGTGATGATCGATCGACGAAGCCTGATCATGGCCTCGGTGGCGGCGATGCTGCCGTTGGAAGCATCGGCCGCGTCGGAAACACGCCGACCCACGCCAAAGACCTTCGACTACGGGCCGGCCAAGCTCGACATCTATGCGCCCGATGGTGCAATGGGGCTGCCGGTCGTGTTTTTCGTTCATGGCGGCACCTGGCAGTTTGGCAAACGCAGTCAGGTCAACGCCAAACCGGCCTTCCTGCTCGCCAACGGCTTCTGCTTCGTCTCCATCGACTACCGCATGTTGCCGCAGGCCGATGTCGCCACCCAGGCCGGTGACGTCGAAAAGGCCTACGCCTTCATCAGGGCCAACATCGCCCGGCATGGCGGCGATCCCAACCGCATTGTCGGCATGGGCCATTCGGCCGGCTGCCATTTGATTGCGCTGACCGGCATGCGCGGCGGATTGCCCGGCATAGCTGCGCTCATTCTCGACGATACCAGGGCCTATGATCTTGCAGCACTTGCCAGGAAGGGCGGCATGGTGCGGGCCTATGCCCGCGTCTTTTCCAATCCCGCGCAATGGGCGGCACTGTCGCCGGCCAGCCATGTCGACGGCCGCAAGCACCCGCCGACGTTCATTGCCTATTCGCGCGCCCCTGGCCGCGGCGAGGACTCCAAGGCCTTTGCCGAGCGCCTGCGCGCGACGGGCACCCAGGTCACACTGTTCGACGGCAGCGCCTACACGCATATGTCGATCAATCGCGATTTCGGCGAGGACGGTGACGCGCTGACCGCTGCCGCGCTGGCATTCCTGAAATCGACGGTTGGCTGATCTTTACAGCGCTGGATCAGATCAAAAATGGCGGCGGGATATTGCTGTGCGGGCGCGCCCGGGTGCAAGTGCTCTTCGATCGTGAGCGGGAGGGAATTGCATGAACGGCGCCGATGTCCTGTGTGACGTGCTTCTGGCCAACGATGTGACGGTCTGCTTTGCCAATCCCGGCACCTCCGAAATGCACTTCGTTGCAGCACTTGACCGCAAGCCGAAAATGCGTTGCGTGCTCGGGCTGTTCGAAGGGGTGGTGACTGGTGCCGCCGATGGCTATGCGCGGATGACCGATCGGCCGGCCGCGACGCTGCTGCATACCGGTCCCGGCCTGGCCAACGGGCTCGCCAACATGCACAATGCCCGGCGTGCCTTCAGCCCGATGATCAACATCGTCGGCGACCACGCCTCTTACCATCTGCCGCTCGATGCCCCGCTCACCAGCGATATCGAGAGCCTTGCGGCGCCGATGTCCAATTGGGTCGGCCGCGTCAAGGGCCCGGCCGATATCGTGCCGGCAGCTGAAGCAGCCTTTCGCGCCTCGCTGACACCGCCCGGCGTCGCGACGATGATCCTGCCGGCGGATGCCGCCTGGGGCGAAGTCGACGCGGTTTCGGTCGGCAAGGTGAAGCTGGTGCCAGCGCCGGCCGTCGATATGGACGCCGTGCGCAAGGTCGCCGCGGCGATCCGTACCGCTCCGGGCCGGGCAGGCATGATCGTTCGCGGAAAGGCCGCACGCGCCGATGCGCTCGCCATCGCCGGGCAGATTTCGACGGGCAGCGATGTCCGCCTGTTCGGCGAGGTTCTGATCGCACGGATGCAACGCGGGCGTGGGCGTGTCGCGCCGACCCGCATCCCCTATCCGGTCGATGCGGCGATGGCTGTGCTGAGCGACGTCGATGTTCTGATCCTGGTCGGTGCGAAGGAGCCGGTTGCCTTCTTCGCCTATCCGGGGAAACCGGGACGGCTCGTGCGGGAAGGCTGCGAGGTGCTGACACTGGCCGCCCATGGCGACGATCTGCATGCGGCGCTGGAGGCGCTTCGCGACGAACTTGGCATCAAGCCGTCACAACAACAGGTGCTCGCGGCCGCTTTTCCGGACGAGGCAACGCCGAACGGCAAGCTGACGGAAGATGCCATCGCGCTGTCGGTGGCGCGCAAACTGCCGGCCGATGCGATCGTTTGCGATGAAGCGGTCACCTCGGCCAGGCGTTTCTTCGCGCTGTCGGCCTTTGCAGCGCCGCACGACTACATGATGGGCACGGGCGGATCGATCGGCGGCGGCATCCCGATGGCGACCGGGGCGGCAATCGCCTGTCCGGACCGCAAGGTGATCAACCTCGAAGCCGACGGCAGCGGCATGTACACGGTACAGGGATTGTGGACGCAGGCGCGGGAACAGCTCGACGTGGTGACGATCGTGTTTTCCAATCGAACCTATGCAATCCTGCATGGCGAGATGAAGAATGTCGGCGTGGGCGCGATCGGCGAGAACGCCAGGCGCATGCTCGACCTCGACCATCCCTCGCTCGACTGGGTGTCGCTGGCCAAAGGCATGGGCGTGGAGGCGGCTCGCGCCGATACATGCGAGCGCTTCGAGGCGCTGCTGGACAGCGCGCTGTCACGGCGCGGGCCGTTCCTCATCGAAGCGGTGCTCTGAGCGCGGCGAAAAACGATCGGCGGAACCGAGCTACCAGCGGGTCTTTTCGCCGGGAGCCGCCGGTTCGATCGCCAGCGCGTGCACGCCGGCCTTCAATTCGTCGGCAAGCAGTTCATTGACGGCGCGGTGACGGTCGATGCGGCTCATGCCGGCAAAGGCGGAAGCGACGACGCGGACGCGAAAATGCGTCTCGCCGGTGCCGTCATAAGTGCCGTGATGGTCGGAGCCGTGATGGTGGTGGCCGGCATGGAGATGGCTCTCGTTGATGATAACCAGCCTGTCCGGCGAAAATGCCTTATTGAGCTTGTCTTCCATGGTCGCCTGTATGGACATCGCCATCTCCCTTCACCACATATCGCTGGCGTCTCGGCCTGGAAACCGAAAATCGGTTTCGCGAGGGGCCGCCGCCGAGCAACAAAATCCGCCATTCGCCTGCTTTATGCCGCGATTCAGCGGTTAGGGCGATGATCGCGAAAATGTCAATTCTTGTTTCGCATCTGCGAACACCCCATAAATGGGTAAGATGAAGCCGTACCCCAAATATTTCGAGAAGATTCGCGTCCGCCCCGACAAGGACGCGGAGCTGAAGTCGCACTCGCCGATCTGCCAGTGGGACGGCTGCAAGGAAGCGGGCACCCATCGTGCGCCGGTCGGGCGCATGAAGGAAGGCGAGTATTTCCACTTCTGCTTCGATCATGTGCGCGAGTACAACAAGGGCTTCAACTACTTTTCCGGCGTGCCGGACACCGAGGTCGCGCGCTTCCAGAAGGAAGCCATGACCGGGCACCGGCCGACCTGGAAAATGGGCGCCAACGGAGCCTCGACGCGATCGTCGCCCGATATGGCCCAGATGCGTTCCGGCCGGGCCGGCTACTATAACCGCATGCGCGACCCGTTTGACCTGTTCAAGGGACCGAAGGATCCGCGCGAGGCGCGCGAGCGCAAGGCCAAGCCGCTTGAGGCCAAGGCGCTGGAAACGCTTGGTCTTGATACAAAGGCGACTGGCAAGGAGATCAAGGCGCGCTATAAGGAACTGGTGAAACTGCACCATCCGGATGCGAATGGTGGCGACAGAGGTTCGGAAGACCGGTTCCGCGATGTGCTGCAGGCCTATCGCGTGCTCAAACAGGCGGGCCTGTGCTGAGCGGCCATACGGTTCGTGTCGTTTTCCAACTTTCATAAGGTTGGAAAAGGCTCTAAGACCGCCCCCGGACAAAATCGATTGCCGGCGAAATCAGACGTTTCGCCCGTGGAGACGTTGAGAGATATGAACAAGGTCGATCGCGACATCGCCAACCTGCCCGATACGACGGTGTCGGTGAAGGAGAAATTCGGCTTCGAATCCAAGATGGTGGTTCCGGCCTATTCGGTGACATCGGAGCATGTGCCGGACATCGACCCGGACTATCTGTTCGACAAGAACACGACGATGGCGATCCTTGCGGGCTTTGCCTACAACCGCCGCGTCATGGTGTCGGGTTATCACGGCACCGGCAAGTCGACCCATATCGAACAGGTCGCCGCCCGCCTCAACTGGCCTTGCGTGCGCGTCAACCTCGACAGCCATGTCAGCCGTATCGATCTCGTCGGCAAGGACGCGATCGTCGTCAAGGACGGTTTGCAGATCACCGAATTCCGCGACGGCATCCTGCCCTGGGCCTACCAGCACAATGTCGCGCTGTGCTTCGACGAGTACGATGCCGGCCGTCCGGATGTGATGTTCGTCATCCAGCGCGTGCTGGAATCGTCGGGCCGGCTGACGCTGCTCGACCAGAGCCGGGTCATTCGCCCGCATCCGGCCTTCCGGCTGTTCTCGACCGCAAACACGGTCGGCCTTGGCGACACCACCGGCCTCTATCACGGCACCCAGCAGATCAACCAGGCGCAGATGGACCGCTGGTCGATCGTCACCACGCTGAACTATTTGCCGCACGACAACGAAGTCGCCATCGTGCTGGCCAAGGCCAAGCACTATCGCGACGGCAAGGGCAAGGACATCGTCAACAAGATGGTGCGCGTCGCCGACATGACGCGCTCGGCCTTCATCAACGGCGATCTGTCGACCGTGATGAGCCCGCGCACGGTGATCACATGGGCCGAGAATGCCGAGATATTCGGCAATATCGGCATGGCGTTCCGGCTGACCTTCCTCAACAAATGCGACGAACTGGAGCGCTCGGTGGTGGCCGAGTTCTATCAGCGCGCCTTCGGCGAGGATCTGCCCGAGAGCGCCGCCAACGTGGTGCTGGGCTAAGCAGGGTCTCGATGGCGGGTCCGGGCGACAACACGCGCAACAAGTCGAAGACGGGGTCTGAAGCCGACAGCTTCAAGCGTGCCGTCACCGTTTGCATGCGCGCCATTGCCGGCGACAAGGAACTGGAAGTCGGTTTCGCCAAGGACCGGCCGGCGCTCGCCGGCAGCCGTGCGCGTTTGCCCGAATTGCCGAAGAAGGCATCGAAGAGCGATATTGCGATCACCCGCGGCCTCGGCGATTCCATGGCGCTGAAGCGCGCCTGCCATGATGTGCGCATCCACACCAAGCTGGCGCCGGAAGGCAAGGCGGCCCGCGCCATCTATGACGCGGTCGAGCAGGCTCGCGTCGAGGCGATAGGCTCACGCGCCATGCAAGGCGTTGCCGACAATATCGGCTCGATGCTGGAGGACAAATACGCCAAGGCCAACCTCGTCGACATCAAGGACAAGGCCGACGCGCCGATCGAGGAAGCTCTTGCCCTGATGGTGCGCGAGAAGCTGACCGGCCGTCCGATCCCGAAAAGCGGCGAGCGGCTGGTCGAACTCTGGCGCCCTTGGGTCGAGGAGAAGGCCAAGGCCGACCTCGACGGATTGTCGGCCAAGCTCGGTGACCAGCAGGCGTTCGCCCGGGTCGTGCGCGAGATGCTCGCCTCCATGGAAATGGCCGAGGAACTCGGCGACGACCAGGAGACGGAAGATTCCGAGGACAATGACGACAACCAGCCGCAAGGCGAGGAGCAGAGCGAGGAGGGTGGCGAAGAGGATTCCGGCTCCGAGCAGTCGCAGTCCGAGGATGCCGAAGCTTCGGCCGATGACGAGCAGTCGGCCGAGACGGAAGCCTCCGATGCCACCGCCGACGATCTGTCCGACGATGACGACGCCGATGCCGAAACACCCGGCGAGGCGCGCCGTAACGACAATCCCTTCACCAATCTGCCGAAGGAAATCGACTACAAGGTCTTCACCACGGCTTTCGACGAGACGGTCGGCGCCGAGGAGCTGTGCGAAGAGGAAGAACTCGACCGGCTGCGCGCCTTCCTCGACAAGCAACTGGCCAATCTGTCCGGCGTCGTCGGGCGGCTGGCCAACCGGCTACAGCGCCGGCTGATGGCGCAGCAGAACCGCTCCTGGGATTTCGACCTGGAAGAAGGTTACCTCGACCCGGCGAGGCTGGTGCGGGTCGTCATCGACCCGATGCAGCCGCTGTCGTTCAAGCAGGAGCGCGACACCAAATTTCGCGACACGGTGGTGACGCTGGTGCTCGACAATTCCGGCTCCATGCGCGGCCGGCCGATCACGGTCGCCGCCACCTGCGCCGACATATTGGCGCGCACGCTGGAGCGTTGCGGCGTCTCGGTCGAGATCCTCGGCTTCACGACACGGGCGTGGAAGGGCGGGCAGGCGCGCGAGAAATGGCTGAAGGACGGCAAGCCGCCGAATCCTGGCCGGCTCAACGATCTGCGCCACATCATCTACAAGTCCGCCGACCATCCATGGCGGCGGGCACGGCGCAATCTCGGCCTGATGATGCGCGAAGGCCTGCTCAAGGAAAATATCGACGGCGAGGCGCTGCTGTGGGCGCACAACCGGCTGATCGCCCGGCCCGAGCAGCGCAAGATCCTGATGATGATCTCGGACGGCGCGCCGGTCGACGATTCGACGCTGTCGGTCAATCCGGGCAACTATCTCGAGCGCCATCTGCGCGCCGTCATCGAGCTGATCGAGACGCGTTCGCCGGTGGAACTGCTGGCCATCGGCATCGGCCACGACGTCACGCGCTACTACCGCCGCGCTGTCACCATCGTCGATGCCGAGGAACTGGCCGGCGCCATGACCGAGCAGCTGGCTTCGCTGTTCGCCGAGGAAAGCGCGAAGGATACGCGACGCGGCGGTGGTATGCGGCGCGCCGGATGATTTCCAGGCGCGGCGGGTTTCGGCAGACGCTTTTCGCCGCCATCGTCCTGCTTTCCGGCGTGGCTTCGGCGGCAGCCGGTTTGGCTGACTCTGGTTCTGTCGAACCGGTCGAAATCTCGGCCCGCCCGATCACCCAATTTCAAGTTGGCCGTACCGACAAGCAGTTCGGCCCTTTCGAATTCGTCGGCGGGCTGGAGATGACCTCGCCGACACGCGATTTCGGCGCGCTATCGGCCTTCCGCTTCCTGAAAGCCGGCGGTGATTTCATCGGCGTTGCCGACACCGGCTTCTGGTTCTTCGGCACGGTGGTCCGCGACGCGGAAAAGCGACCCTCCGGCATCCAGAATTTCCGCATGCAGCAGATGGTCGACCAGACCGGCCGGCCGATCGACAGGAAATGGGAGGTCGATGCGGAAGGTCTCGCGGTCAAGGACGGCATCGCCACCGTCGGCTTCGAGCGCAGCCACCGCGTCGCCCAGTTCAAGATCGACCCCAACGACATGAAGGCGCCGTTCAAGCCGCTGGATTTCGTCGTGCCGGCCCGCGAGCTGCGCCAGAATCGCGGCTTCGAGACCGTCACCCACGCCAATGCCAACGGCCAGCATGAGGGCGGCCTGGTCGTGGTCTCCGAGAAGAGCCTGGACAAGGCCGGCAACATCTATGCCGCCATCATCGAAGGGCCGCACAAGGGCGTCTTCACCGTCAAGCGCAATGGCGATTTCGACATCACCGACGGCGCCTTCCTGCCCGATGGTGATCTGTTGCTTCTGGAGCGCAGTTTCTCGATGGCCAGCGGCGTCAAGATGCGGCTGCGGCGCATCTACGGCGAAAGCGTCGAGAAGGGCGCGGTCGCCGACGGGCCGGTGCTGCTGGAGGCCGACATGGACTACCAGATCGACAATATGGAAGGGCTCGACGTCTGGAGCCGCGACGACGGCGCGCTGATGGTGTCGCTGATCTCGGACGACAACCACTCGATCCTGCAGCGCAACCTCTATCTGGAATTCATTCTCCACCAGGATTGACCCGCCGGCTTTACGTCCTGGTGGCGATCCAGATGACATGGCGGGCGCCGCGCTTGCCGTTGGCGCGCGTACTGACCTCTTCGACCGCGAAGCCTGCCTGCTTCAGCCGCCGCGTGAAGCCGCTGTCGGGGCCTTGCGACCACACCGCCAGCACGCCGCCGGGTTTCAGGGCGCTGCGTGCGGCTGCGAGGCCTTGCACGCTGTAAAGTGCGTCGTTGGATTTGTGGACGATGCCTTCCGGGCCGTTGTCGACATCGAGCAGGATGGCGTCCCAGGCCGCGGGCCGCGACCGGATCAACTGCCCGACATCGGTTTCCTGGATGGTGACGCGAGGATCGTCGAGACAGCCGTCAAAGATTTCGGCCATCGGGCCACGTGCCCAGGCGACGACGGCGGGCACCAGTTCGGCGACGACAATTCCGGCATCATTGGCCAATTCTGTGAGTGCGGCGCGCAAGGTAAAACCCATGCCAAGCCCACCGATCAGGATTGTGGGCCGGCTATGGCCGGCAATCCGCTCACAGGACAGTTTTGCCAGCGCTTCCTCGGAACCGCTGAGGCGGCTGTTCATGAGCTCGTTGGTGCCCAGCATGATCGAGAATTCGGTGCCGCGCCGCTTGAGGCGAAGTTCTTGTCCGCCGTCCGGGGTCTTTGCCGAATCGAGCTGAACCCACGGGATCATGATCTTTGTCCGACCATGATCTTTTCCGAAAACCGGGTCCCACTTTTCGGGATCATGGCTTAAGCCGCAACCGCCGGCTGGCTCCAGCGGGCCGCGAGCAGACGGTAGGGGATCAACGCCACCACGGCGATGATCAGCTTCACGCTGAGGTCGCCCAGCGCCCAGGAGATCCAACGCATCGCGTCGACATGGAAGACGCCCATCAAGGGTGCGTTTTCCAACGCAAAGCCGTCGTTGGGACCAGCGAAGGCAAAGGCGGCCGAGAACGCGACGGTGAAGAACACGGCTGTGTCGAACACCGACCCGACCAGCGTGCCGACGATCGGCGCCCGCCACCAGCTCTGGCGGCGCAGCCGGTTGAAGACAGTCACATCGAGCAATTGCGCGGCAAGGAACGCCGCTCCGGACGCGGCCGCGATCCGCACCAGCCGGTCGGCGGCGGTCTCGAATTCGATCAGGCCGTGACGGAACAGGAAGGGCGGGACAAGGATCGAGCAGATCACCGCCGTCATGAAGCCGACAAAGACGATCCGGCGCGCCACAGTGGGGCCGTAACGGCGGTTGGCGAGGTCGGTGACCAGAAACGAGAAGGGATAGGTGAAGGCCCCCCAGGTCAGAAGGTCGGCCAGCGAGAGGCCGCCGATCTGGCCCTGCATCGGGAATTGCACGAGAATGTTCGATGCCACGACGACAAGCGTCATGGCGGCCACGAAAGGCAAGTATCGCGAGAAGAAAGTCATTTTTTTATCCTGGGTAATGGAACCAGCGGAACGTATTCCTAAATCGGATTACGCTAGCTTCGGAATTTGAGCATCGGATTGCCGAAACCTTGCGGCTTCGATCCGATGCCTAGGCCAACAAAAGGTTGGCCAGAGGCCAACAACAAGAGGTTGGCCAGGGCGGTCGTCCCCCGCCTTTGAACTGTTTTAAGCGGCAGCCTGTTCGGCGGTCTTCTTGGCGATCTGCTTCTTCAGCAAACGGGCGCGCTGCGACAATTCCTTGACGTCGGCCTTGGCCAGGAAGGCGTCGAGGCCGCCGCGATGTTCGACCGAACGCAGCGCGTTGGCCGAAATGCGAAGACGCACGTTCTGGTTCAGCGCTTCCGAAATCAGCGTCACATTGACGAGGTTCGGCAGGAAGCGACGCTTGGTCTTGTTGTTGGCGTGGCTCACATTGTTGCCGGACATGACTGCCTTGGCAGTGAGTTCGCAGGTGCGGGACATTGTTCTAACCTTCAGTTCTCGGGGTCTGCCAAACACTCAAGCCCACGCCGGGTGGCGCGCGGTTCTGGTCAGGCGGCCTTATGGAAAAAGTTGGCGTTCCATAGTTGCATTTCGCCGAGGCGTCAAGCTCCAGCTTGCCTGCGGACACGCCCGGCATTTCATATTAAGGCCGGAATTCATCCTATAAGCGGTTCCATAGGGACATGCCAGACCGGAGTTGCCCGCCTCCGGCCGAAAATCAAGGACCCGATCCCGCCATGCTTCGTTCGCCACATGCCCTTGTTGCCATGCTTGCCATAGCTTTGCCGTCCGCCGCGTCTGCTGCCTCGCCGCAGTCGTTCAAGGGCGAGTACACGGTGTCGTTCCTCGGCCTTTCGATAGCGAAATCAACGTTTTCCAGCCGCTATGAGAACGGCGCCTACGCGATCCAAGGCAGTGTCACCGCGGCAGGGCTGGCCAAGCTGTTCGACGACACGCGTGGCACGATCTCATCCAAGGGCACGATCGCGGGCAAGAAAATGGTGCCGCAGGCATTCCGCGCCGACTACACCTCCGGCAAGAAAGCATCGGTGGTCGATATCCGCTTTGCCAATGGCAGGGTCACCTCGACGAAGGTCGTACCGGCACCGGGCAAACGCGACCCCAAGAACTGGGTGCCGCTCGGTGCCGGCGACCTGGCGTCGGTGCTCGATCCTATGGCCGCCACCGTCATTCATGCCGACAGTCTCGACCAGGTCTGCGGCCGCACGGTGAAGTTCTATGACGGCGAGATGCGTGCCGACCTGACGTTGACCTACGCGTCGAAAGGCACGATCTCGGTCCCAGGCTACAAGGGCGACACCGTCACCTGCCGGATGGGCTTCGAGCCGGTGGCGGGTTATCGCAAGGGCCGCAAGGCGCTCAACTATCTCAAGAACAAAAGCCGCATGATGGTGACGTTTGCACCGCTCGGCCAAACCGGCGTATATGCGCCGATCCGTGCCACGGTGGGCACGCAGATCGGCACCTTGACCATCAGCGCCGGGCGTTTCGAAGCCGTACAATAGCCAGGCGCGGAATTGGCGCGCCACTGGAGACAGAATGGGGCGCGCAACACTGATCGGCTTTTCGGCGGTCGCCATGTGGGCGTTGCTCGCACTGCTCACCGATGCGTCGGGCCAGGTGCCGCCGTTCCTCTTGTCGGCGATCACCTTCTCGATCGGCACCGGGGTCGGGCTCATCGCGCGGCTGTTCATGCCGGCACCCGACAAGAGCCAGAAGATACCGCCGCAGGTGTGGCTGATCGGCATTGCCGGCCTGTTCGGCTACCACTTCTTCTATTTCACCGCGCTGCGCAATGCGCCGGCGGTGGAGGCGAGCCTGATCGCCTATCTGTGGCCGCTGCTGATCGTGCTCGGCTCGGCGCTGATGCCGGGCGAAAAACTGGCGTGGAACCATGTCGTCGGCGCGCTGCTCGGCCTTGCCGGCACCGTGCTGATCGTCACCAAGGGTGGCGGGCTGGCCTTCGACGCCCGCTATTCCTTCGGCTATGCCATGGCTGCCGTCTGCGCCGTCCTATGGTCGTCCTATTCGTTGTTGTCGCGGCGCTTCCCGTCGGTGCCGACCAGCATCGTCACCTTGTTCTGTGCTGCCACCGCGGTGCTGTCGCTCGCCTGCCACCTGGCGCTGGAACAGACCGTTCTGCCCGTCGGCGCCGGCCAGTGGCTGGCGGTGCTTGGCCTTGGCCTGATGCCGGTGGGCGCTGCCTTCTATGCCTGGGACATCGGCGTCAAACGCGGCAACATCCAGGTGCTGGGTGCCGCAAGCTACGCCGCACCGCTGTTGTCGACGCTGGTGCTGATCGCGGCCGGCGTCGCCGAGCCGTCGCTGCGCATCCTCGCCGCCTGCGTGCTCATCACCGGTGGCGCGGCGCTCGCCGCAAAATCGCTGTTCCTGCGCAAGCCTGCCGCGACCGAGAGCCGAGCCGGGTCGTCCGAAGGCGGAGCCCGGGGCATCCAAAGGCGGAGCCGGGCATGACGATGCCGTTTGCGGGCGGTATCGACGCCAATGCCAATGCGACACTGATTTTTTCGCTGGCGGCGGCGATGATCTATGCGTTCACGCTAGGCATGCCGTCGACGCTCGCCCGCTCGGCGGCAAAGACGCTTGCCGTGGCGATGCTTGCCGTGCTGGCGGGGCTGCAGGGCGGTCCGCTGCTGCTGGTCGCCGCGCTCGCCCTCAGCGCCGCTGGCGACGCATTCCTGTCGCGCGACGGTGAAAAGGCGTTTCTCGGCGGTCTGGCCAGTTTTCTCGTCGCCCACATCGTCTATGTCGCGCTGTTCCTGCGCAGCGGTGGCGGATTGGGAGTGCTTGGCGCCGAGCCGTGGCGCGGAGCGATCGGGCTCGCCATGGCGGTGTTCGTGGTCATCATGCTGGTGGCGCTGTGGCGTCGCGTCGGTCCCAGCCTGCGTATCCCGATCACCGTCTATATCGCCGCGATCCTGGCAATGGGCATCTCGGCGCTGACAACAAGCAATATGTGGGTGATCGGTGGCGCCGTGCTGTTCATGGTATCGGACGGGCTGCTCGCCACCGAGAAATTCCTTGTCGCCGCCATCTCGCCCCACCGCGCCTGGATGCGCTTCGCCGTCTGGGCGCTGTACTACGCCGCCCAACTCGCGACGACGCTTGGGTTCCTGCTAAATTTGGGTTCTTATTGAGTTAGGGTTGTTTCGGCTGCCAGCCGGGTGCGGCCAGCTCAAAGGCGGCAAACTCGAAGCCCGGCGCGACGGTGCAGCCGACCAGCGTCCATTCGCCCAGGCTGCGCGCCGACTGCCACCAGCCTACCGGCACGACGATCTGAGGCCGCTCACCGGCTGCGAGATCGATGCCGAGCACCTGCTCCAGAACGGTACTGCCTTCCTCCCACATCGCCAGTGCCAGTGGGGCGCCGGCATGGAAATGCCAGACCTCGGCGGCGTCCTTGACCCGGTGCCAGGCCGAAACCTGATGCTCCTCAAGCAGGAAATAAATGGCGCTCGAATGGCCGCGCGCGCCGCCGGTGCCATCGCGAAAGGTCTCGGCATACCAGCCGCCTTCCGGATGCGGCTTCAGCCCGAGCGTCGCGATAATTTCTGCGGAGCTGGTCATGGCGACGATACCACCGGGCCTAGAAATTGTCCTTACGCTTGCGGATTTCGGCAAAGACCTCGGAGTCCGAAGCTTTCTCCAGCCCCAGATGCTTGCGGATCGCCGGATCGTGCCAGCGCAGGAAGGGATTGGTCGACAGCTCCTCGCCGATCGTCGTCGGCAGCGTCGGCTTGTTGTCGGCGCGCAGCTTTTCGATCCTGGCGGCGCGTTCCTTCAATGCCGAATTGGACGGGTCGACGGTCAGCGCGAAACGGGCGTTGGAGAGCGTATATTCGTGACCGCAATAGATGGCCGTTTCAGCCGGAAGTGCAGCCAGCTTCTTCAGCGATTCATACATCACCGGCGGCTTGCATTCGAACAGCCGTCCGCAACCCAGCGCAAACAGCGTGTCGGCGGTGAACGCCACACCCGACGCCGGCAAATAATAGGAAACGTGGCCGGCGGTGTGGCCGGGCGTGGCGATGACTTCGATCTTTTCATCGCCAAGATGGAGAACCGAGCCGTCTTCGACGGTCTCGTCGATGCCGGGGATCTTGGCCTTTTCCGCTTCCGGGCCGACGATGCGCAGCTTGAAGCGCTCCTTCAGCGCCAGATTGGCCTCGACGTGATCCATGTGATGATGCGTGGTCAGGATCATCGTCGGCGTCCAGCCAGTGCGCTTTATCGCGGCCAGGATAGGCGCTTCCTCGGGCGCATCGATGATCGCGGTCTGGCCGCTTTTGGGATCATGCACCAGCACGCCGAAATTGTCGCTGCGGCTCATGAACTGTTCGATTTCGACCGGCATCGCATCTCTCCGTTTATGGCCGCAGACATAGGGCGCCGGCGCGTGGATGTCATCCCGGATGTCGAATGACATCTCGGAATGTCGGGTCGTCGCGGCCTTTTGTTGAAACCCGCTGATATCACGGCTACATCCCTGCCATGCATTCCGACATCGTCGATCTTCGCTCCTTCTATTCGACAACACTCGGCCGTTTCGCCGAGCGTTCGATCACCATGGCGTTGTCGTCGATATGGGCAGCCGTGCCCAACGAGCGGCTGGTTGGTCTGGGCTACACCTTGCCGTGGCTGGAGCGGTTCGGCACCGATGCCGAGCGGGTCTTTGCATTCATGCCGGCAACGCAAGGCGCGGTGGTGTGGCCGGCGACAGGGCCGACGGCGACGGCACTGGTCTTCGACGAGGAACTGCCGCTGGTCGATTCCTGCATCGACCGCATGCTGCTCGTCCATTCGCTCGAACATGTCGAGAACCCGCGTGAGACGCTGAACGAGATCTGGCGCGTGCTGTCGCCGGCTGGCCGGGTGGTCATCGTCGTGCCCAACCGGCGCGGGGTCTGGGCGCGCTTCGAGCACACCCCATTCGGCAATGGCCGGCCCTTTTCGCGCGGCCAGCTCACCGAATTGCTGCGCGAGGCCAATTTTACGCCCGCCGCCTGGTCCGATGCGCTGTTCTTTCCGCCGTCGAAGCGCCGTTTCATGATGCGCTTCCACAATGTGCTGGAGCGCGCCGGCCGGCGGCTGTGGCCGATCTTTTCCGGCGTCATCGTCGTCGAGGCGCAGAAACGGCTCTATCAAGGCGTGCCCGTCGTCCAGCGCGCCTCGCGCCGCGTCTTCGTGCCGGTGCTGTCGCCGCATGGCGCCACCCGGCTTGGCCGTCACAAAGCCGATGCCAAGCCCTCGGCTGCGCGAGTGACGGCTTCGTGATCACGGCAGGCGTGCCTGACGTCGTTTTCCTGCCTATCTGTCGCAAGCGGACCGACAGCCCATCCGGCAGCCCATACAAACGCCTGTCAAGTTTCTCCATCCGGTTTCAGCACTGACGCAAGGACCTCGGCCATGGCTGATCAACCGGACAATGCCGCCGCCGTTCATCCGGTTGCCGTGGCGGTCGAAGCCAGCAGCCTGCGCGATCAGGTGGCGACGATCCGGCGGGCGCTGGCGGGATCGCCGGTTCGCAAATGGTTGCAGTGGACATCGGTCGGCATCATGGCCGTGATCATCGCAACGTCGATCGGCCAGGTTCTGCTCAACCGCTGGAACCAGCCTTTCTACGATGCGCTTGCGCGCCGCGACATGGCGGCCTTCCTGCACCAACTCCTCGTTTTCGCGATGATCGCCGGCGGGCTGCTGGTGCTCAATATCGGCCAGACCTGGCTCAACCAGATGATCAGGCTCAAGCTGCGCGAGGCGCTGACGCTGGATCTGATCGATCAGTGGATGCGGCCGGCGCGCGCCTTCCGGTTGGCCAATGCCGGCGCCATCGGCGTCAATCCCGACCAGCGCATGCAGCAGGACGCCGCGCATCTATCCGACCTGTCAACCGATCTCGGCGTCGGGCTGCTGCAGTCGTGCATCCTGCTCGTGTCATTCGTCGGGGTGCTGTGGGAGCTGTCCTCGGGCTTCGTGTTCCACATCGGCGGGACCTCGCTGGCCATACCGGGCTACATGGTCTGGGCCGCTATCCTTTACGCCGGCATCGCCTCCTGGCTGAGCTGGCTGGTCGGGCGCCCGCTCATCCGCCTGAACAGCGACCGCTATACACGCGAAGCCGAGCTGCGCTCCTCGATGGTGCGCGTCAACGAGAATGTCGATGCCATCGCGTTGTATCATGGCGAGGCCGACGCCAGGCGGCGGCTCGAACTCGATCTCGGCACGGTGCTGGGCGCCATGCGGCGCATCTACACCGCCCAGATCAACCTGTCCTGGGTGACCGACACCTATGGCTGGATCACCGTCGTGGCGCCCATACTGGTCGCTTCGCCAGTCTATTTCTCAGGTGATATCAGCTTTGGCGGGCTGATGATGGCGGTCGGCGCCTTTAACCAGGTCCACTCCTCCTTGCGCTGGTTCATCAACAACATCGGCAGCATTGCCGATTGGCGCGCCACGCTGATGCGCGTGGCCGATTTCCGCATCGCGCTCGATGAAACCGATGCGCTGCACGACACGGAAAAGCGCATCGCCTTCGGCCAAAACGTCAATGGCAGCCTGACTTTCGAGAAGCTCGAAGTGACCTCGCCGGAGGGTTGCACCAGACTCGCCGATCCGCATGTCGAAATCCGCCCCGGCGAGCGCGTCATGATCACCGGCGACCCCGGTGCGGGCAAGACGCTGTTCTTTCGTGCCATTGCCGGCCTGTGGCCATGGGGAAGCGGCCGGATCGGCCTGCCGTCGGGAGAAACCCCCATATTCGTGCCGCGCGTGCCTTATTTTCCGGTCGGCACGTTGCGCGAAGTCCTCGATCACCCGAACGGGCCCGCGCCGGCGAACGATGCCGACATTTCGGCGGTGCTGGCCGAGGTCGGTCTGGGACGGCTATCCTCATCGCTCGACCGTGCCGGGCGTTGGGACCATGAGTTGGGCGATGACGAACAACGCTCGCTGGCCTTCGCCAGGCTCGCGTTGCGGCAGCCGAAATGGGTGATCATCGATGAGGCGTTGGATGCGTTCGACGGCCCATCGCTAAGACGCGTGCTGTCGATGCTCGAGAAGCGTTTGCCGGGGACAGCGATCCTCAACATCGGGCGCGGCCAGCACAACAACCACTTCTTCCCGCGCGCGTTGACGATCGTCAAGGATTCCGGTGCGCCAGCCCTGAAGCCCGCCCGCGTCAGGGCCGGCGCGATAGAACCGCCGCCAGTCGCCGCCCGCCGCAAGAAATGAGCTGATATCCGAGCGAGGGAAGCAGAGCTTTATTTTGCCGCGATCGCGAGGGAAGCTCTTCGGGAGAACAACCCTGGCGACGGCCATGCTTGATGCTCTTCGCCTGCTTGCCTGTCTTGCCTGCGCCCAGGCTGCCCCGATGGCCTCGCCGCCGGATGCGCTCGCCGTCGACGTCGAGCTGGTGCTGGCGGTCGACATCTCGCTGTCGATGGACGAGAAGGAGTTCGCCCTGCAGCGGGCCGGTTATGTCGAGGCGCTGCGGCATCCCGACTTCATCAAGGCTGTCCGCGCTGGCGCCACGGGCCGCATAGCGCTGACCTATTTCGAATGGGCCGGCACGGTGCGCGACGACGCGGTCATCGGCTGGCAGATTATCGATAGTGCCGAGAGCGCGAACAGCTTTGCCGACAAGGTCGCGGCTCGTCCGTTCCGCAGCTTTCGCGGCACTTCGATTTCCGGCGCGCTGGCCTTCGGCACCGAGCTTTTCGACCGCACGTCTTTCCAGGGCGAACGCAGCGTCATCGACATTTCGGGCGACGGACCGAACAATATCGGGCCGCCGGTCACCGCGACGCGTGATGCGGCGACTGCCAAAGGCATCGTCGTCAATGGCCTGCCGATCCTGATCAGCCCGTCGCCCACCTTCAGCCATCTCGACCAGTATTATGCGCAGTGCGTGATCGGCGGACCCGGTTCCTTCGTGCTGCCTATCTATGCCGCCGCCGAGTTTTCGACAGCCATCCGGCGCAAGCTGCTCCTGGAAGTGAGTGGCATTCAGGACGAGGTGAGAAGCATCCCCATCGACGCGGCGACGCCGATAGACTGCCTACAAGGCGAACGGGACAGGCGGTTTCTATCGGATCCGTATTTTCCCGAACTTGACCGTTGAGCTCTCGACAGAGGGGTTAACGCGATCCGGAGGGAAAACCGTTCCACAATTTCCCGGAATCCCTCTCGGTTAAGCGGGCCGGGCACCAAATTGATTGCGAAACTCGTTGGAGAGATCGCGGCGCCAGCGCCGGCCATGGACATAGCCTTGCATCAATTCCGGCAGCGAATAGCCAAGCGTTTTGGATGAACGGTTGGCCATGTAGCCCTGAAATGCCTCCGGTATCCTGCCTCGCAGGATGTCGGCGATGAGCTGCCGCGAGATCATGTAAGGCGGAATGTGCGGGTAGGCATGGGCAATATGCGGATGTTTGCCCATCAGGTTCGCATAGGCCTCGACATAGCCGTCACGGCGGCCGGAAATCGAGTTTTCCGAATTGTATTTCGTCCAGTCCAGATCCCTGGACAACTGCGCACCGAAGCGCCGGGCAAGGCGCAGCAGCAATTCGCGATCCTGCATGCGGGTGATGTCGCTGTCGTAGCCGCCGATGGCCAGCAAGGCTTCGCGGCGAGCCGTGATCGCGGAGCCGGCAATGAAGATGGTCTGCCCAACCAGCGTCCGCTCCAGCATTGCGGGGCTCACGAACGCCTCGGGGTTGACGCAGTTTGTGATGCGACTGCCTTTCAGGGACACGAACGAACTGATCAGCACTTGCAGTACAGGATTTTCCTCGAACCAGGTCAGGGTTCGTTCAAGCCGGTGCGGCATGTAGATGTCGTCCGAATCGAGGAACGTCACCAACGGTGCCCGCGCGCGCTCGATGCCGGCATTCCTGGCTGCGTTGGCGCCTCGCCATTTCGCCCCGACATAGATCAGCCGCGGGTCCTGGATACGGGCAAGCGCCGCTTCGGTTCCATCGGTCGAACCATCGTCGACGACAATGTGCTCAAGCCTCGACATGCTCTGGGAGAGTACGCTTTCCACGGCGCGCAACACCGTTTCGCGTCGGTTGTGGGTCGGCGTAATGACCGTGATGAGAGGTGTCGGTTCGATGGTTTTGCCCATTTTGACCATAGTGCTTCAGCTATGTCCCACGTAGAGGGGCACGTTTTCAACCTCGTCCCGAACCAGCCCAAGGGCCATGGCCGCTTGTGCACAAAAAACCAGCGCGCAAAAGGCCAATCCGACGATCAGTGCAAACGGGATCTGCCATGCCGGCATTCCGAGCCGAGTTGCATGCGTCAGAATACGCCCGCCCACTTTCCAGGACGTCGAAAACCAACGTCTTGTCGCCTTCAGCACTCGCGCGGCTTGGGATGGCGATGCCAGTGCCACATATTTCCGGTCCGCATCGCGCCCGGTGACCAGGGCACGCCAAAAGAAAAAGCGCCAACCGCGCGGAGGATAATGGCTGGCCCGGGCATCGACTCTGACAAAATCATGCCCGCTTGCTCGTAACTGGCTGGCGAGCAACGTGCAAGAAACCTTGAATCCATTGCTGGCCGGAAAGGGATGGCCGGCTAACCAGCTTCTGCGGAAGGCGCAATTGTTAGCGTTCATCGCGCGCTTGGAGGCAAAGCGTCTATCACCATCACGCAGCGGGAAGAACCACAGAAGCGCAAAGGTTCGCGAAGCGAAATCGTCACAGCCGAGATAGGTGTAACCGTTCACGGCGATCGTCTTCGGATCCTGGAGCGGTTTGAGAAGTGCCGACAGCCAGCCGTCTTCGATCACTGTATCGGAATCGCAGAAAATGACGATGTCGCCCTTGGCCAACGCGGCGCCTGCGTTCTTGACCTCATAGTACCGGCCGCCTGTGCAGGCGCTGAAGACCGTATTTGCTGCCATGCCAAGTTGCGGAACAATTTCGGTGAGACGATGCCGCAGAAGCGGTGTGTCGGTATCTGGTCCGCTGTGAACGACGATGACCTCCGGTTTCAGGTATTGACCGGTCGTCGTCACGGCTTCTATTTCCCGTGCCAAAGCACTGAACGAAACGCCGATCTCATCTTCATTGATGGACTTGGCGTTTTCCATTTCGACAACGATCGAATAGGTCAGGTTCCCCGCTCCGTGCTTCGCTCGGCATCGCGTCCGGCATGACGCTACGAAAAACATGCTCCCGTGTCATCATCTGGTTGCAGAGTTCAATCCGTCCGCAACCACGAATTCGCAACCTTGCGTCTCAACGGCAACACCCTGAGGGCCGGAGACTGGAAACCGCCTCAGGATCGCGCAGGCCGGTTCGTCACGATCGCGTCCATCTCATTCTTATTACTTTTGGGGTAATCGAATTCTGTCACGACCCTTGGCAATCTGTGCCTGCGGAGCCGGCAATCGGCTTCGATTGAAAGGGAGTGCACTTATGACCGCTTACGCCGTCGCCCATATGCGCCAAGCCACGATGGGCCCGCAGATCGTCGAATACCTGCACAAGATCGATGCCACGCTGGAACCTTTCGACGGCCGTTTTCTGGTCCATGGCGGTGATGTCGAGGTGATCGAGAACAACTGGCCGGGCCATCTGATCATCATCGAATTTCCCGATAGGCAGCATGTGCATGGCTGGTATAATTCGCCCGCCTACCAGGCGATACTGGCGCTGCGCACGGACAATTCGGAGGCCGATGTGGTGTTCGCCGACGGTGTCGAACATCCGCACAAGGCCACGGACATCCTCGAATAGCTTGCGGCTACTGCCGTTTCAGCAAGAACACTGCCTGCTGGCCGAAGAAGTTCCAGAACCACCACGGCATCGACAGGCCGATCTTCTGGCCGTTGGCGTCGAGAGCGGTTGCCTTCTCGACGGTCGCGCCGAGCTCGTCGCACAGATTGACGAAGTCGCGGATGGTGCAGAAGTGGATGTTGGGCGTGTCGTACCAGGAATAGGGCAGGTCCTTGGTCACCGGCATGCGGCCGTTGACGAACAGTGACAGACGCACACGCCAATGGCCGAAATTGGGGAAGGAGACGATGGCGCGATTGCCGATCCTGAGCAGTTCGTCGAGCACCAGCTTCGGGTTGCGGGTGGCCTGCAGCGTCTGCGACAGGACGACGAAGTCAAAGCCCTTATCGGGATAGAATTCGAGATCCTTGTCGGCGTCGCCTTGGATGACCGAGAGGCCGCGCGCCACGCATTCGTTGACGCCGCGCTGCGACAGCTCGAGCCCACGGCCGTCGACCTGCTTGCTGTCCTGCAGCAATTCGAGCAGCGAGCCGTCGCCCGAGCCGACATCGAGCACGCGCGACTGTGGTGGGATGAGGTTGGCGACGACTTCAAGGTCGACGCGCTGGTCGCGGTTGACGCTCATAGGCCCAGCCCTCTCGCCCTGGCGGCCGAGCCGATGAAGCCGTTGATGGCGGCAAACAGTTCCGGCTCGTCGAGCAGGAATGCGTCGTGGCCGCGGTCGGTCTCGATCTCGACGAAGGATACCGATGCTCCGGCGGCGTTGAGCGCATGCACGATCGAGCGGCTCTCCTCGGTCGGAAAAAGCCAGTCCGAGGTGAACGACACCAGGCAGAAGCGGGTTTTCGTGCCGGCGAAAGCATCGGCCAGCCGGCCGCCATGGTCGGCGGCAAGGTCGAAATAGTCCATCGACCGCGTCATGTAGAGGTAGGAATTGGCGTCGAAGCGATCGACGAAGGTCATGCCCTGGTGGCGCAGATAGCTTTCGATCTGGAAGTCGGCGTCAAAGCCGAAGGTCAGCGCTTCGCGATCCTGCAGATTGCGGCCGAACTTGCGGTGCAGGGCGGCTTCCGACAGGTAAGTGATGTGGGCGGCCATGCGCGCTACCGCCAGGCCCTTTTCCGGGCGTTTGCCGTGCTCGAAATATTTGCCGCCATGCCAGTCCGGATCGGCCATGACAGCCTGGCGGCCAACCTCATGAAAGGCGATGTTCTGCGAGGAATGGCGCGCGCCGGTGGCGATCGGCAGCGCCGAGAAGACGCGCTCCGGATAGCTCGACGCCCATTCCAGCACCTGCATGCCGCCCATCGAGCCGCCGAGCACGCAAAACAGTTTTTCGATGCCGAAATGGTCGATCAGCATCTGCTGCGCCCGCACCATGTCGCGAATGGTGATAATGGGCAGGTGAAGCCCATAGGGCTTGCCGGTGGCGGGATTGGTCGAGGCCGGACCGGTGGACCCAAGGCAACCGCCGATGACGTTGGAGCAGATGACGAAGAAGCGATTGGTGTCGATGATCTTGCCGGGGCCGATCAGCACTTCCCACCAGCCAGGCTTGCCGGTCACCGGATTGGTGCTGGCGACGTGCTGGTCTCCGGTCAGTGCATGGCAGACGAGGATGGCGTTGGAGCGGGCATCGTTCAGCGTGCCGTAGGTCTGGTAGGCGATCTGGAACGGTGAAAGCAGCGTGCCGGCGTCCAGCTTGAGCGGCTTGTCGGATCCAAAACGCAAAACCGGGCTCGACGGCTGGTCGACCTCGTTGTTTGTTTTGCGGGCACGCAGAACGGCCATGACATCCATCTCACACTTTGAGCCCACGCATCGCGCTTGTCGAAAGTCGATGCCGATACGGGTGTCCGGCCGGCGCGGACAACAAAAAACCGGCATTGCGGTCGCAAAGCCGGTTACAGGATGCAAACGGCCCTTTAGCAAGTTGTTTAACGTGGCTGCAAGCCGACCGGCCAAATCACCACGGAAGTCGCACCCCTTCTAGGGCTGTGGCGCGCCGTCGTCAACGGCCAGCCCTGGGCGATGGCTGTCGCCTCTCGACATTGCAGGCCACGGCTTGTATTTCCGCTGCGGCTTCCCTCAGGAAGCGTTCTCGACGGATTTTGCGACATGAGCCAGACACCGGACCAGGCACGTCCAACCCCGCGTGCGGGCATCATGGACATCGACGCCTATGTGCCGGGCAAGAGCACGGCGCCCGCCGGCGTCGCCAAGGTCCACAAGCTGTCATCAAACGAGAATCCGCTAGGGCCCTCGCCGAAAGCGATCGAAGCCGCGCGCGAGATTGCCGGCAAGCTCGACATCTATCCCGACGGCACCGCCAGGCGGCTGCGCGAAGCGATCGCCGAGGTGCACGGCCTCAACCCGCAGAACATCATCTGTTCCAACGGTTCCGACGAGATTCTCGGCCTGCTGGCGCAGACCTATCTGGCGCCCGGCGACGAGGCCGTCATCACCGAACACGCCTTCATGGTCTACAAGATCTACATCCAGTCGGCGGGTGCCGTTCCGGTGACGATCAAGGAAAGAGACGAGCGCGCCGACATCGACGCCGTCCTGGCCGCGGTCACGCTGCGCACCAAGATCGTGTTCCTGGCCAATCCCAACAACCCGACCGGCACCTATGTGCCGTTCCAGGAGGTTCGCCGGCTGCATGCCGCGCTGCCGAAGAACGTGCTTCTGGTGCTCGACGCGGCCTATGCCGAATATGTCCGCCGCAACGACTATGAGGCCGGCATCGAGCTGGTCGGCAGCACCGAGAACGTGGTGATGACCCGTACCTTCTCCAAGATCGGCCTCGGTGGCGCGCGGATCGGCTGGATGTATGCGCCGATGCATATCGTCGACGCCATCAACCGCGTGCGCGGTCCCTTCAACGTCAATGCGACGGCGATCGAGGCCGGTATCGCAGCCATCCGCGACCGCGCCCATGTCGAGCGCAGCGTGGCGCACAACGAGACCTGGCTTGCCTGGTTGAGCGAGGAATTCACAAAGCTCGGGCTGCGGGTAACGCCGAGCGTCGGCAATTTCGTCCTCATTCATTTTCCCGATGACCAGAAGCATTCGGCGGCGGCGGCGGACGACTATCTGACGGCGCGCGGCTATATATTGCGGCGCGTTTCGGGCTATGGCTTTCCCAACGCGTTGCGCATGACCGTCGGCACCGAAGAGGCCAATCGCGGCGTTGTCGCCGCTCTCACGACATTCCTGAAAAGCTAGAGACCATGACATCACCGATGTTTGAAAAGATCGCGCTGGTCGGCATCGGCCTGATCGGCTCGTCGCTGGCCCGCGTCATCCGCCGCGAAGGTCTCGCCCGTCACTTGGCCATTTCGACCCGCAGTGCCGCGACACTGGCGCGAGCCGAGGAACTCGGGCTGGGCGATAGCTATACTACCGATGCGAGAGAAGCTGTCCGCGATGCCGACCTGGTCATCGTCTCGGTGCCGGTAGGCTCATCCGGCGCGGTGGCCGAGGAAATCGCGCCGGCGCTGAAGCCGGGTGCGATCCTCACCGATGTCGGCTCGACCAAGGCGTCCGTCATCGCGCAGATGCAGCCTTATGTGCCTGAAGGTGTCCATTTCATTCCCGGCCATCCGCTGGCGGGCACGGAAAAATCCGGCCCCGACGCCGGTTTCGCCGACCTGTTCGACAATCGCTGGTGCATCTTCACGCCGCTGCCCGACACCAACCCGGACGCGCTGGAGAGGCTGTCGGAGTTCTGGCGCCGGTGCGGTGCCAACATCGACACGATGGATCCGCAGCATCACGACATGACGCTGGCCATCGTCTCGCATTTGCCGCACATCATCGCCTACAACATCGTCGGCACCGCCGATGATCTGCAGTCGGTAACCAAGTCCGAAGTGATCAAATATTCGGCTTCCGGCTTCCGCGACTTCACCCGCCTTGCCGCCTCCGACCCGACCATGTGGCGGGATGTCTGCCTGCACAACAAGGACGCCATCCTTGAAATGCTGGCGCGGTTCTCGGAAGATCTGGCGTCGCTGCAACGCGCGATCCGCTGGGGCGACGGCGAAAAGCTCTTCGATCTGTTCACCCGCACCCGCGCCGTACGCCGCTCGATCATCGAGGCCGGCCAGGACATCGACGTGCCCGATTTCGGTCGCCAGGCCGTCGAGCATCCCGCGAAGGGCTAGAGCAATTCCAGGAAAAGTGTGAGGCGTTTTTCCCGGGAAAAGCGCTAGCGCTTTCCCTTGGGAATTGCGTCAAAACAAAAGCGTCAGTTTCAGGCTGGCCAGGTCTGCGCAACCATGGCCAGCGTCTCGGCCCTATCCGGCGCGCCCAGCCTGCCGCCGAAGCGCAGGCATTTGAGCGCCGCGGCCGCACTGGCAAAGCGCAAAGCCTGCTCGACCGGCATGGCTTCCGCCAACCCGACGGCGAAGGCGCCGTGGAAGACATCGCCGGCGGCGAGCGTATCCACTGCCTTGATCCTCGGCGCCGCGACATGGCGCACACAGCCTGCGCGACAGTCGTGCCACCAACAGCCCGCCGCGCCGCCGGTTACCGCGACAAAGGCGTCGGTGCGGCTGGCGAGATCGGCGCAAGCCGTTTCCGGATCGAGCGCCTGGCCGCAGACGATGCGCGCCGCCGTTTCCGAAGCGACGATGTGCGTGGCGAGCGGCAACAGCTGTTCCAGAACTTCCAGCGGCGCGGTGTCGGCATCGAGGATCGCCGGACGCCCAACGGCGCGTGCCGCCTTGAGTGCCAACGCTGCCGCGCCCGGCCAGCGGACATCGACCAGCACGGCGTCGAATGCCGTGAGGTCGGCGACCGGCAAGACTTCGGGATCGGCCTGGGCCAGCCCGTCATAGAACGGCACGATGATGCGCTCGCCATGCGCGTCGACCAGGATCGAGGCCAGCGCCGAGCGGGCGCCTCTGACGCGGCGCACAAAGGTGCAATCGACGCCTTCGGCCTCGATGCCGGCGATGAGCTGGTCGGCGACGGCATCGTCACCCGCGCTCGCCCACAGCGATACCTCGGCGCCGAGGCGGTGGGCGGCACAGGCAGCACTGGTGGCCATGCCCGAGGCGATCTGGAGGCCGTCGGAGGCAATGAACTTGCCCTGATGCACGGGCAGCGTCTCGACGCGCAGGATGGTGTCCAGCGTCAAGGCGCCAACGCTCAGCAGCTTCACGGGTTTTGCCATGGTTGAGCTATTCGACCGGCTTGATCTTGCCCAGCGGAATGAAGCCGAGCGAGGCCTTGCCCCTGACCACCTTCAGCGGCATCGACGGTTCGTTGCCGAGCACCGCCAGGGCAGAAAAACCCTGCTCGATCTGGCTTTTCTGCTCGGGTATGGCGGCGCCGAGGATGGCCGCCACCGCCTTCGGGTCCTTCAGCCTGATCATCAGATCGGCGTTGACCAGGCCCTCGGCATCGACCGAGAGCGGTCCCGAAACGGTAATGCGCGCCGTCCCCGACGACAGGTCAAGGTTGTGGATCTCGATCGCCTGGCCACGAAGGCTCTTCACCTGCGTGCCGATCAACGCGACACCGTTCTTCAATGTCACGTCGCCACTGGCATCGAGCGCCGGAAGCACGCGCCCGCCAATCGCGTCGGGGTCGATCTCGAGATCGCCGAAACTGCCGAGATAGTCGATATCGTCACCGTTGGGCTGCAGCTGACCCGATGCCTTGCCGGCGCTGAACAGTTGCACCGGATCGGTGTCGTCGGCCGGATCGGTCTGGCCGGACAGGCCCTCCGCCTCCAGCGAGATCCGCTGCGGCAGCGGCCACCACAATTTGAAACTGGCCTGCAGATTGTCCCAGTCGATCCACAGCGGCACCATGTCCGGAACGGAGGTCCTGAGCGGGCCGCGCAGATTGGCAACCGGTGACAGAGGCTGGATGATCTGGGCGGCCGCGTTGAAACTGCCGGCTGAGGCCGCGATGTTCCTGGCATCATCCTCATAGGCGAGGTTGTCGCAGGAGACGGTAAAGCTCAAGGGATAGCCGCTGACCTGGAGATTGGCGCAGCCGGCCTCGACGCCATTCTTGTTGACCGTGGCAACCGCCTTGTCGGCTTCGCTCCTGACGCGGTCAGCCAGATAGAACCAGCCGCCGCTGTAGAGGGCGACCAGCACGACTATGAACGCTGCAAGCCAGAACAGGCGGCGACGGTTACTTGGCTGGCGTTCGTCACTTGACGTCATGCTTTGGCTCTCGTTAACGCATGGGTGTTGCGGACGGGTGGTCGATTCCGCCAGGTAGACAGACGAATAGTTAGACGGGACGGGCGGAAAAAACACCGGTCCGGGTGCGGTGTTGGCATCTTTTGCAATCAGGCGCGGCGATATGGGCGATTTTTGGGTGTTTGGCTATGGCTCGCTGATCTGGCGGCCGGGATTCGCGCATGTCGAAACACAGCGTGCCCGCCTGCATGGCTACCGGCGCTCGCTCTGCGTCTATTCCTTCGTGCATCGCGGAACGCGTAATCGGCCGGGGCTGGTGCTCGGCCTCGACCGTGGCGGGTCCTGCGTCGGCCTCGCATTCCGCGTCCCCGGCGACTTGCGCGACGAGGTCATGGCCTATCTTCGCGAGCGCGAACTGGTCACCAATGTCTATCTGGAGCGCATACTCAAGATTCGCCTCGACGGGGGCGGTACGGTCGACGCGGTGGTCTACATTGTCGACCGCCAGCACGAGCAATATGCCGGAGCGCTCGACGCGGCGGATGCAGCGGCCGTGGTGCGCGGCGCGGTCGGCCAGTCTGGCAACAACGAGGACTATGTGCTGAGCACGCTTGAGCATCTCGAGGCACTGGGCATAAGCGACCACTGGCTGGAGGATGTCGCCAGCCAGGTCGCGCCTTTGTGAAGCTGGCTCTGCGGAAAAAGGCGGCCAGGCCTTTGACCTCGTTCAGGCAAGACCTAGGTTAGGCTCCGACCCTCAGCCCGCGACGCCCTTTGCCCGCCCAATCATCCCGGAGATCCGCCTTGCAGAAACGTCGTCTCGGTCGCACCGACCTGTCCATCGCGCCGCTGGTTCTGGGCGGCAATGTCTTCGGCTGGACCGCCGACGAGAATACCTCGTTCGACCTGCTCGACCGCTTCGTCGGCGCCGGCCTCAACGCCATCGATACGGCGGATGCCTATTCGCGCTGGGTTCCCGGCCACAAGGGCGGTGAATCGGAAACCATCATCGGCAAATGGATGAAAGACCGTGGCAATCGCGACAAGGTCGTGGTGATCACGAAGGTCGGTTCGGATATGGGGCAGGGGCACAAGGACCTGTCCGCCGCATACATCGAAAAGGCCGTCGACGCATCGCTGAAGCGGCTGCAGACCGAAGTCATCGACCTCTATCTGTCGCACTGGCCGGACCCTGCAACCCCCTACGAAGAAACGCTTGGCGCCTACGAGAAGCTGCTCGCCAAGGGCAAAATCCGCTATGCCGGCTGTTCGAATCTCGACGCCGGCCAGTTGCGTGCTGCACTCGATGTGGCGAGCTTGCGCAGTCTGCCGCGCTACGAGGTGCTGCAGCCGGAATACAATCTCTACGATCGCTCGTCCTTCGATGGGCCGTTGCGCGATCTATGCGTGGCCGAGGACATCGGCGTCATCACCTATTTCAGCCTGGCCAAGGGTTTTCTCAGCGGCAAATACCGCAGCGATGCCGATCTCGGTCAAAGCCCGCGCGGCGGTGGCGTGAAAGACTACCTCAACGCGCGCGGCATGCGCATCCTTGCGGCACTCGACGCGGTTTCATCAAGGCATTCGGCCAAGCAGGCGGAAGTCGCGCTTGCCTGGGTTATCGCTCGGCCGGGCGTCACCGCGCCGATCGCCAGCGCCACCAAGCCTGAACAGATGGACAGCTTGATCAGGGCGGCGTCGCTGAAACTGACCGCCGCCGACATGACCGAACTCGACAGAGCGAGCGGCTGAAGCTTCAGGCGCGACGCCTCGCACGAACGTCCAAGACGCCACTCTGGTCCTGCCATACCGTCTCTTCGCGAGGCAGGACAGAGGAGAGATGACTGAGCCGCTTCTTTCGCAGCCGGATCTTTGGGGGCAACTTCTCGCGCTGATGCTTGCCGCCCTGGTGATCATGGGCAGCCCGGGTCCGGCAACGATAAGCGTTACCGCCGTTGGGGCCGCCTTCGGTTTGCGCCACTCGCTGGGCTATGCCTGGGGAATCATCCTGGGCACGATCGCCGTGCTTCTGGTTGTCGCGACCGGGGTCATGGCGGTGCTTACCTCGATGCCGAAGCTGGCGCCGTTGCTGGCTTTCGCCTCGGCGGCCTACATCCTCTATCTCGCCTTCAAGATCGCCACGGCGCCGCCCATGGCAGCACGCGCCGCCGAGGCTTCGTGTCCAACATGGCTGGCTGGTTTCCTTCTCGCGGTCGCCAATCCGAAGGCCTATGTGGCAATCGCCGCCGTGTTCGCCGGTGTTTCGTCGAAACAGGGCACCGCTGAGCTTGGTCCATGGCTGAAGCTGACGATTCTCGCCGTCATGATCGTTGCCATCCACGCCGTGTGGCTTGTCTTGGGAGTGGCATTCGCGCGCTTCCTGCGCCGGCCGGCGGCCTCGCGGATCGTCAACCTGGTCTTTGCCGCGACGCTGGTGTTGACCACCGCGCTGGCCGTGTTCGGCTGAGAACTGCCGGTAGGAGACTTCCGGTTCAGGCTTTGTGTCTTGCGGCGTTGTCCAGCTCTTGCAGTCTTTTCACCGCTGTCGGCGGCAAGGCAGGCGGGTTTGGGCCGCGCGCGGCATCAATCAGGAACTGGTCGCAGGCAGCCTCGGTCTCGCCGATCAGCCGGGCCATGAATTCGTCCTTGCTCAGTCCCGGTGGGATCGGCGGCAGGAAACGCGCCTTGATGGTGCCGGGATAGCGCAGGAATTTTCGACGCGGCCAATAGAGACCGGCGACATGGGCAACCGGCACCACCGGAATGCCAAGTTGCGCATAGATTTCGACGATGCCGTATTTGTAGGCCGGCTCGTCGCCCGGCGCGCGTCTTGTCCCTTCGGGGTAGATGATGAGCTGGCGAGGATTGCGCGCCATCTCCGCCTTGGTCGCGGCGACCACGGCCTTCAGCGCTTTCGAACGGCTGCCGCGATGAACCGGAATCATGCGCATCTTCATGATGTACCAGCCGAAGAACGGGATCCAGGTGAGCTCGCGCTTCAGGATGTAGAGAGGGTCGTGAAGATAGGGAAAGAAGGCGATCGCATCCCAGAACGACTGGTGTTTGGGGGCCAGGATGAAGGAGCCTTCGGGCAGGTTTTCCCGGCCGGTGATCTCGCTCTTCGTTCCGGCGATCTTGTCGTAAAGCCACATCGAGGTGCGCGACCAAAATTTCGGCACGAACCAGGCGCGGTGCCGGGGCGACAGGAAATAGTATGGGGTCCAGAGGATCATCTGGACGATCAGGTTGACGTAAAAGACGAAATTGAACGTCAGCGATCTGATGTAGAGCATTTGGGGGGAGCCCGGTGAGGAGGTGAGCGTTGGTTACACCAAGCGCGGGAAAAAAGGAAATGGCCGCAGGGCGCTTTGGCTGGCAACGAAGAACGGTCGCCAATGGGGGTTGGCCTGGTTCCGCTACATCAGCCGCGCCAGCCGCTCCTTCAGGCGCGGGGCGGCAAAATCGAGGAATGCGCGCAGCTTGACCGGCAGCAAGCCGTGGCCCGCATGCACCAGGCTTACCGGCCATGGCTTTGGCTCAAACTCCTGCAGCAGGATGCGCAGCGTGCCGGACCGCAGCGCGGCTTCGATCTGGTAGGAAAGCACGCGTGTCAGCCCGACGCCGGCAATCGCCCCATCGATGGCCGCTTCGGCGGTGTTGACCTGAAGCCGCGAGCGGACCCGAACCGGGATTTCGGCCTTGCCCTTGGTGAAGCTCCAACTGGCGGCGGAGGCAAGTCCCTCGAAGGTGATGCAATCGTGTGTTTCCAGATCCTCCGGGGTGGTCGGCGTGCCGTGTTCGGCAAGATAGGCCGGGCTGGCGCAGACGACGCGGCGGATCGCGCCGACGCCGATGGCGACCAGGCTCGAATCGGGCAACTGGCCGATGCGGATGGCGAGATCGAAATGGTCCTCGACCAGCTGGGTTATGCGGTCGGCCAATGTCAGGCGGATGTCCACGTCTGGATAGGCGGCGAGAAAGCCGGTGACGACCGGCAGCACGTGCAGGCGGCCAAAGACGACCGGCGCGGTGATGGCCAATTCGCCGGTCGGCGCGCTGTATTCGCCGGCTGCCGTGCGTTCGGCCTCGCCGACCTCGTCCAGGATGCGGCGGCAGGCGGCAAGATAGGTCTGGCCGGCATCGGTCGGTGTTAGCCGTCGCGTCGAGCGATTCAGGAGTCGTGTGTTCAGATGGCGCTCGAGATCGGAAATCTTGCGGCTGACCGTCGCCAGCGGAATGCCGAAACGGCGGCTGGCCGCGGAAAGGCTGCCGGCCTCCACCGCGGCGACAAAGAGCGACATGGCTTCGAGACGATCCATAGCTTCTTCCGGAAAATGGAAGGACAGGTTACGAATATGTCATCTGCATTTGAATGATGGAAGGCTCTATATTGTGTCTGTCGGCCTGCCCGCAGCATGGCCCACAAAGGAGTTGCCATGTCCGAAGCCCGACCGCCGCTGCCGCCGTTTACCGCCGAGACATCAGCACAGAAGGCGCGCATGGCCGAGGATGCCTGGAATTCACGCGATCCGGCGCGGGTTGCGCTCGCCTATACCAAGGACAGCCGCTGGCGCAACCGCGCCGAATTCCTGCAAGGCCGCGACGCCATCCAGGCCTTCCTGACGCGCAAATGGAGTCGCGAGCTCGACTACCGACTGATCAAGGAGGTCTGGGCCTTCCACGGCAACCGCATCGCCGTGCGTTTCGCTTACGAATGGCGCGACGACAGCGGTTCATGGTTCCGCAGCTACGGCAACGAGAACTGGGAATTCGATGAACACGGGCTGATGCGCCTGCGCATCGCCAGCATCAACGACCTGCCGATCGGCGAGGCCGATCGTAAGTATCACTGGCCGCTCGGCCGGCGACCGGACGACCACCCGACGCTGTCGGAGCTCGGACTTTAGCATCTTGCCGCAAGGAAGCTTTCAATGAACGCGCATGCTTTCACCAGCGACGTCGCCTTCACGCCGACCGTCAAGGCGATCCAGGCCCGCAAGGGCTCACGTCAGTCCTATGCCCGCGTCGAGGAGCGTGGCGGCTGGCAGGCCGGCATCACCCCGGACCTTGCCGCCTTCATCGAAATGCAGACCAGCGTCTTCCTGTCGACCGCCAACAGCGAGGGGCAGCCCTATGTCCAGCATCGCGGCGGGCCGGCCGGCTTCCTCAAGGTGCTGGATGAACATACGATCGGCTTCGCGGATTTTTCCGGCAACCGGCAGTTCATCACGCAGGGCAATCTGGCCGACAATCCAAGGGCGTTCCTGTTCCTGATCGACTATATGCACCGCCAGCGCATCAAGATCTGGGGCACGGCGCGGGTCGTCGAGAGTGACGCCGAACTGATGGCGAAACTGATGCCGCAAGACTACAAGGCGCGCCCCGAGCAAGTCATCCTGTTCACCGTCTCGGCCTGGGATGCCAATTGTCCGCAGCACATCCCGCAACGGTTCGAGGCGGCCGACGTGGCGGCGGCACTCGGCGAGCGGGACAAGCGGATCGAGCGCCTTGAACAGGAGATCGCACGGCTCAGGGGAGATTCGGGCGCGGCCGCAGCGGAATAATCAGCCGCCGGCCGCGGTTTCGGCCAGTGCGATGCCGTTGGGCGTCGGCTTGACCGGCACGATGCCGCGCGCCAGCGCCAGCAAATACTTGTTGTATTCGGTGAACAGCACGCGCAATGCCCGCGGCTTGGTCAGCCAGCCGCCATTGTCGAGGTTGGAATTGACCACCGGATAGGGCTCGAGCTTGGCGCCATGCAGCAGCCTGCCCATTTCCAGCAGGCTGCGCGGCATATGATAATTGTTGGTGACAAGGATCACCGTGCCATAGGCGTGGCTCTCGACCCATTTGGCGCTTTCCTCCGCATTGCCGATCGTATCGAGCGCGGCGCGGTCGATGTCGACGCAACAGGAGAACAGATTCTTGTCGCCGCCGGTCGCCGCCTGCAACTGGCGACGGCTGGCGGAAGGATGGACGCCGCTGATCAGCAGCCGTTCGCCCTTGCCGGACGCCAGCAGATCCATCGCCGCATCGAGGCGGGACTGGCCGCCGGTCAAGACAATGATCGCGTCCGCCTTGGCCGGATTGGCGGGCGTTGTCAGATGGCTGACCTTGTTGGCGAACCAACCGAAGCCGCCGGCGAACAGGGTTGCGAGGATGAGAACGGAGAGAGCGGACAGACGCAAGGCGGCTCTTAGACGGCTCACAGCGGAGCGGTCATGCGAACGGGCAACCACCACTGGCATCTGCCCAGCCGTACCGGTCGAATCCCGCGCGTCCATCGCCATATGGTTAATCCTGAAATGCGGCTTTGGGTAGGTAAAGACGCACTTTGCGTTACGTGAATTCTCCATCCGTGATCACCCTGTCCTATCTATGTCGTTGTCCCAAAACCGGTTCCCACTTTTGGGCGACATGAATTAGCCTGCATCCGGCTGGCGGACATCGATGTCGCTGAGATAGGCAACGACGGTGGCGTGGGACGTGGCAGCCGTCAGTCCGCCGATCACCAGCACCATCAACACGACACCGAGATAGCCTGCCGAACCGATGGCGAAATTGCCGAACAGGGCGGTCGCCTGGTCGGCCTGCGGCGTCGCCATATTGCGCGACGACCACCAGGAAAAGACGATGAAGACGAGCACTGCCGCGGCACCGCCAGCCGCCGCTCCCTTCATGCCGGTGACCAGGAAATGCCGGCGGAATTCGCGTGCGATGAAGCGTGCTTCGGCGCCGACGAAATGCAGCACTTCGATGATGTGACCGTTGCCGGCCATGGCGCCGCGCGTCGCGAACACCACGGTCAGCACGGTCGCCGACAGCATCAATGCCAGCACGGCAATGCCGATGGTCACCGTGGTGCGGGCCATCGCTACCAGCCGGTCGACCCAGGTGCGGTGATCGTCGAGCGATGCGCTCGGCAGTTTCGGCGTGATCGCGGCGCGCATGGCAGCGAAATCGGGCGGGCTGTTCTCGTCGATGGTGACGATGATCAGGCGCGGCACGGGTAATTCATCGATGTTGAGCCCCGAGCCCAGCCAGGGCTCAAGGAGCCTCGCGGTCGCCTCGCGGTCGATGATCCGGGTCGTCTTGACGCCAGGGAATTCCCCGGCGATCTGGGAGGCCTGGGTAAGGGCTGCTTCCATGTCGAGGCCGTCGACCGGCTTGATCTGGATGGTCGCCTCGCGCGAAATCTGGTTCTCCCAGACGGACGCTGTGTCGCGCACCAGCGTCACTGCGCCGAAAGTCAGGCAGGACAGGAAGGTCATGATGGCGATCACCAGGACCAGTGCCCGGCCGGCGATGTTCTGCGCCGGCACGATCGGCGCCATCCTGCGCTGGGCGCGGGGCTTTGCCTCGGTCGCCTCGGCGTCCTGCTCCCGTTCCACAAAATGTTCGGCGGACAGTTCAGTCATAGATGTCCAGCCTTCCGCCGGCCAGGATCATGCGGCGCGCGTCGACCTGTTCCATCAGGCCAAGGTCGTGGGTGGCGATCACCACCGCGGTGCCGAGCCGGTTGAGCTCGATGAACAGCCGCAGCAGGCGTCGCGCCAGAGGCGGATCGACATTGCCGGTCGGTTCGTCGGCGAGCAGGATTTCCGGCTGCTCGATCAGCGCCCGCGCGATCGCCGCGCGCTGCTTCTCGCCGCCGGACAGAACCGGCGGCAGCACGTGCATGCGCTCGCCCAGCCCGACCCACTTCAACAGTTCGGTGACATCGGTGCGGTAGCTCGCCTCCTCGCGCCCGCGCACGCGCAGCGGCAGCGCGACGTTCTCGTAGGTGGTCATGTGGTCGAGCAGGCGAAAATCCTGGAAGACCACGCCGATGCGGCGGCGCAGATGCGGCAATTCGGTGCGCGAGATGCGCGAACGGTCCTTGCCAAAGATGGTGATCAGCCCGCGCGTCGGCTTCAGCGACATGAACAGCAGGCGCAGCAAGGTCGTCTTGCCGGCGCCCGAAGGCCCGCTGAGGAACTGGAAGGAGCGCTCCGGGATGTGCAGGGAGATGTCGCGGAGGATTTCCGGACCCATGCCATAGCGGAGGCCGACATTTTCGAAACGAATCAATTTCGACGACCTGAATTTCGGCACGGCGGCGAGCCGGCCTGTTCTGGGTAAAGACCATCGGCCGGCATGGTTAACCGGCGGTTAATTTCTGGGCTCTTTCGGCTCGTCACGAGGGCTCCGGTGGGGAAGCGTTAACCATTTGTGTTTACGCAAAGAAACGAAAAGCGAACACGTGCTGCAATGCTGGGGCCATGATGGCTGACGATCGAACCGCGCGCCCGGTTTCCGGCGAAATCATGACCGATCCGGCGGCAATTGCCGCAGCGGACCGGTTCATGCGTGGTTCGGCCGCCGACATCGTCGATGCCGACTACGTGGTGATGCCGCGCCTTGCGCCTGCCGTGGAGAGCGTTTCGCCGCTGCCGCGCGCGATCGTCATGCCACCCGTCGCGGGCATGGACATGCTGCGCAAGCCCGAGGCCCCGCCGGAGCGGCTACCAGCCTCGCGCGGCGGGCCGATCTTCTGGGTCGCTGGCATCGGCGCTGCCTTGGCCGCGTTCTGGGTCTCCGGCGGGCACGCGCTGGTGCGCCAGGCGCCGTTCCTGTCCAGCGCGCAGGCGTCGGCGCTCAGCATTTCGGGCGTCACGTCACGCGTCGACGCTACCGGGCCGAACGCCGCACTGTTCGTCGATGGCGAGGCCGTCAATGATGGTGCGAAACCGACGGAGTTGCCGCCGCTCGAAATCCGGGTGACCGGCAATGACGGGCAGACTACCCGCTATACGTTGGGGACATCCGGCCGTTCGCTGGCGTCTGGCGAAAGATTCGGCTTTGCCAGCCGGCTCGACGTGCCTAGAAACGGTGTGAAGACCGTGTCGGTCACTTTCGCCGAATAGGCGATCACCGGGGAAGACCATCAATGCCCATCGTACGCGGCAAGGACATCGAGGTTCTGTTTTCAGCATCGGCGATCGCGCGGCGCAATCTCGAGCTCGCCAAGGAGATTGCCGGACACGACTATCACGATCTGCTGGTGATCTCGGTGCTGAAGGGCTCGTTTATCTTCGCCGCCGATCTTATCCGGGCCATGCACGATGTCGGCCTGTCGCCGGAGGTCGAATTCATCTTCATCTCCAGCTATGGCGCCGGCACCAGCAGCGGCGAGGTGAGGGTGCTGCGCGACATCGACAATGAGGTCGCCGGCCGCGACGTGCTGCTGATCGACGACATTCTCGAATCGGGGAAGACGCTGAGCTTTACCCGCGAGCTGATGTTGTCGCGGGGCGCCAAGAGCTGTTCGATCGCCGTGCTGCTCGACAAGCGCATGCGCCGCCAGACCGAGCTCAATGCCGATTATGTCGGCTTCGACTGCCCCGACTATTTCGTCGTCGGCTACGGCATGGATGTAGCCCATGCTTTTCGCGAGTTGCCGTTTGTCGGTGTCGTCAAAGGGGATGTCTGAGCGGCAACAAAAAGGTTTGCTGACGCTGCGCGCTTTCAGGAAAAGTCAACTTTTGGCGGCCAAATATGCCGGCCATGGCAAAGCTTCTGATCGTCGAGGACGATGAGTCCGTCCGCACCCTGGCCGCCCGCGCGCTTGAACGCGCCGGGCACACAATCGATATCGCGGCGGACGGCGCGCAGGGACTTTCGCTGATCCAGGCGGCGCGTGGCGGCTACGATCTCGTCGTCTCCGATATCCGCATGCCGGAGATGGACGGCATCGAGATGGCGATCGCGGCTGCTGCATTGTTTCCGTCGATCAAGATCGTGCTGATGACCGGCTATGCCGACCAGCGCGAGCGCGCCGAGGAATTGAACGGCATCATCCTCGATGTCGTGCAGAAGCCCTTCACGCTGGCCGAAATCCGTTCGCGAGTCGAGCGGGCGCTGATCTGCTTCGCCTGATCAGGCTGGGTCGGCGGCAGCGAGCACGGGTGGAACATTCTTGCGCCGTTCGGTGTTGAGCGCCAGCAGACCGGCGCCGATAATCAACGCAGCGCCGATCACCGTCGTCGACCGCGGCACCTCGGCGAAGAACAGGAAACCCCACAGCGGCGACCACAGGATGCCGGTGTATTCGAAGGTGGCAACGCGGTTGGCCGGCGCCATCCGGTAGGCCTGCGACAGCAGGATCATGCCGGCGGAGGCGACGAAACCGCAGGCCGCCATCTTGAGAAAATCTGGCAGCGTCGGCCAAAGCCATGGCCGTACCAGGAATTCCAGGCTCGGGTGAACGGCGTGTGTGATGCCGGCCAGGTGAAACGCCCCGGCAACCACGGCGGCGCCGACCAGATAGGCGCCGTTCTGATAGAAGGCCATGACGGTGGACGATTCAGTATCGCCGATCTTGCGGGCCATCAGCTGCGAAAAACCATAGAGCGCCGCCGAGCCCAGCGACAGCAGCGCTGCCCAGTCGAACAGCCCTGCGCCGGGGCGCAGCATCACGAGGACGCCGAACAAGCCGATCAGCACGGTTGCCAGTGTCTGCCAGGAGACGCGCTCGCCAAGGTACGGTCCGGCCAGCACCATGATGAACAGCGGCGCCATGAAATAAAGCGCCACCGCATCGGCGAGCGGCAAAGCGGCGATGGCCAGGTAGTACATCGTATAGGAGGTGAACTGGATGAAGGCGCGCACCGTCAGCATGCCGAATCGCTTCGAAAGGATCGCCCGCAAGCCGACATCGGCATGGACCAGAACGATCAGGATAGGCAGGGCGACGATCGAGCGGATCGCCATCACCTCGGTCACCGGATAGCCGCTCGACACGGCTTTGACGAGCGGATCCTGCAGCGAAAAGACCAGCACGCCGAGGCACAGGCTCAGGATGCCGCCCACCATCCGATTCTGCATCTGCATCCAGGCTCCTGCGCGCACGACCCGAAGCTGCCGCCGGCGGGGTAAAAAGAACCCGCCACCGTTTCGGGCAGCGGGCACGAGTGAGGACTCTTGATTGGTCCGCGGCTGATTTCGCAGCCGCATATCCAATGGGTATAGCGACTATCGTCCGCCATTTGACATGTTGCAAACGAATTGGAATGATACCAGCAATCAAATTCTCTTATGGCGGATTTCATGCGGCCGACCCTCGACAGCGACCTCCTGCGAACCTTCGTGGCGATTGCCGAGACCGGCAATTTCACCAAGGCGGCGGAGCAGGCCGGCCGCACCCAATCCGCGGTGTCAATGCAGATGAAGAAGCTCGAAGAGCTGATCGGCGCCAGCCTGTTCGAGCGCGGTTCGCGCGGCGTCGCGTTGACGCGGCGCGGCGGCGAACTCATCGTCAACGCCCGCCGCATTGTCTCGCTGCTCGACGAGACGTCGGCATCGATGGCGGCAGCGCCGCTTGGCGGGCCGGTGCGCATCGGCATTCCGGAGGAATATGGCCACGCCATCCTGTCGCGCGCGCTCGGCGCCTTCTCGAAGCGTCATACACAGGTCGAGGTCACCGTGCGCTATGCCCATTCCGGGGCACAGATGGCGGCGCTCGCTGCCGGCGAACTCGATCTGTGCGTGGTGTTCGAATGGCAGGATCCCGCCGGCGGCGAAGTGCTGATGCACGACCCGACCGTGTGGGTGACGTCGACCCTGCATCACATGCATGAGGAACAGCCGGTGCCGATCGCGCTCTACAACCGGGCCGGCTGGTGCAAGGACTTCGCCATCAAATCACTGGAGCAGCGCGATCTTGCCTATCGTGTCGCCTATACCAGCGACACCACCGGCGGCCTCAAGCTCGCCGTCACCTCCGGACTGGCGATCGCGCCGATTTCGCGCAGCAACATTCCGGACGGCTGTCGTGAACTGACCATAGCGGACGGATTCGGCGCCATCGATTCCTCCAACGTGGTGATGCACCGCAACCCCAATGCGTCAGGTGAGGCGATCGACGGCATGCAGGATGCGATCCGCGAAGCCTTCGTCAACAGGCTCAGTCAGCCAGCGACATCCTCGTAGAAATGCAGCCTGTTGCCGAACGGATCGGCGACCGATACCTCTCGGGTCTTCCACGGCGTTTCTTCCAGGCCCGGCCTGGCAAAGCGGTAGTTTTTGCCGATCAGTTCGCCATGAAGAGCGGTGATGTCCTCGACCTCGATGCGCAGGGCGATGCCGGGTGCACCGTCGCCATGATGTTCGCTGAGATGCAGAACGCAGCCGTCGCGGCCGACCGCCATGTAAAGCGGCGCGTCGTCGGCGAAGCGATGTTCCCACTGCACCTCGAAGCCGAGGAAGCCGACATAGAATTCAAGCGCCTTGGCAATGTCGAAGATGCGCAGGATGGGTGTGACAGCGCCAAGTCTGGGCATGGTGGTGCACCCGTGCGAGAGGTTTTCAGGTGGGATGGACGCGGGCGGCAATCCCTTTGTTTTTTCGCAATTCCGGACGGAAAACCGCTTCACAATTTTCCTGGAATTGCTCTATTTCAGCTCGAGCAGCCGTTCCAGATAGCTGCGTTCGATGTCAGGGCTGAGCGCATTGCCGAGCCGCTTGCGGATCGCTTCCAGTATCTGGCGGGCGCGCTGCACGTCGATCTCGTCGGGCACCTTAACCGAATCGCCGAAATCCGGGCCCTGGCTGGCGCGCGGCCGGCCGAGCGGATCACGATCGGCGTTCTGCTGGCGGCCGCCTTCCTCGCCGCCGCCCTGGTCGCCCTGCATGGCCTGCATCTGCTTCATCATGTCCTTGGCGCCCTTGCGCAGCGCTTCCAAGGCCCGGCCCTGATGACCGACGGCCGCATCGCCTTCACCCTCGCCGAGTGCCTGTTCGGCATTGCCCATGGACTTGCCGGCCTCGCCAAATCCTTCATTGGGCTCCATACCCATGCCTTCGAGGCCCTTCTTCAGCTGATCGAGGTCGCTTTGCAGCTGGCCCTGGCCCTGCTGCAGCTGTTTCAGCGCATCGGCGAATTCCTGGGGTGTCATCGGCTTTTGCCGGGCGAGCGGATCGCGGTCTTCGCCGACGCCGGGTCTGTCCTCATCTTGGCCGCCTTCGCCGAGCTGCTCGTCACGGTTCTGCCCGCGCTGGCGCTCGCCGCGCTGCATCTGATCCATGCGGAAGGTGTCGTTCATCATCTCCTGCTGACGCCGCAGGATCTCACCCAGCTTGTCCATCTGCTGGCGCATCTCGCTGTCCTGCTGGCCGCCTTGCTGCTGACGGCCGGCTTGCAGATTGTTCATCATGTCCTGCAGTTGCGACAGCAGTTGCTGGGCCTTGTCGCGATCTCCGGACTTCGCCAGGTTTTCGATCTGGTCCATCATGCGATCGATGTCGCTCTGGCGCAGTTCTTGGCCGTTCTGCTGCATCTGCGGGGCGTTGGGATTCTGCTTGGCGCGCTCCGCGAATTCCTGCAGGAACTGGTTCATCGCCTCGCGCAGTTCCTTCATCGCCTTTTCGATTTCGGCGTCGCTGGCGCCATTCTTGATGGCGTCCTGCAGCGCCTGTTGCGCCTGGCGCAGCCGCTTTTCGGCGGCCGAAAGATTGCCTTCCTCGATGCCGAGCGCGATTTCCCAGAGATAGGAGACCTCGCTGCGCAATTGATCGTCGCTCTCGGCCATCTTCAGCCGGGTGCGGGCGCTCATGATGGCGAGATAGTGGGACATGTTGTCGAACGTATCTTCCGGCCGCAGTGTGATGGCGTCCATCAGGTCGAGCACGCGCGGCTTGGCGTTGGCGTCGAGCGCCAGCAGGCGGCGCTGTTCGATCACGGCGCGTGCCAGCGGATTGGTGAAAGGCCGCTCCGGCATCAGCAGCGTCTTGGTTTCGCTCGATGCGGTGTGCCCGGCATCATCGGTGGCGACCAGCGTCAGCTTGATGCTGCTGCCGGCCCAGACATGCTCGGTCAGGTCCTTGGAGGTCTTGGCGGCGTTCGACTTGCCGCCGCGGCGCGGCAGCGTCAGCGGCATTTCAGGTGCACCGTACAGCGGGCGCGCATTGGGCGCCTGCGGATCGGCGAGCGCGAACACCGCTTTGGCGGTGGCGGCGCCATAGTCGTCGTCGATCTGGTAGTTTAGCTCGAAGGCGCCGTTTGCGGCGCGCTTGGGCTCGCCGACGAAGCGGATCTGCGGCGGCTTGTCCGATATGACCGCGAAGGCCCAGCGGCCGAGCTGTTCCTCGCCCGACGTCAGCGTCAGCGTGCCGTCGCCGGTCAGCTTGCTGGTGAACTGGCGCAGCTTGGACGGCGCCGCCGGGCTTGCGGCCGGCTTGGCGGCGGCTTGCGGCGCAGCGGGATCGATGGCGCGGGCGTTGCCATTCTTGTCGGCAAAGCCGAGCGTTTCCTCGCCCGAGCCGCCCGTCACGCGCAGCGAAACGTCACTGCCTTCGGGAACGGTAAAGGTCGGGATCGCCTGGTTGGCGTCGGCGGTCAGGAAGATCGGCGGCTTGCCGGTATAGGCCGGTGGCGTCACCCATGCATCGATGCGCGGCGGCACGATATCGCGCGCGCCATGGGCATTGAAGCCGTCGCTGATCCTGCCGCCCGTCGGCCCGAAGGAGAAGGCGAAGGCGGTAACGAGCAAAAGGGCCGCCACCGCGCGCAGCCCCCAGGGGTCGCGCTCCGGCACGCGCGTGCGCGGCAGGTCGGCGCCAAGGTTGTCGAGCTTTCCAGCCATACGCTTCTGGTGTTCGCGCCACAGCGCCTGCGAGAAACTGCTTTCCCGGCCGCTGGGCCGGTCGGTCTGCACCAGCACCGGGCTGTGCAACAGTTGATTGGCGGCCTCGATGCGGCGGTCGATTTCGCCGGCGCCCGGCAGGCGGAAGAAGCGCAGAGGATAGAGCGCCGCCAGTGCCCCGATGGCAAAAGCAGCGATCAGGCCGATGCGCGCCATATCCGGCAGCCGGGAGAACAGCCCCAGCCAGGAGATGCTGAGGAACAGGCTGGCGACGATGACGAGCGGGAGCAGCAACGGCCAGCCGCGCTCGACCATCATCGAGACCCGCGTCGCCAACCGGCTCAAGGCCAGGCGTCCGGCCAGGCCGCGATCACTGCTGAAGGTGGGTCGTTGCGTCATCGGCCCTTCCTTGAGCCTATCCCGAAAACCGGGATGCGGCCTTATCCCTTTGAGCATGATCTGTTCCGAAAGGGATTTCACTTTTCGGGATCATGCTGTGGAGCGGGCAGGATAGCCCGACGCCTCACGACTCAAAGAATACCAGCAAACACGGCAAAGGCGAGGCAGTTCGGAAAAACGTGAAGTGGACCGTTATAGTTCCATCCTGCATACCCTTTAGAAGGCAGCAGGCCCTTTAGAAGGTAGCGGGGTCCGCATTCGCTCCGCAGACCAGCACGGCGACCCGTTCGCCCGCCGCCGGCGCATAGCGGCCCGACAGGACCGCGGCAAAGGCGGCGGCGCCACCCGGCTCGGAGATGATGCGGGCCCGGTTCCACAGCGCCTTCTGCGCGGCGATGATGTCGTCGTCACTGACCAGGATCGAGCGTTCGACAAAGGCTTCGGCAATCGGGAACATCATTTCGCCGACGCGCTTTGGCGCCAGTGAATCGGCGGCGATACCCTCGGCCGGCGCGTCGACGGGGTGTCCGGCCTCGAAGGCGCGATGAAGCGTCGGCGCTCCTTCCGGCTCGACGGCGATGATACGGATGCGGCCGGTAAACCAGGCAGCGATGCCGCCGATCAGGCCGCCGCCGCCGACAGCGACCAGCAGCGTGTCGATCTTAGGCAAATCGCTCTCGATTTCGAGCCCGAGCGTGCCCTGGCCGACGAGCGTTTCCTCCTGGTTGAAGGCATGGATCTGCAAGGCGCCGGTCTCCTCGGCGAACCGTTCGCTGGCCGCCAGCGCCTCGGCGTAGCGGGCGCCGCCGACGATCAGTTCGGCGCCGTAGGAGCGGATTCGCTCCAGTTTGGCTGGCGGGCTCACTTCGGGAACGAAGATGGTCGCCTTGTGGCCGAGCCGCATGGCGGCATAGGCGACGGCCGCGCCATGGTTGCCGCCCGATGCCGCTACGACACCGGCGTCGGGAACCGGCCGCTCCAGGAGATTGGTGAAGGCGCCGCGCGCCTTGAACGAGCCGGAATGCTGCAGGCATTCGAGCTTCAGGTCGACGGCCAGCGGCGGCTGATCGAAGTCGGCCATGTCGACGCGCAGCACCGGCGTGTGCCTGATATAGGGGCGGATGCGCGGTTCCATCGCGGCAATGCGCTCGCGTGTGACGGTGATGCCATTCGTCATGATTGCTCCCTGGGACGGGTAGGTGTGTTTCCGGCGCTCCTATGCAAGCCAGTCGGGCATCGAATCCAGCCCAATCAGGTCGTCATAGGTCGGGCGTGGGCGCACGACGTGGAACCGGTCGCCGTCGACCAGCACCTCCGGCACCAGCAGGCGGGTGTTGTAGGTGCCGGCCTGCACCGCGCCATAGGCGCCTGCGGTGGAGACGGCAATCAGATCGCCGGCCTTCAGCCTGGGCAGATCGCGGTCCAGGCCGATATAGTCGCCGGTCTCGCAGACCGGGCCGACCACGTCGACCATCATGCGCGGCGTGTCGGCCGGCGGCTGCACGACCGGACGGATGTCGTGGAAGGCGTCGTAGAGCGTCGGCCGGATGAGATCGTTCATTGCGGCGTCGACGACGAGGAAGTTCTTGGCGTCGCCTTCCTTCACGAAGATCACTTCCGAGACAAGGATGCCGGCATTGCCCGATATCAGCCGGCCAGGCTCGAACATCACCTTCAGCCCGAGCTTGGTGACATGCTTCCTGACGATCTGGGCATAGGCGTCGGGCAGCGGCGGCGGGTTGTTGTCGATGCGGTAGGGAATGCCGAGCCCGCCGCCGACATCGATATGCTCGATGGCATGGCCGTCCGCCCGCAGCGCACCGACCAGATCGACAAGCAGGGCGAAGGCATCGTCGAAGGGCTGCAGCTCGGTGATCTGGCTGCCGATATGGGTATCGATGCCGGTGATCCTGATGCCGGGAAGCTTTGCCGCGCGGGCATAAACCTGCCGCGCCCGCTGCCACGGGATGCCGAACTTGTTCTCGGCCTTGCCGGTGGAGATCTTCTTGTGGGTCTTGGCGTCGACGTCGGGATTGATGCGCAGCGAGATCGACGCCACCTTGCCAAGGGCGGTGGCTCGCGCCGACAACAGCTCGAGTTCGGGCTCGGACTCGACGTTGAAGCAGAGGATGCCGGCGGCAAGGGCAAAGTCCATTTCGCGCGAGGTCTTGCCGACGCCCGAAAACAGGATCTTGCCGGCCGGAATGCCGGCGGCCAGCGCCCGGCGCAATTCACCTTCCGAAACCACGTCGGCGCCGGCGCCGAGCTTGGCCAGCGTCCGCAGGACGGCCTGGTTGGAATTGGCCTTCATGGCGTAGCAGACCAGCGCGTCGAGCCCGGCAAAGGACTGGGCAAACACCCGGTAGTGCCTGGTCAGGGTGGCCGTCGAATAGCAGTAGAATGGCGTGCCGATCTGTGCGGCGATGTCGGGGATCGCCACGTCCTCGGCATGGAGCACGCCGTCGCGGTAGTCGAAATGGTTCACGAGAGTGGTTCCGGAAGTTGGGGCGCGATGAGATCGGGTTGAAAGGCCCGGCTCTCGTCGGCTCTAGATCAGCGGGTCGAGGATGAATTTCTTGTCCTTGACCGGTTTTTCCGGCTCCGGCGGCACGGGCTGGTGGGCCTTCGAGGCATCCTTGCGCGCCTGCACGGCCGCCTCATAGGGCGTGTCGAGAGCGCCCCTCCTGCCGCAGGCCGAAACGGCCGCGATCGCAACCAGCAGCGTCAGCGTCACCAAAATCCTGCTTCCGGTCATCGATCCATCCGTCCGAAACGTTTGTCAGCCGCCGCTTTTAGCCGAGTTCTCGGCGCATTGCACCCCGGATATTGCTCGTCGCAATATCCGAGATATTGCCCGTCGCAATATCCGGGATATTACTGCTCGCAATATCCGGCATTACGCTTTCGCCAGCCGCTTTTTCCAGGCGCGGATCTGCTTCCTCACTTCCGACGGCGCCGTGCCGCCGAAACTGGTGCGGCTCTTGACCGAGTTCTGCACCGCCAGCACCGAAAATATGTCGGCCGTGATGCCGGAATTGATCGCCTGCAAATCCTCCAGTGAAAGCTTCTCCAGCCCCACCTTCCTGTCTTCGGCCAGCGCCACCGCCCGGCCGGTGACATGATGCGCCTCGCGGAACGGCAGGCCGAGCGTGCGCACCAGCCAGTCGGCAAGGTCGGTTGCTGTCGCGTGGCCGGAGCCGGCGGCCTTCTTCATCGCGGCCGCGTTGACCGTCATGTCCGAGACCATGCCGGTCATCGCCGCCAGCATCAGGTCGAGCGTCTCGGCGGCGTCGAACACCGATTCCTTGTCTTCCTGCATGTCCTTGCCATAGGTCAAAGGCATGCCCTTCATCACCGTCAGCAGGCCGACCAGATGACCGGTGACGCGGCCGGTCTTGCCGCGCACCAGTTCGGCGGCATCGGGGTTCTTCTTCTGCGGCATGATGGAGGAGCCGGTGGAAAACGAGTCCGACAGCCTGACGAAGCCGAACTGCGGCGTCGACCAGATGATGATCTCTTCGGCCAGCCGTGACAGATGCGTGGCGCAGATCGCCGCCACGCCGAGGAACTCGAGCGCGAAATCGCGATCCGAGACGCTGTCGAGCGAATTGCGCATCGGCTCGCGGAAGCCGAGCGCCTTGGCGGTCCGGTGGCGGTCGATCGGGAAGCTGGTGCCGGCAAGTGCGGCGGCACCGAGCGGGCTTTCATCCATCCGCTCGATCGCATCGCGCACGCGCGACAGGTCGCGCGAAAACATCTCGACATAGGCCATGCAGTGATGGCCGAAGGTCACCGGCTGGGCCGCCTGCATATGGGTAAAGCCCGGCATCACGGTCGCGGCATGCTCCTCGGCCCGCTCCAGCAGCGCCTCGATCAGCCCTTTCAACGCCTCGGCGACGCGAAAGCATTCATCCTTGACCCACAGCCGCAAATCGACCGCGACTTGATCATTGCGCGAGCGGGCGGTGTGCAGCCGGCCGGCCGCCGGGCCGATCAGATCGGCGAGGCGCGCCTCGATGTTCATGTGGATGTCTTCGAGCCGTGTCGAAAACTCGAAGCTGCCGGCCTCGATCTCTTTCAGGATCGTGTTCAGCCCGTCAGCGATTTTTTCTTGGTCGGCCGCCGAAATAATGCCCGTTTGCGCTAGCATCTCGCTATGGGCGATCGAGCCTTTGATGTCCTGCGCATAGAGTTTGCGGTCGAAGGAGATAGACGCGTTGATCGCTTCCATGATCGCGGCCGGACCCGAGGCAAAACGTCCGCCCCACATCTGGTTGCTGGTTTTCTTGTCGCTCATGGCTATAACCCGTGCTTCGGAGCAGTTTTGAGAAAATGGCAGACGGTAGTAGATTCTTCCCGGCCCCGCGCCTGATCCTCGCCGCCTTGGTGGCGGGCGCGCTGGCGGGCGCGGTCGCGGTATATGTCAGCGAGAGCCGGTCTGGCAACAATGCACCGGCACAAGCTGCCGTGGGTGACAGCAGGGACGACGTGACTTGCGCGGCCAAGAGCGACCGCGCCAAGAAAGTCGCGGCGTCGGCCACCGGTGAGGTTGCGGCACTTTTGCCGGCCGATCCGCCTCAATCCCTGAAGAGCCTTGCCTTCAATGGTCCGGACGGCAAGCCGATGACGCTTGCCGATCATGCCGGCAAGACGGTGCTGCTCAATCTGTGGGCGACATGGTGCGCGCCGTGCCGTGCCGAAATGCCGGCGCTCGATGCGCTGCAGAAGGAAAAGGGCAGCGACTCCTTTGAAGTGGTCGCCGTCAACGTCGATGCCGGCGACGATGTGAAGCCGAAGAAGTTCCTCAGCGATACCGGCGTCGCGACGCTCGGCTATTACCGGGATTCGACGATGACGCTGTTCAACGACCTCAAGAAGCGCGGCTTGGCGCTAGGCCTTCCCGTCACCATGCTGATCGACGGCGAGGGCTGCCTGATCGCCCACATGAACGGCCCGGCCGAATGGTCGGGGCCGGACGCCAGGCGGCTGGTCGAGACGGCACTCAAGCCCGAGAGCCTGTAGTCTAGCGTGTGGCTAGCGCGGGTGCGGGCGCGAAGGCCAGAACGCTTCTGTCGCGCAGGCTGGCGGGTTTGCTGCCGGCAGCGGGTGCGACGACGCCGGTCAGATCGCCGAATTCCTCGATGAGAGCCGGCTTGCCGATATAGTAGCCCTGGCCGATCTCGCAGGCTTCGGCGTCCAGGAACTTCAGTTCGCCGAGCGTCTCGACACCCTCCGCCAGAACCGGCAGGCCGAGCCCGCGTCCAAGTCCCAGGACGGCGCGCACGATCGCCGCGACCTGGCCGTTCTTGTCGACGGACTTGATGAATGAGCCATCGATCTTGATCTTGTCGAAGGGAAAGGCGCGAAGGTTGGAGAGCGAGGAATAGCCGGTTCCAAAATCGTCCATGGCGACGCGCACGCCCAGCGCCTTGACCTGCCGCAAGGTGGCCAATGCCCGCGGCATGTCCTTGACAAGCGCCGTCTCGGTGATCTCAAGCTCGAGCCTGCCGGGCGCCAGGCCGGAATTCAGCAAGGTTTCGTGGACCTTGCGGCTGAAATTCGTGTTGTGGAGCTGCACCGCCGAAACGTTGACGGCCACCGTCAGCGGATTTTCCCAGCGGGCGGCTTCCTCGCAGGCGGCCGTCAGCACCCATTCGCCAATCTGGCCAATGGCGCCGCTGTCTTCGGCGACCGGGATGAATATGCTCGGCGAGACATCGCCGCGCGTCGGATGCCGCCAGCGGACCAGCGCTTCGAAACCGACCATCTTCCCGCTGCTGATCTCCTTCTGCGGCTGGTAGACGAGGTAGAACTCCTGGCGCGCGACCGCCTGGCGCAGTTCGTGCTCCATCACGCGCTTGTCGCGGGCCTCGGCCCCCATCGAAGCTTCGAAATAGCGGTAGGTGTCCTTGCCTTCGGTCTTGGCCCGGTAGAGCGCGGTATCGGCGTGGCTTATCAGGCTGGCCTGGTTTTCGGCATCCGATGGATACAGCGCAATGCCGATGCTGGCCGATACAAGGCCGCCGCCGACCGAGAGCCGGTTTTCCTCGCGCATGGCAGTCAGCACGGCGTTGGCGATACGGCCCGCCTCCAACGGGTCGGTCAGGTTCGGCGCGACGATGGCAAATTCGTCGCCGCCCAGCCGCGCCACCATCTGTCCTTGACGAAGAATGCCGGTAACGCAATGCGCAACCTTCTGCAGCATGGCGTCGCCCGCGCCGTGCCCATACAGATCGTTGACCTCCTTGAACCGGTCGAGATCGAGCAGCAGAAGCGCAAGCTGACCGCCTTTCCTGGTCCGGCCCATCGCAGCAATTTCCGTCTCCAGCCGGCCGGAAAAGCTGCGGCGATTGGCCAGTCCGGTCAATGGATCGAAATGGGCAAGGCGCAGGATCTCCTGTTCCGCCTTCTTGCGCTCGCGAATGTCGCGGACCGCAACCACGTTGTGAGGCTTGCCACAATAGTCGATGCTCCTGGCGATCAGCTCGACAGGAATGCTCGTGCCATCGCGGCCGCTCAATTCGGCCTCCTGCGGCTGTTCGCCGAAGCCCGACATGTCGGATCCGAAGAGATCGCCAAGCTGCATTCCGTTCAGCGTCGCTGTTGCGATGCCCGTCAATGTCGCCATGCTGTCATTGGCACTGATGATGCGGTGGCCGTCGCAGACGATCAGCCCCTCCACGGCGGCATTGGCCAGACCGTGCATGCGGTCGACCTCGAGCTTCTGGCGACGGAAGCGCAAATCGATCCACAGCGCCGATGCCGACAGGACCAGGATCACCAATGTGGCGGCAGCGGCGGCGAAAGCCTGCGAGGTCGGCTCGATCGTGTATTCGGATATGACGATCGAGGGATCGGGGAAGATCGAGACAGCACCCATGCCGATGAAATGCAGGGTGCAGATTGCCAGCGTCAGCAGCACCGCGCCGCCGGATGTCGCCTTCAAGGAGGGACGGCGCTGCACGACACGCAGCGCCAGCGCCGCGAGCGTCACGCCGGCCAGAAGGGAAACGGCGACAAGCAACAGGTTCCACTCGATGCGGCCCTGAACCTCGAACGCCGCCATACCGATGTAGTGCATGGCCGCGATACCGCCGCCCAGCACGGCGCCGCCGACGAGATGATAGTCGAACTCATTCCGCAAGGTGGCGATCCACATGCCGGCTGCCGTCAGAGTGACCGAAGCAGCGAGCGAAAGCACGGAAAGTGCGGGATCGTAAGCACTGGGTATGCCCGGTGTGAATGCGAGCATGGCGATGAAGTGCGTTGCCCAGATGCCGAAGCCGGTCGAAGTGGCCGCGATCATCAGCCAGGCAAGCCGGTTCCGATCGGTGGAGCGGCTTATGTGATGAAGCAGGTTGACGGCAGAGAAACAGGAAATTCCGCAGATCAGCGCGGCGAGTGCGACCAGTCTCAGATCGTGTTCGTTGACGATACAATTGTAGACCGTCAGCATTTTATTTCACCTGATCTTTGGAAATAAACAGGGCAGCAGGATTGAGTAGCGCGTTGCCGTTGAGGGATCGATAAAGTCGCCTGCAACCTTGGCGTGTCTCTTCGGGTTGCAGCGGCTGCAATCAAGGCTGCCACCCCGAAAGGCAGCTTGGCAGTTACGACGGTGGTTCCTGGCGCTTGTCGTCGCGCTAAGCCGGCTAACCGTGTGGCTTTCCATGCGTCCAAGCGGGGGCGAGGTGGCGTGAGGTAAAGGGGTGAAGTTCGTCGATCTGCAACAAAACCGTTGTCTGATTGTCATGAGCGACACATATTGCCTTTGCGGGAGTGCCCCTTTCGCCAATGACAAACGGGAGATGAAACATGAAGTCCTTCGGCTTCGCGGCCGGTGTTGCCGCCACCTTTATGCTGCTTTCCTCAACCTCCGCTTTTGCTGTCACGCAGATCAGTTGGTGGCACGCCATGACTGGCGCCAATGCCGAAGTTGTCGACAAGATCTCCAAAGATTTCAACGCCAGCCAGAGCGACTATGAACTCGTTCCGGTGTTCAAAGGCACGTATCCCGAGACGCTGAATGCCGGCATCGCCGCCTACCGCGCCGGCCAGGCGCCCGACATCATGCAGGTGTTCGACGTCGGCACCGGCGTGATGATGGCAGCCGAAGGCGCAATCAAGCCGGCAGCCGATGTGTTGACCAGCGCTGGAATGACCTTCGACAAGAGCCAGTATCTGCCAGGCATAGTCGGCTATTATTCGAAGCCTGACGGCACCATGCTCTCTTTCCCCTACAACTCCTCCTCGCCGATCCTTTATTACAACAAGGATATCTTCAAGAAGGCTGGTCTCGACGTCGACAGCCCACCCAAGACCTGGAACGAGGTGTGGGAAGACGCCAAGAAGATCAAGGCGAGCGGCGCGGCCGCCTGCGGCTACACCTCGACCTGGCTGACCTGGATCCATCTGGAGAATTTCGCGGCCTGGAATGACGTGTCATGGGCCACCCAGCAGAACGGTCTGGCCGGCGGCGATGTCGAGCTCAAGATCAATGCGCCGATTTTCGTCAACCACTTCCAGGCGCTGGCGGACCTCGCCAAGGACGGCACTTTCAAATATGGCGGTCGCACCTCCGAAGCCAAGCAGATCTTCCTCGCCGGCGAATGCGGGATCATGACCGAATCCTCCGGCGGCCTTGGCGATATCGTCAAGTCCGGCATGAATTACGGCATCGGCCAATTGCCCTATGACAGCGACGCCAAGGGCGCACCGCAGAACACGACGCCGGGTGGCGCCAGCCTGTGGATTTTCGCTGATAAATCCGACGAGGAATACAAGGGCGTCGCGGCCTTCTTCGCCTACCTGTCGAAGACCGAGGTGCAAGAATACCTGCACCAGAAATCGGGTTATCTGCCGGTAACGCTTGCCGCCTATGAAGCGACCAAGAAGTCCGGTTTCTATGACAAGAACGTCGGTCGCGAGACCCCGATCCTGCAGATGACGGGTAAGGCGCCAACCGACAATTCCAAGGGCGTACGTCTGCCGAACCTGCCGCAGGTGCGCGATATCCAGAACGAGGAGTTCGAAAAGATGCTCGCCGGCCAGCAAACCGCGCAGCAGGCGCTCGACAATGCGGTTACGCGTGGCAATGCGGCGATCAAGGAAGCGCTGGGGAATTAGAGCGAGCGCAGGTCCTTGCTCTACGGCGCATCCACCTGTCCTGCCAGGCATCTCCCCTCGGCGAGGGGAGTTTTGCCGTCCTTTGCGATTTCGCCAACGGTCGATGAATCCGAAACGCTCGTCAAAGCCATCTTGGCGAAGAGGGATGCTACATCGTGCCGCCCGCCTCATCACCTCGGAGTGGCTCCATGACCCCTCGCGTCGTGTTTCCCAACAAGATCCTTCCCTACCTGCTGGTGGCGCCGCAACTGGCCATCACGCTCGTGTTTTTCTACTGGCCGGCCGGTCAGGCGTTCTACCAATCCATGCTCAGGCAGGATCCGTTCGGACTGAGGACCAAGTTCGTCTGGTTCGCCAATTTCAGGAAAGTGCTTGCCGATCCGGCCTACCTGAACTCGATCAAGGTCACGGTGGTGTTTTCCCTTGCGACCGCCATCGTCGCCATGTGCGTGGCGCTCCTGCTTGCGGTCATGGCAGAGAAGGTGGTGCGCGGCAAAGGTCTCTACCGCACGCTCTTGATCTGGCCCTACGCGGTGGCGCCGGCGATCGCCGGTATGCTGTGGCTGTTCCTCTTCAACCCGTCGATCGGGTCGCTGGCCTACATGCTGAGAAGTTTCGGCATCGCCTGGGATCCACTGCTCAACGGCACCCACGCCATGATCCTGCTGGTGTCCGCCGCTGCCTGGAAGCAGATCAGCTACAATTTCCTGTTCTTCGTCGCCGGCCTGCAGGCGGTGCCGAAAGCCTTGATCGAGGCGGCGGCCATGGACGGCGCCGGCGAGACCAAGCGATTCTGGACCATCGTCTTCCCGCTGCTTGCGCCGACGACCTTCTTCCTGCTGGTCGTCAACACCGTCTATGCCCTGTTCGACACGTTCGGCATCGTCCATGCCGTCACCGGGGGCGGTCCGGGCAAGACGACTGAAACGCTGGTCTACAAGGTCTACAATGACGGCTTCGTCAATCTGATCCTCGGTGACTCGGCGGCGCAGTCGGTCATCCTGATGGTCATCGTCATCTCGCTCACGGCCATCCAGTTCCGCTATGTGGAACGCAAAGTCCATTACGGCTGAGGCGAGCGATGATCGGCCAGTCACCGCTCCGCACCGTCATCGCCCACGCCGTGCTGATCCTCGGCATATTGATCGTTGCTTTCCCGATCTACTACACGTTCGTTGCCTCGACGCAGACGCTGCAAACGATCCTCAGGCCGCCATTGCCGCTCCTGCCCGGCGATCAGTTCTGGAACAATTACACCGAAGCGCTGTTCGGCGGTGTCGGCCGTATCGGCGGCGTCAGCGTCGGCAGGCTGCTGCTCAACACGACGATCATGGCGCTCGGCATCGCGGTGGGAAAGATCTTCATCTCGATCCTGTCGGCCTACGCGATCGTATTTTTCCGCTTTCCGCTGCGCATGACCTTCTTCTGGCTGATCTTCATCACCTTGATGCTTCCCGTCGAGGTGCGCATCCTGCCGACCTACAAGGTGATGGTCGATCTCGGCATGATCGACACCTATGCCGGCCTGATCATCCCGCTGATCGCCTCCGCCACCGCCACATTGCTGTTTCGACAGTTTTTCATGACCATTCCAGGTGAGCTGGTGGAGGCGGCGCGTGTTGACGGTGCGGGGCCGTGGCGCTTCTTCTTCGATATCCTGTTGCCGCTGTCGCGGACGAATATCGCGGCGCTGTTCGTCATCCTCTTCATTTATGGCTGGACGCAGTATCTGTGGCCGTTGCTCGTCACCAACAGCAGCAACATGAACACGATCGTCATCGCGTTGAGAAAGATGGTCTCCTTCGCCGATGCCGATACGCAATGGCACCTGGTCATGGTCACAGCGATGCTGGCCATAGTGCCGCCGATCCTGGTCGTGGTGCTGATGCAACGCTGGTTCGTTCGCGGCCTGGTCGATTCCGAAAAGTGAGAAGCTGATGGCGACCGTCGATCTGAAGGATGTGAAGAAGGTCTACCCCAGCGGTTTCGAGGCCGTGAAGGGCGTTTCAATCGCAGTTCCCGACAGGCAGCTTTGCGTGCTGGTCGGCCCATCGGGCTGCGGCAAGTCCACGCTGCTCAGGATGATCGCCGGGCTCGAAACCATCTCCTCGGGAACAGTTGCGATCGACGGCAAGATCGTAAACTCAATCGGTCCGACCGAGCGGGACATCGCCATGGTGTTCCAGAACTATGCGCTCTATCCGCATATGAAAGTCTACGACAACATGGCCTATGGGCTGCGCAACCGCGGCACGCCGAAAGATGAGATCGACAGCCGGGTCCGCGCGACGGCGAAAATACTCGAACTTTCGGCGCTGCTCGACCGCCGCCCGCGCGAGCTTTCCGGCGGCCAGCGCCAGCGTGTCGCCATGGGTCGTGCCATTGTGCGCAACCCGAGGGTTTTCCTGTTCGACGAGCCGCTCTCCAATCTCGATGCCAAATTGCGTGGCCAGATGCGCGTCGAGATAAAGAACCTGCAACGCTCGCTTGGCGTCACGTCGGTCTATGTCACGCATGACCAGCTCGAGGCGATGACGTTGGCCGACATCCTCGTCGTCATGAACGGCGGACTGGTCGAGCAAATGGGGGCGCCGCTCGACATTTATGAAAGGCCGGCCTCGACCTTCGTCGCTTCCTTCATTGGCGCGCCGCCGATGAATCTCCTGGCACTGACCGAAAGCGCCTCGGGCGCGGTGCTCGCAGACGGCACGGCGATCGCTTTCGCACCTCGGGAGGCAAGAGCTGCGACCCTCGGTTTTCGGCCCGAGGATGCCGACGTCACCTTCAATGCGGAGGCGCCGCCCGGCGCCCTCGTCCTGCCGGCGCTGGTCGAGGCAGTCGAACCGGTAGGCGCCGAAAGTTTCCTTCACTGTGCGGCAGGCGGCAACCGTATCGTCGTGCGTGTCGCGGGTCGCGCCACCGCCACGGTTGGCAACCAATTGCGCGTGGTTGCCAAGGCAGAAAAGCTGCACTGGTTCGATCAGGCAGGAAAGCGCGTCGGCTAATCCAAAAGATGCCCAGAGCGTTTCACCGTTTCACGGAAACGGCGAGCTGCTCTAACTCTTTGTTTTGACGCAATTCCAGACGGAAACCCGCTTCACAGTTTCCTAGAATTGCTCCAGCATACGGTGTTCAGGCGAAGACATGCGCCTTTCCCGATACGGTCAGCCGGACGATCTCGCCGACCGCCGGCGCGTCCATGCCCGGTTTGCGCAGGACCAGCGGCGTGTTGCCGATCGCTGCCGCATCGGGCGGATCGGCATTGTTCAAGAGCCGCACCGCGACCGTGCACATCGAGCCGGCGAATTCGGATTCCGTCACTTCGCCGAACAGCATGTCCGAGGTGCCGGACATGCCCTCGCGCGACGTTCTCTTCAGCGCGATCTGCTCCGGGCGAAGCATGATACGGGCGACATCGCGGCTGTCATTGGTGTCGACCGCGATGCGGCCGAGCGGAGAGTTGGCGAAGCCATCCGATATCTTGGCCGGCAGGATGATGGCGTCGCCAAGGAATTCGGCGATCATCCTGTCCTTCGGCTTGAGATAGAGCTCGCGCGGCGTGCCGATCTGCGAGAACTTGCCGTCGCGCATCACCGCGACCTGGCTGGCGAAGGACAGCGCCTCGGCCTGGTCGTGCGTCACCAGGATGGTGGTGATGCCGGCAGCTTCCAGAAGCTCGGCCACCGCCTTGCGCATCGAGGCGCGCAGGCCGGTATCGAGTGCCGAGAACGGCTCGTCGAGCAGCATCAGCCGGGGCTTCATCGCCATGGCGCGAGCCAGCGCCACGCGCTGCTGCTGGCCGCCGGAGAGCTCGTGCGGGCGGCGCTTGAGGATCGCCTTGTCCAGCCCGACGATATAGGCGAGCTCGACGATGCGCTCGGTGCGCTTGTCCTCGCCGCGACCCATGCCGAAACCGATATTGTCGCCAATGGTCAGATGCGGAAACAGGGCACCATCCTGCGCCACCACGCCGATGCCTCGCCGATATGCCGGCACCGCAGCGCCGCCATTGGCCAATATCGTACCGTCGAGCGTGATGTGCCCCTGGTCCGGCGCCTCGAAGCCGGCAATCAGCCGCAGCAGGGTCGTCTTGCCGCAGCCGGAAGGACCGACAATCGCCGTGCGGCTGCCGCTGGCGACGTTCAGGTCGACGCCGGCAAGGGCGGCCACCGGGCCGTACTGCTTGTGCAAGCCACCGATTTCGAGAAAGCTCATCGTCCGGCCATCCGTTTCGACTGGACATAGAGCAGCCAGGTCAAGGGCAGCGACATCGCCACCATGATGAAGGCGTAAGGTGCCGCGGAGGCATAATCAATCTCGCCGCTGTAGGACCAGAACGCCATCGCCAGCGTGCGGGTGCCGTTGGGCGCCAGCATCTGGGTGGCGGTCAGTTCGTTCATGATGCCGAGCGCCACCAGCGCCATGCCAGCCGCGGCGCCTGGCGCCGACAGCCGGATCGTCGTCGACCACAACGCCTGCAGCGGCGGGCGGCCGAGGCTGGAAGCGGCGCGTTCGAGTTCGACCGGCGCCTGTGCGATCGACGCCCGCAGGCTGACGAGCGCGCGCGGCAGGAACATCAGCGCATAGGCCACCAGGATGGTGAACAGGGTCTGATAGAGCGGCAGCGCGATGCGCACCGTGATGGTGACCAGCGCCAGCGCAATGACAACCCCCGGCAACGAGCCGACAATGTAGTTGCAGCCCTCCAGCAGGCGCTGCAATGGCCCCGGGGCGCGGATCGAGATCCAGGCCATCGGCATGGCGGCGACGGTGGCGAGCAAGGCGCCGGCGAGCGCCAGGAACAGCGTCTGCCCAAGCGCCAGGCCGATCTCGTCCAGGCGCCAGACAGCGGCGCCGCCGGCGACAAGCCAGCCGCCGATGGTGACGAACGGCACGCCGAGCGCCAAAAGCGTGGTGACGACAAGCAAAAGCAGGCTCGGAATGGTGGCGCGCCCGAGGCTTGCGCGTTGCTGATGGCGCGCCGCACCCGAGCCGACGCGGGCATAGCGCTCCTCGCCGCGCACCAGCACTTCGAGGCCGAGCAGCACGAAGCAGCAGCTGACCAGCACGCCGGCCAGCATGTTGGCGGCCGGTCCATTGAAGGTCGACTGGAACTGGTCGACAATCGCCGTGGTGAAGGTGTCGAAGCGGATGAAGACATAGAGGCCGTACTCGGCCAGCAGATGCAGGCCGACCAGCAGCGAGCCGCCGCAGATGGCGAGCCGCAATTGCGGCAGCACGACCCGCCAGAACACGCGTCGGGGTCCAAGGCCGAGTGCGGCGGCGGCGTCCTCGAGGGCGGGATCGAGACGGCGCAATGCCGCCGACACCGGCAGATACAGGAACGGGAAATAGGCGATAACGGAAACCAGCACGCCGGCCCACAGGCCGTGCAGTCCCGGCACCATGGTGATCCAGGCGTAGCTGTGCACGAAGGCGGGGATGGCGAGTGGCGCCACGCACAGCCAGGACCAGATCCGGTCGCCCGGCAGGTCGCTGCGCTCGGTCAGCCAGGCCAGCGCAACCGACAGCACGATGGTGATCGGCACCGAGAGCGCGACCAGCAGGACAGTGTTGACCAGAAGCTCGCCGACACGCGGCCGGAAGACCAGCGCCGCGACGGTTTCCCAGCCGGTCTGCACCGCGATCCAGATGATGAAGGCGAGCGGCACCAGCGCCAGCAGCGCAACGAAGATGGCGGCGAGGACCAGCCACAGCGGTGCGCGTCGCCGGGCCCTTCGGCCTGTGCCCGAAGGCAGGCCCGAACGCGCGAGATCGACCGCGGACTGCATCAGGTCAGACGCCGTGCCGTTGCCGTCCAGCGGCAGCAATTGAAGGACCGCGATCGCGGTCGGGAACACAGCGTGTCGTCATCGACGAATGCCATCTCGAAAAACAAAATCACTCCCGCGGAAGGCGAATTCCCGCGGGAGCGTGGTCGGGTGTCCTTTTAGGACGAATGGCAACTAAAGCAAGCCGGCTGCCGTCATCAGGTCGGTGACCTTCTTGGAGTTCAGCGTCGTGGCATCGACCTTCGGCGCCTGCAGATCGGCGAGTGGCACCAGCTTCGGGTTGGAGTCCGCACCCTTGCCGACCGCGTATTCGAAGGAATCGCCTGTTTTCAGCACGTCCTGACCGCCCTTGCCGGTCAGCCATTTCAGGAACGCCTGGGCTTCCTTGGGATGCTTGCTCGAGGCCAGCACGCCGCCGCCGGAGATCGAGACGAAGGCGCCCGGATCCTGGTTCTTGAAATAGTGCAGCTCGACATTCTTGCTGTTTTCGCCGGTCTTGGCCTGATCGCCGAAGTAGTAATAGTGATAGATGACGCCGCCTTCGATCTCGCCGGCATTGACCGCCTTCATCACCGTGCTGTTGCCCTTGTAGGCGGTGAAGTTGGTTTTCATCGCCTTCAGCCAGTCGGCGGTAGCGGCTTCGCCCTTGAGCTGGAGCAGGGCGCTGACGATGGCCTGGAAATCGGCGCCCGACGGGGAGGCGGCCCAACGGCCCTTCCAGCTCGGATCGGCGAGGTCAAGCATCGACTTGGGCAGCTGGTCGGCGGTCAGCTTGGTTTTGTTGTAGGCAAAGACCGTGCTGCGCGCGGCGACGCCGACCCATTTGCCGCTGGCCGGTTGATAATCCTGCGGAACCTGTGCCAACGTGTCGGCATCGACCGGCGCGAACAGGCCGGCGCTCTCGACCAGCGCCATGGCCGGTGAGTTTTCCGTCAGGAACACGTCTGCGGGTGAAGCAGTGCCCTCGGCGACGATCTGATTGGAGAAGTCGCTGTCGCCGCCATTGCGCACCGTGACCTTGATGCCCGTTTCCTTGGTGAAGCCTTCGGCCCACGCCTTGGTCAGGCTTTCGTGCTGGGCGTTATAGACAATGATGCCGGCATCCTCGGCCATCGATGGGCTGGCGATCAGCATGATTGCCAGCGCCGTGGCGCCGGCGAGGGTGGAAAGAGCATATTTCATGACATTGTCCTAAAGTTCGGGTTGGCACCGGCTCACCTACCGATACCTGACAGGCTTAGTCAACATTGGTGATCTGCTTCAATCGGTCGCTGAAGCACAAACGCTTGATATCGGGCTCACAATTCCAAGTGATGAAGGGACCCGAATGGCGTGCCGAATTCAAACCGATGGTTGATCCGCGGGCCGGATGAATGGGGCGGCTTGCAGACCGTGGAAAAGCACCGAATGCCGCCTGACGACCCTGGGAAGGTCCAAGCACCAGCCTTTGGCCTGCGTGAACAAGGCCTCCAGCAGTACAGCTATTTCTAACCGGGCGACGTGTTGACCCAGACAGGCATGCAGTCCGGTGCCAAAGGCAAGGGCCGACGAAATGCCGGAACCCAAATCCAACCGGTCGCCCGCCGGAAAAACAGAAATGTCTCGATTGGCGCTCGCCAGCACGGGTACGACGGCCTGCCCGGCTTTTATGGTTGCGCCACCAAATTGCATATCTTCCGCGGCGATGCGCGCTCCGGCATAGTGAACTGGAGCGCAAAAACGGAGCAGCTCTTCGGCTGCTGAAAACCAACTGACTTTCCCATCTTCAAGCAGCGAAAGCTGTTCTGGGAAGCGTGCAAGCGCGACCAGCGCATTGCCGAAGGTATCGACGACTGTCGCCTGCCCGGCAAAGAGCAGGAATACGATGTTTGCAACGGCATCGTCTCTCAGCCAGCGGCCAGCCTCGACTTCGGCAAGCATCTGAGCTGAAATACCGTTTGGGCGCACAGTACCGTGTTCTATCACGCTGGATACCCATGCCTCCAACCGGCGGCAGGCATCGTTTGCGTCTTCGTCTACGCCGCCGGCCCTTATTTCCAGGGCGTTGGCCATAAGCTGTGCGTCGGCGCCAATCCGCCAGGGATCGTCCATGTCGATACCAAGGATCTGTTCCAGGGCTGAAAACGATAGCGGCAGGCCTATATCACGAACCGCGTCGAACTCCGGTTTTTGTACAGCTGCCTGCGTAAGTTCCGACGCTTTGGCCGCAAGCCGGTCGAATAGCCCGTTGCTGGAGGAAAAGCTTAGCGAACCAGCCAATGGGCGGCGCAGGCGCATGTGCCGTGGCGGGTCGGACAGCAGCATGGAACGGGTCAACAGGTCCAGGGCCGGATTGGCGCTGATCTTTTGCCTGACCTCCTGATAGGCGCCCGGCGGTGCCTGCAGCAACAGCGGGTGTTTCAAGGCCTGGGAAACAAGCGCATGGCTGAACACGTAGAAGGCTTCACCGACCTCGGGATAAGGAGGTTTGCCCCAACTGGCGCCTCCTGAACTCCGACGACGGGCGAATTCGGGAAACGCATCGCTGCCATGGGCGATGGGGTCAAATAGATCAGCCTGATCTGTCATCGGGCAAGATCGACAGCAAAGATAACGCGAAATCCGCCGGAACTCATGTCTTCAGGTAGAAAATCGGACGCGAGATGTAGAAATTCGCACCGGAGAACACGGTTATAGAACCGCAGTAGCGGATCCCTCGTTATGGATTCCACCGAAGGCATGACACCGGTCCGATGCCAATCGTCGATGGTCCGACGAAATTCCGGATCCGGCCGAACCTTGTCGGGCAACTCGTCCTGTGCTCCCGCGTAGGACGGGCAACGTCCGTCGCCGACCAACCAACGCGCACCGACCTGCCGTCCATAGTCAGACATTTGCGACAACAGGCGGCGTGCCATGTCGGTGCCGCGGAATTCGGGTCGCACACCAAGATTGTACACGTAGAGTGACCGTGCAGGTTGGCTCCTGGCAAGCGAAGAGTAGGCGGAGAAGGTCTTGGGGAACCTTCCCGTATCGTGCGGATCTTGGCTGGTTTCCACGAAGCAGATCGCGCCGGCAACAAGGTTCTCAACCATGGCCAGGATCATTGTATGCCCGAGCGAAAGCCGGTGGTGAATTGTTTTTTCGCTGGCACCGAGTCTTCCCCAGGCCGCGGCCTCCATCGCGGCCATGCCCGGAACGTCGTCTGCCATAAGTTGTTGAAATACGATCATCTTCATCGTCGAAAGGCGGCTCGTAATTGCGATATCGAATCGATAATTTTCTGATACCAGCTGTTGATGAGTGCATGAGTAGGGGCGGGTTGTCTCATGATCTTCTATGTTTGCCATCGCTTGCATGCCTATACCCTGGCAAGCCTGCTACTCTATTTTCGAACAGATTTGCAGGGTTCTGTGCGCTTTGTCCCCTATGACGAACGGGAGCATCTGCTTGAGATTTCCAGAGGCACCGTTCTTTGGACGGATTTGGACCGACTGAGCGAAGCAGAGATTGAAGCATGCTCCAATCTCAGCCAGCGGATGAAGTCGCAGCAGCCTGACCTGTTTCAACTCAACCATCCCCGAAAAAGCCTTCAGCGTTTCGATCTATTGCGCATGCTGTTCGCGGACGGCATCAATGATTTCAATGTATACAGACCCGAAAGTCTGCCGGCGGGAATGCGTTTCCCTGTCTTTCTGCGTGATGAGACGGGCGCCGCTTATAAAGTGCCGCCGCTGTTGCAATCGCCGGCGGAACTCGGCGAGGCGCTCTCGAACCTGGGTACGATGAATTTTGTTCGCCCCATGGTGGTGGAGTTTGGAGCAAAGGCTGGTGCCGATGGCAGCTACCGAAAATACTCGGCATATCGGATCGGCGAGCGCAGTTATGCGCAACACTGCTTCGCCAGCAAGGAGTGGTTCATAAAGGTACAGGGAGGCGGCATGTCGGGGCGACATCGGGTCGAGCATACCGCCTTTGTGCGCGACAATCCGCATGCGGTAGAGCTGATGCCGATTTTCGAGAAGGCGGGGATCTCATATGGCAGGATCGACTACACCATTGTCGATGGTCGTATCCAGGTTTTCGAGATCAACACCAATCCCACTGTATTGAACGACCCGCCCACACCCTTCGACAGATACGATTCGTTGCCTTACGCCAACATGCATGCAGATGCCTTGGCACAGCTGCCGTATGCTAACGATCCCCTATCCACTCCGGTTATCGATGAGACACATCTCCAGATCTTGGGCCGCCTGAAAAACAAGTACCGTCGCAGACGGATGAAGCTGACCGTTCGAAAGGGCTTCAGGTCTTTCCGGGACGCCATGTTCGGCGCCAAGCCTTGATTTCTCGAACAAGAGCGCGGGGCAATATCGCACTGGCGATCGGCGCGCGGTGTGCCGCAATCTTTCGTGATTTGCCGATAGTTTGGCTTGGACATTATTTCGCCGGCCACGTAACAAATCAGTGCCGAGACGCGAAATTCGGGGGAGTGAACTCTTGTGAGCGGCAAGGACGAGGCCGAACTTTCCCGGCTGATGCGGGCCGCGATCGCGGGAGATGAAAGGGCTTACGCCGACTTTCTGCACCGGATTGCCGCGCTGGTTCGCGGTTTTGCCAGGCGCAAGATCGTGCAGGGCGGGGTCGATCCCGAGGATGTCGTGCAGGAAACCTTGCTGGCTATTCATGTAAAACGACATACCTGGCGTCAGGATGCGCCGGTGTTGCCGTGGATCTACGCGATCGCCCGCTTCAAGCTGATCGATGCGTTCCGGCGGCGAGGACGGCGCATCGAGATTGATGTCGACGATATCGCCGAGACGTTCGCCGAGCCGGAAACCGAGACCGTCAGCGAGCGAGACATCAACCGGGCATTGGACAGCCTGTCGCCGGCACAGCGCTCCGTGGTCTCGGCCGTGTCGGTGGAAGGGCGGTCCATCGGTGAGACGGCGGCGAAGTTCGGCATCAGCGAGACGGCGGTGCGTGTGTCGCTGCATCGCGGACTTGCCGCGATAGCCAAGCGATTCGGGCAGGGGCGGTTCGGGCGGGAATGACATGAGGACGGATGATCTCATCAAGGCGCTGGACGCCGACGCAAGCAGCAAGGCAATCCCGTTGCTGTCGGCCTGGTGGCTGGCCGCCGGTGCGGGGGCGGTGATCGCGGCCGTCGTATTCCTGCTGACCATCGGTCCGCGCCCGGACTTCGTGGCGGCCGCTCACACGATGCGCTTCCTCTCCAAATTCGTCTTCACCATCGTGCTGGCCGTCAGCGCCTTCGCCCTGATCCGCGCCTTGTCGACGCCGGGCGCCTCGACGGGCCGGGCAATGGCCTGGATGGCTGCGGCGCCGGTGCTGGTCGCCGTGGCGGTGCTTCTTGAGCTTTTCATGGTGCCGGAGGCGCTGTGGGGTACACGGATGGTCGGCTCCAACATGATGCTCTGCATGGGCTTTATCCCGCTGATCGGTATTGGCCCGCTTGCCATCTTCCTGTGGATGCTGCGCTATGGCGCGCCGACACGGCCGGTGCTTGCCGGTGCGGTGGCGGGTCTGCTCGCCGGCGGGCTGGCGGCAACCTTCTATGCCGCGCACTGCTTCGACGACTCGCCGCTTTTCGTCGCCACCTGGTACACGGCAGCGATCGCAGGGCTCGCATTGCTCGGTGCGCTCGGCGGACGGTTTTTGATACGCTGGTAGCGTTTCGTAACGATCGCGGACCCGTGCACCGATCCTTAATCATGCCGGCAATTGTTTGCCGGTTAGCGACCACGCCGGCATGCCGGACGCAACCTTTCCTTAAAATCGATCCGCCAAGGTTGATGCGAGAACATGCGTTTGCGCACGGGGGTGGCACGTATCGTGATGTGGCGAGGATTGACCAGCCGAAAATCTCTTGGGCATGCAGGGCTGGCGTTGCTCGTCGCCGGCCTGGGCGTGCTGGCGACCTCGATCCTGCTGTCGAGCCTGGAATTCGGCACCGAAGCGTTGAGGCTCTGCCTGCAGATCGCGGTGGCGGTGGCGGCGGGCGCGCTGTTCCTCGCCGCCCTGTCTATCCGCAGGATCAGCAGGGATCGCCAGCAGATCGCCGAGAGCGAGCTGCGCTTCCGCCGCGCCATGGAGGATTCGGCGATCGGCATCGTGGTTGTCGGTCTCGACGGTCGCATCCGCCAGACCAATCCGGCCTTCGCCGCCATGCTTGGGTACACGAGCGAAGAGATCGAGGCGCTGACTTTCTTCCAGATCACGCATCCCGACGATCTGCTGATCGGGCGGGAGACGATGGACGATCTGAAGGCGGGCACGGTCAATTCCTTCCACTTCGAGAAGCGTTATCTCAGGAAGGACGGAACGCCCGTCTGGGCCCATCTTGCCGGTTCGGTCATTCGCGATGAGACCAGCCGCCGCCCGCTCTATCTCGTCTCGCAAATCGAGAACATCGACGCGCGCAAGCAGGCCGAGGCGCGCATTGCCGAGGCGGAGACGCGTTGGAATTTCGCGCTCGCCGGTGCCGGCCAAGGCGTCTGGGACCTCGACATGCGCAAGGGTGGCACGACCTATTCCTCGACCTGGGTCAAGATGCTGGGCTATGCGGATGGCGAGCTCGATGGCGACACCGACCGCTGGCTGGAGATGATTCATCCCGACGATCGCGAGACTGTCGCCGAAGCCGATCGCGCCCATCTCGAGGGCAAGACACCGTTCTTTGAGGCCGAGTTCAGGATGCGCCACAAGGATGGCCACTGGATGTGGATACTCGACCGCGGCAAGGCTATCGAACGCGACGAGAATGGACGGCTGATCAGGGCCATCGGCAGCCTGACCGACATCACCCGTCGCAAGGAGGCCGAAGAGCGCCTTACTGTGTCGGCGGCAATGCTTGCCGACGAAAAGGAGCGGCTGAGGGTGACGCTGCAATCGATCGGCGATGCCGTCATCTGCACCGATGCCGCAAACCGTATCACCTTCATGAACCCGGTCGCCGAAAAGCTGACCGGGATTGCCGGCGGCGAGGCTCTCGGCAAGATGCTTGGCCATGTCTACTGGGCGGTCGACGAGGAGACGGGGCACAGGATCGGCGTCACCCGGCCCGCGGTTGGCGTTCATGCGCCCGCCGACCAGAACAGCCGCGCCGTCCTGATCCGGCGCGACGACACGCGCTGCAGCATCCGCCAGGTGGTGTCGCCGATCATCAACGAACGGAACGAATTCTGCGGGCTGGTCATCGTCTTCCAGGACTTTACCGATGCGCGCGCGCTGCAGCGCCAGCTGGCGCATGCCGCGGCACACGATGCGCTGACCGGCCTTGCCAACCGCTCGAGCTTCATCCGCGCCATGGAAGACCTGGTCGGCCAGGCCCGCAAGGATGGCACCGCCGACACGACGAAGTCGGTCGGAGGCGCCGGACATCAGTTCATGTTCATCGATCTCGACCACTTCAAACTGGTCAACGACACCGGCGGACACGCGGCGGGAGACGCGCTGCTGAAGCGGGTTGCCGAGGCGATTCGCGGCGTGCTTGGTCCAGACGATATCGTCGCTCGCCTCGGCGGCGACGAATTCGCGGTCATTCTGAAATCGGGTTCGGCAGCCGGCGCCAAGATCGCGGCACGCTCCATCATCGATGCGATCGGCGGGCTGGACTTCACCTGGGACGGCCGTCTTCACGTGATCGGCGCCAGCATCGGACTGGCTGCGATCAATGCCAATTGCGGCGAGGTCGACGAGATCATCGCGAGAGCCGATGCGGCCTGCTATGCGGCCAAGGCGGCCGGCCGCGGCTGTGTCTCCGTGGCGTCCGACGCACGGATCGTGGAGGGCCGGACAGAGCCGCTGGCGGCGGCCTCCTGATCGAGCCTGTCAACCGCCGATCCGAAGGCTTGTCCCTGATTTGCGTCGACGATGCGCTCAGCGCGTCGGAACGGGATGCTCGCCACGATAGTCGTAGAAGCCGCGCCCGGTCTTGCGGCCGAGCCAGCCGGCCTCGACATATTTCACCAGCAGCGGGCAAGGGCGATACTTCGAGTCCGACAGGCCGTCATGCAGCACCTGCATGATCGACAGGCAGGTATCGAGCCCGATGAAATCGGCCAACTGCAGCGGCCCCATCGGATGGTTGGCGCCGAGCCGCATGGCGGTGTCGATGGCGTCGACCGAGCCGACACCCTCATAGAGCGTGTAGATCGCCTCGTTGATCATCGGCAACAGGATGCGGTTGACGATGAAGGCCGGAAAATCCTCCGAGACCGTGATCGTCTTGTCGAGCTGCTTCACATAGGTCTTGGCAGCCTCGAAGGTCTGGTCCTCGGTGGCGATGCCGCGCACCAGCTCGACCAGCTTCATCAGCGGCACCGGGTTCATGAAATGTATGCCGATGAACCGCTCAGGCCGGTCGGTCTGCGCGGCAAGCCGCGTGATCGAGATCGACGAGGTGTTGGTCGCCAGGATGGCTTCGGGATTGAGCTGCGGACAAAGCTGGGCGTAGATCTTGCGCTTGACCGTCTCGTCCTCTGTCGCCGCCTCGATCACCAGATCCGCGCCGGCAAGATCGGCCATCGCGGGCGCGGCCGAAATGCGGCCCATCGCGTCGTTGCGCACCTTCTCGTCGAGCTTGCCGGACCCCACCTGGCGGGCCATGTTGCCGCTGATTGTGGCGATGCCTTTCTCGATGCGGTCGGGCGAAATATCGTAGATCAGCACCTTGTAGCCCGAAAGCGCGGAGACATGGGCGATGCCGCCGCCCATCTGGCCCGCGCCGATGATGCCGATCGTCTCGATCTTGCTCATTACACCGATCCCGTCCTGAGCCCTTCCGCTTGAACTGCGAAAGCGCTCCACCTTTTATTTTACCGCAATTCCGGACGCAAAACCGCTGCGCACTTTTGCTGGATTGCTTTTCGCCTTTGCGGCCTGCTTTTTGTGCGGTGCAAACTAAAAGGGCGGGGCGACTTCGTCTACCCCACCCTCACCATTTAATACGCTTTGGCAGAAAGCGTCAAAGCGCCTTTTGCAGCTCCGGCAGAATGACGAAGAGATCGCCGACGAGGCCGTAGTCGGCAACCTGGAAAATCGGCGCCTCCTCGTCCTTGTTGATGGCGACGATGACCTTCGAATCCTTCATGCCGGCGAGATGCTGGATGGCGCCGGAGATGCCGACCGCGATGTAAAGATCGGGGGCAACCACCTTGCCGGTCTGGCCGACCTGCCAGTCGTTCGGCGCATAGCCGGCATCGACCGCGGCGCGGGAGGCGCCGACGGCTGCACCGAGCTTGTCGGCGACCGGCAGGATGACCTCCTGGAACTTCTCCGCCGAACCCAGCGCACGACCACCCGAGATGATGATCTTGGCCGAGGTCAGCTCCGGACGGTCGGTCTCGGAAAGCTTGTTCTCGACGAAGGTGGACAGGCCGGGATTGGCCGCGGCCTTGACGGTCTCGACCGCCGCCGAGCCGCCCTCGGGGGCTGCCTGGAACGAGGCCGTGCGCACCGTGATCACCTTCTTGGCGTCGCTCGACTGCACCGTCTGGATGGCGTTGCCGGCATAGATCGGCCGCTTGAAGGTGTCGGTCGATACGACTTCGATGATCTCGGACACCTGCGCGACATCGAGGAGCGCAGCCACGCGCGGCGCGACATTCTTGCCCGACGAGGTCGCCGGCGCGATGATGGTGTCGTAAGCGCCCGCCAGCGACACAATGAGCGCTGCCGTCGGTTCGGCCAGGCGCTCGGCAAGTTCGTCTGCCTCGGCCAGCAGCACCTTGCTCACGCCCTTCAGCTTGGCGGCAGCGTCGGCTGCCGGCTTGGCGCCCTTGCCGGCAACCAGCACATGCACGTCCGAGCCGATCTGCAGCGCCGCCGACAGCGCCTTGGCGGTCTGGTCGGAAAGCGTTGCGTTGTCGTGTTCTGCGATGAGGAGAATAGCCATTTTTCTGTTCCTTTCCCGATCGCTTACAACACGCCGGCTTCGTTCTTGAGCTTGTCGACCAGCTCAGTGACGCTCTTGACCTTGACGCCTGCCTTGCGGCCGCTCGGCTCCTCGGTCTTGATGACCTTCAGCCGCGGCTTGACGTCGGCGCCGTAGTCGGCCGGGGTCTTCTCGTCGAGCTGCTTCTTCTTGGCCTTCATGATGTTGGGCAACGAGGCATAGCGCGGCTGGTTAAGGCGAAGGTCGGCGGTGACGATCACCGGCATCTTCAGTTCCACGGTCTGCAGGCCGCCGTCGACCTCGCGCGTCACCTTGGCCTTGTCGCCGTCGAGCACGATCTTGGAAGCGAAGGTGCCCTGCGCCCAGCCAAGCAGTGCGGCCAGCATCTGGCCGGTCTGGTTGGAGTCGTCGTCGATGGCCTGCTTGCCGAGAATGACGAGGCCGGGCTGCTCGGCGTCGACGACGCCTTTCAGCACCTTGGCGACGCCGAGCGGCTCGGTCTGTTCCTCGGTCTTGACCAAGATGGCGCGGTCGGCGCCCATGGCGAGCGCGGTGCGCAGTGTTTCCTGCGCCTGCTGCGGGCCGATCGAGACGACGATGATTTCTTCAGCCTTGCCGGCTTCCTTCAGCCGGATTGCTTCTTCCACCGCGATTTCGTCAAACGGGTTCATCGCCATCTTGACGTTGGCGAGCTCCACCGCCGAACCATCAGCCTTCACGCGAACCTTGACGTTCGCATCCACAACCCGCTTCACGGGCACAAGGATCTTCATTTGCCTGTCACCTCTTCACGCTAGTTGGGCGCGCTATAGCAGCCTGCGCCCGTTCTGAGTTGTCGAAAGCCGACATTCCTGACTGAATTTTGGCCGGATGGAATTCCGGCCGGATGGAAATTCTGGTGTTTGCCCGCCTTAGGTTGCGGCGGTGACGTTTCCGTAGTTGCGGCAACCCTGCACGTCAATACGCTGCAAGCGGCTCAAATCGGTTCAGTCCGAACTGGAAGTGTTTCCTCGCCCCCAGCGCGGCGTCGCGGCGGGCGGGTCGGGGATCAGCGGTTCCGTGGCAACCGGCGGTTGGTCGGGAGCGGTGGGCGCGACGTCCTCGTCGGCGCCGGCAAACAGCGGCACGCCGCGGCTGCGCAGGACGAGCACAAGAACGGCTCCGGCAATGATGCCGCCGATATGGCAGGCCCACGAAATCTGGTCCTCGCCGCCGGCGGCAAACATCACCACCTGGAACAGCACCCACAAGATGAGCGGGATGAAGGCCGGGATGCGCAGCGGGATGCGGGCAAAGGCCAGCACCCAGACCTTCACCCTGGGATAAAGGATCAGATAGGCGACGACCACTCCGGCGATGGCGCCGGAGGCACCGATCAGCGGCGCCTGCGAATCCCAGGCAACGAGGCCCTGGAAGGCGGCGCCGGCGATCGCGCACAACAGGTAGAAGATGAGGTAGCGGATGTGGCCGAGCGCATCCTCGACATTGTCGCCGAACACCCACAGGAACAGCATGTTGCCGCCGAGATGGAAGATGTCTGCATGCAGGAAGGAATAGGTGAGGTAGCTCAGGCTTTCGGGGATGACGATGAAACGCGGATCAAGCTCGGCGGTGTCATGGACGACCGACGGGATGAAGCCGAGGCCAAGCACGGCGGCATTGGAGAAACTCTCGCCGCCGAGCGCGGTGGCAAGGTAGACCAGGGCATTGACCACGATCAGCCCGATGGTCACATATTGCAGCCTGATGTGCCGCAGCCTGTTGGTGTCGTAAAGCGGGATGAACATGCCCCAGGCCCTCTTCCGCTTTCGACAATCAGCGGTTCTTGCCGGGAACCCATAGCACGTCGGCGTTTCCGTTGTCATTGACCGCCCGGGCGGCGACAAACAGGAAATCCGAGACCCGGTTGATGTATTTCAGACCGTCGCGGTTGACGTGCTCGTCCGGATCCTGGGCAAGGGCCACGATCAGCCTTTCGGCCCGCCGCGCCACGGTGCGGGCAAGGTGAAGTGCCGCCGCTGCCGGCGTGCCGCCATTGAGCACGAAGGATTTGAGCGGCTGAAGCTCCTTGTTGAGAAGGTCGATGTCCTTTTCGACCCGGTCGGTCTGCACGGCGACGATGCGAAGCGGCTCATAGCCGAGCGGCTTGCCGTCGTCGGGCACGGCGAGATCGGCGCCGAGATCGAACAGATCGTTCTGGATGCGGGAAAGCATGGCGTCGATCGCGGGATGGATCGCGGCCGTGTGGACCCGGGCGATGCCGATGCAGGCATTGGCTTCGTCGACCGTGCCGTAGGCGTCTACCCGCAGGTCGGATTTCAGCCGCCTCTCGCCGGTGCCGAGACCCGTGGTGCCATCATCGCCGGTGCGGGTGTAGATCTTGTTGAGCTTGACCATTTCGCCTCCCCGCCGACATCCCTCACTTGCGGGTGAAATACACCGCAAGCAGGATCAGCACCAGCGCCACGGCCTGCAGCATGACGCGCGCCTGCATCAGCTTGTTCGATGTGACGCCGGAGCCGCCGCGCATCATATTGATGAGGCCACGAACAAGCACGACCGCAACGGCGACCATGACCAGAATGGCGAGAATGTTGAAGACGGTTGCCATTGTTTCGTTCCAGTTGTTTTGGCGTTCAGGCGCGTTTGGCCATCAGGCGGTAAAGCATCGATGCCGGCAGGATGCGTTTGAGCACCGCACCGATCCTGGCCGGCAATGTTACCACATAGTGCGGTCGCGGGCGCCGCGACAGAAGTGCATGGCGCAGCGCCACATGAACGACTTCCGGCCCTGGCTTCAAGGCCGATTGGCTGCCGCCGGCCCGCAGCCGCTCGAGTTGCGCCGCATAGTCCACGCGGTGCACGGAATTCTCGTGGTCGATGTTGCCGAGAAACCAAATGAGGCCATTGCTGGCGATCTTCGACTTCACCGGCCCCGGTTCGATCAGCGAAACGTGGACGCCGCTGCCGGCCAGTTCCTGGCGCTGGCAGAGCATCAAGGCCTCGAGTGCGTGCTTCGACGCTGAATAGGCGCCGCGAAAGCGCACCGGCACGAGGCCAAGGATCGACGAACAGTGGACGATGCGACCGTCACCCTGGCGGCGCATCACCGGCACCAGTCGGCGGGTCAAATCATGCCAGCCGAAGAAATTCGCCTCGAACTGCTGCTTGAGCGCCGCGACGGGCAGATCCTCGACGGCGCCAGGCTGGGCATAGGCGCCGTTGTTGAAAAGGGCGTCGAGCCGGCCGCCGGTGCGGTCGAGCACCGCCGTCACCAGCGCGGCGATGGAGTCCGGTTCGCAATAATCGAGATAGAAGGCCTCGATGCCATCGGCTTCGAGCGCGGCGATATCCTGCGGCCTGCGCGCCGTTGCGAACACCCGCCAGCCTTCCGCCTTCAACGCGCGGGCGCAGTACGCGCCTATTCCCGAAGACGCACCGGTGATGATAATCGAGCGCAACTTCTGCGCCGGACTGTTCGTGGTTTCGCCAAGGGTTGCCATTTGCCGCAATCCCTTCCCATATTCCCGGCGTGGAGACAATTGGAGGGCGCGGTTCTTGTTGCGGAAGATCGTAGCCCTCAAGCGGGTCCTCTACGACGCGCTCGGCCATTTCAACACCGATGACGGCTGGGCGATGGCCAGCCATCTGGCGATCACATCGCTGATGGCACTGTTCCCGTTCCTGATCTTCGCGACGACGCTGGCGAGCTTCCTGGGCGCGCAGGCGTTCTCCGACACCGCCGTGCATCTGGTCTTCGACACCTGGCCCGAACAGATCGCCAAGCCGATCGCGCGCGAAGTGCTCAATGTGCTGACCGTCCGGCGCACCGACCTTTTGACCTATGGTGTGGTGCTTGCTGCCTATTTTGCGTCGAACGGCATCGAGGCGCTGCGCACGTCGCTCAACCGCGCCTATCGCGTTTCGGAAACGCGCGGCATCATCTACCGCCGGGTGCAGAGCATCATCTTCGTTCTCATCGCCACGGCCGGTTTCCTGGCGATCAGCGTGCTCCTGGTGTTCGCGCCGCTGCTGGCGCGGATCGCCGAAGCCCATATCGACTGGATCAAGCCCTATATGGGCACCATCACGCTGTGGCGTTACGTCATCGCTTCGGCGGTCATTGTCGGCGGATTGTTTGCCGTGCATTTCTGGCTGCCGGCGGGCAAGCGCCGCTTCGTCTCGCTGGTGCCGGGCATCGTCTTCACGCTGGCGGCATGGCTTATCGGTTCGACCATCTTCGCCACCTATCTCGACCACTTCTCGTCCTATGTGACGACCTATGCCGGCCTGGCCTCGATCATGATCGCCGTGGTCTTCCTCTACATGGTCTCGGCGATCTTCATCCTTGGCGGCGAGCTCAATGCCGCGATCAGCCGCTATCTGGAGGCACGTGCGCGGGTGGGATGACAGGTCGAATTGAGGAATTGAAGAACTGAAGAATTGGAGAAAAAGCGGGCCATATCCGGCGCTGTCTGTGCTTCTTTCTCAATTCCTCAATTCCTCAATTCCTCAATTCCTCAATTCCTCAATTCCTCAATTCCTCAATTCCACAGTTCTTCCCTTCGTCTGCCGCGCTGTTGCCAAGCCAACGCCGAAGGTCGTGATCGCCATGCCGACGATCTGCAGGGCGTTGAGCTGCTCGTCGAACAGGGCCCATGCGATGACCGCCGTCACCGCCGGTACCAGGTAGAACAGCGAGGCCACTTTCGACATCTCCCCGTCGCGGATCATGACCATCAGCAGGAAAATGGCGCCGAGCGACAGCACCAGCACCAGCCAGGCCATGGCGAAGATCAGCTCGCCATTGATGACGACGGTGTGGGTTTCGAAAGCGAGCGAGGCGAGGAGCATCAGCGAACCACCGCCGACATATTGCCACATGGTCGCCGCGACGAGGTCGCCGCCGGAGGCGAAGCGCTTCTGCCAGATGGTGCCGGCGCTCATGCCAAGTACCGAGACCAGCGAGGCGGTCAATGTCGCCGCGGTCACGCCGCCGCCCAGCGCGCCGAGCTTCGGCCACAGCACGATGACGATACCGATGAGGCCGATGCCAAGGCCAAGCCAGTGGCGCGGCAGGATCGCCTCGCCGAGAAACTTACCGGCAAGCACCGCCGTGATCAGTGGCTGCAGGCCGACGATGAGGGCTGAAAAGCCGGCCGGCATGCCCCTGTGGATGGCCCAGAAGACGGCGCCGAGATAGACGCCATGCATCAGGATGCCGGCGCCGGTGGCATGCAGCGCCTCCTGGCGGGTGGCTCTTTTCGAGCCAAGCACAAGCATCAGGACGGCCAGCAGGATAGCAGCGAGGACGAAACGCGCGGCGAGGAAGGTGAACGGTTCCGCCCACGGCATGGCGTAGCGCGCACCGATGAAGCCGGTGGCCCACAAGACGACGAAGGTGGCGGGGATGAACCGCTTGATGCTGTGCATGTTCCGGAGGCCGCCGTACTGGGGAGAGTTGACCGTGGCGCTGCTCTAATGCGCTTCAACCCGACGCGCAAAGCGAAACCATTGATCCATACATCACTGAAATTCAACGGCCGGCGCATTTGGCAGGTGATCTCGCCTGGTCAAAGCCCGACCGTCCGTCTGATGTCATCAGGTGATGCGCCGGCGTGACCCAGCGCGGCGAGGCCGGTATCGCCCAGGCTCTTCGACAGCTTTCGTCCGTCGGGCCCGAGGATGAGGCGATGATGGAAATAGGCCGGTTGCGGCAGCCCCAGGAGTCGCTGCAGCAGGCGCTGCACGCCGGTGGCGGAAAACAGATCCTGGCCGCGTACGACGTGGCTGACGCCTTGCAGCGCATCGTCCATGACGACGGCGAGGTGGTAACTGGTCGGGATGTCACGGCGCGCCAAGATCACGTCGCCCCAGTCCTGCGGGCGGGCTTCGACGGAGCGCGTCGTGGAAAGCGTCTCGTCGGAATACTCTGTCCAAGACAGGTCCTTGCCGACACGCGCCATGGCGGCCTCGACATCCAGCCGCCAGGCGAAGGGCGCATTCTCGGTTATCCGCCGCTGGCGTTCCTTCAGCGGCAGCGCCTTGTCCACGGCGGGGTAGAGCGGCACGCCATCGGGATCGCGCGGCCAGTCGCGCCCACGCTTTTCGCTGTCGGTGATGAAGGCGCGGATCTCGCCACGGCTCATGAAGGCGGGGTAGACGAGTTCCTCCGCGATCAACCGCTCGAGCATCGCTTGGTATTCGGCGAAATGCTCGGACTGGCGGCGCACCGGCTCTTCCCAGCCAAGCCCCAGCCATTTCAGGTCGGCAAGCACGCCGGCCTCGAATTGCGGCGTGCAGCGCGTCGTGTCGATATCCTCGATGCGCAGCAGCAGGCGTCCGCCCGCCCGTGCCGCCAGCTTCTGGTTGAGCAGCGCCGAATAGGCGTGGCCGAGATGCAGGTCGCCGTTGGGGCTGGGCGCGAAGCGGAATGTCAGGAGTGTCATCTCTCAGGCGGCAATCATGTTTTGCGGCGCTTCGCCAATTGCTACCCTGTCGACGGTCGAGGAACAAGAAAGCATGCGCCGTATCGTGACATCAGACGACATTGCCCGGGGGCTCGATGCGCTTTGCGTGATCGACCCGCGCCTGGAAAAGGTGCGCGGCATGGCCGGCGAGGTGCCGCTGCGGCTGTCCGAGCCGGGCTTTCGAAGCCTGGCGTCGATCGTCGTCTCGCAGCAAGTTTCCCGCGCCAGTGCCGATGCGATCTTCGGCCGGCTGACCAAACTCGTCGATCCGCTGACGCCGCAGTCGATCCTGGCCGCCGGCGAGGACATGTTTCGCGAAGCCGGCCTGTCGCGGCCCAAACAGCGCGGCCTGATCGCTGTTGCCCAGGCCGTGGTCGACGGCCTCGACCTGCATCACCTCTGTTCGCTCGATGCCCAGGAGGCGATCACGACGATGACGGCGGTGTCCGGCATCGGCCCGTGGACGGCGGAAGTGTATCTCTTATTCGCCGCCGGGCATCCCGACATCTTCCCCGCGCGCGACGTCGCGCTGCAGAGCGCGGTCGGCCACGCGCTTGGCATCGAGCCGCGTCCGCCGGAGAAAACCCTGATCGCATTGGCCGAATCATGGAGCCCGTGGCGAGGTGTCGCATCGCGGCTTTTCTGGTCCTATTATCGTGAAACCAGGGGGCGGGACGCCGCGCCGCCGGCTTGAATCCGCGAAAAATCATAAAAATCATGCATTTTTGGCGCTTCAGCGACGCGACAATCCGCTTCACATCCCTGTCATGTCGGGCTTACAGTATCCGCGCCGTTCGGGTCTAGAACCAAGGAGGTGAACACGTGACGGTTGCCGTATCTCCGGATGGGCTTCCAGCACTGGTGCTGAATGCGGATTACCGTCCGCTCAGCTATTACCCCTTGTCGCTCTGGTCGTGGCAGGATGCCATCAAGGCGGTGTTCCTCGACCGGGTGAACATCGTCGCCGAATACGAGCACGCCGTCTCCTCGCCGACCTTCTCGATGAAGCTGCCGAGCGTGGTCAGCCTGAAGGCCTATGTGAAGCCCTCCAGGCACCCGGCCTTCACCCGCTTCAACGTCTTCCTGCGCGATCGCTTCCAGTGCCAGTATTGCGGCACGCCGGAGGACCTGACCTTCGATCACGTCATCCCCCGCCATCGCGGCGGTGCGACGACATGGGAGAATGTCGTTGCCGCCTGCTCGCCCTGCAATCTGAGGAAGGGCGGCATGATGCCGGCGCATGCCAAGATGTGGCCGCTGCAGAAGCCTTTCCAGCCGACGGTGCACGATCTGCACAACAATGGCCGCCTGTTCCCGCCCAACCATCTGCATGAGAGCTGGATGGATTATCTGTACTGGGATGTCGAACTCGAACCCTGAGATCGTTCGAGAATTCGGGAGGCTGGCCGTCTGGAGCAATTGTCTGCGCTTCCGACCACTCCCCGATATCGGACCAGCATGGTCGCGCTCACTTATCAGCGGCTTTGCCCTTAAGAACCGGCTTCCCCCACTCCGTCTCGGCTTCGCAGCGCCACCTTGTATCTACACGAGAGAGATTTCGTGGGATTAGAGCGATTGAGCCAACCTCCGCGCCGCCCCCCCGACCAAGGCTCCAGGCTCATATTCACAAAAGACGCAGCCCACGAACACCA
>NZ_JAMYUI010000014.1:0-206666 GCF_040322895.1 Mesorhizobium sp. M0088
CGCGATGCGCGCATGGAGTTCGCCAATGCAACTTGACACCACAGATAGTCGCTCATTGCCCTGCCGGGCATTTCTCCCCGTATAGGGACGGGGAGAAAGACGCCGTCATGGACGGTTTCGCCAATTTTCAACGCAGCAGAACGAGCGCCGAGGATGCGGCCATCTCCCTTCTCCCCGTCACTATACGGGGAGAAGGTGCCGGCAGGCGGATGAGGGGCAGCGCAAGCAGTTGCCCGTTGGCCCCTCGCCAGTCCTCTTACGTGTTCATCGAATCGAAGAAATCCGCATTGGTCTTGGTCTGCTTCAGCTTGTCGATCAGGAACTCGATTGCGTCGGTGGTTCCCATCGGCGCCAGGATGCGGCGCAGCACGAAGATCTTCTGTAGATCCTGCTTGGAAACCAGCAGGTCTTCCTTGCGGGTGCCGGACTTCAAGATGTCCATGGCCGGATAGATGCGCTTGTCGGCCACCTTGCGGTCGAGCTGGATTTCGCAGTTGCCGGTGCCCTTGAACTCTTCGAAGATGACTTCGTCCATGCGGCTGCCGGTATCGATCAGCGCGGTGGCGATGATGGTCAGCGAGCCGCCTTCCTCGATGTTGCGGGCAGCGCCGAAGAAGCGCTTCGGCCGCTGCAGCGCGTTGGCGTCGACACCGCCGGTCAGCACCTTGCCGGATGACGGCACGACGGTGTTGTAGGCGCGGCCGAGACGAGTGATCGAATCGAGCAGGATGACGACGTCGCGGCCATGCTCGACCAGGCGCTTGGCCTTCTCGATGACCATTTCGGCGACCTGCACGTGGCGCACCGCCGGCTCGTCGAAGGTCGAGGAGATCACCTCGCCCTTCACCGAGCGCTGCATGTCGGTCACTTCTTCCGGCCGCTCGTCGATCAGCAGCACGATCAGATAGCATTCCGGATGGTTGGCGGTGATCGAGTGGGCGATGTTCTGCATGAGAACCGTCTTGCCGGTACGCGGCTGCGCGTTGATCAGAGCGCGCTGCCCCTTGCCGATCGGCGCGACCAGGTCGATCACACGCGGCGAGATGTCCTTGGTGGTCGCATTCTCGATCTCCATCTTCAGCCGCTTGGTCGGATAGAGCGGCGTCAGATTGTCGAAGTGGATCTTGTGGCGGATCTTTTCGGGATCGTCGAAATTGATGGTGTTGACCTTCAGCAGCGCGAAATAGCGCTCGCCCTCTTTCGGGCTGCGGATCGGCCCTTCGACCGTATCGCCGGTCTTCAGCGAAAAGCGCCGGATCTGCGACGGCGAAATATAGATGTCGTCGGGACCTGGCAGATAATTGGCATTGGCGGAGCGCAGGAAGCCGAAACCGTCCTGCAGCACCTCGACCACGCCATCACCGATGATCTCGATCTCCTGGGCGGCCAGCTTCTTCAGGATCGCAAACATCAGCTCCTGCTTGCGCATGACGCTGGCGTTTTCGACCTCGAGCGATTCGGCATAAGCGATCAGCTCTGGCGGTTTCTTGTTCTTGAACTCGGCGAGTTTCATTTCTTGCATAGACGGACCTTGAATAGATGGAGTCTGGGTAGGCTTTGGGAAAATATCGGCGGGATGCGACAAATGCCGGGCGCGGCCGAAAACAATGAGGGGCGGCGCATGACGGGAAGGAAGACCCGTCTTTTATCGTCGGTCGGGTGAAAGAGCAAGCTGCGTTTTAACAGCGGCAATTACAAGTCACAGTCGACTGGGAAGCGGTCAATCGGAGATGTCGGCGCCGCCCCTCATTGTCCTGCCGGACATTTCTCCCCGTATAGAGACGGGGAGAAAGGGGCAGGTTCAGCGCGGGCGCCCTTTCCGGCCACGCTGATGATTGGCGAAACCATCGATGACAGCGCCCCTCTCCCCGTCTCTATACGGGGAGAGGATGCCGGCAGGCAGGTGAGGGGCAGCGCCAACGCTTGAAGGCATCAGTCGAACCATCAGAACGGCTTGACCACCACCAGGATGACGATTGCGATCATCAACAATGTGGGGATCTCGTTGACCATCCGCCAGTGCCTGGCCGGTTTTTCATTGCGGTCCTCGGCGAATTTGCGCACCGCGCCCGCGAGATAGCCATGCATGGCGGACAGCAAAAGCACCGCACCGATCTTGGCATGCAGCCAGCCGCCCTGGAAACCAAAACCCTTCCAGGCGAGCCACAGGCCGAACACCCAGGTGACGATCATCGCCGGGTTGATGATGCCGCGCAGCAGGCGCCGCTCCATCACCTTGAAGGTCTCCGATTGCACCGAGCCCTTCTCGGCATCGGCATGATAGACCAGCAGCCGCGGCAGATAGAGCATGCCCGCCATCCATGAGATGACGGCGAGGATATGGATCGCCTTTGCCCAGAGATAGAAGCTGTCGGGTGCCGCGAAATACAAAAGCGCGGTGAGAACGACCAGCACCGCGATACCTGACATCATCCGCATCATCGCCTGACCGGTGCTGTTCGTGTTTTTCATCTCAGCCATCAGCGTGTCGCGCTCCGCACCTGTTTCACCATCGCCTCGACATGGGCGATCGGCGTTTCCGGCGTGATGCCGTGACCGAGATTGAAGATCAGCGGCCCGTCTCCCAGCGCTCCCAGGATCGCCTCGACGCCGTCGGATAGCGCCTTGCCGCCAGCCACGAGCCGCAAGGGATCGAGATTGCCCTGAACCGCACCCGAGCGCTGCAATTCCTTCGCCGCTATCAGGGGTACCGTCCAGTCGATCCCTAGCGCCGTCACGCCGGTCTTCTGTCGATATGTCCGGTAGCGCGAACCGGCACCCTTGGGAAAACCGATGATCGGAACATCGGGATGAACCGCCCGCACCCGGCCAACGATCTCGGCCATCGGCTGAACGCAGAACAGGTCGAAACTCTCATCGTCCAGCACGCCGGACCAGGAATCGAATATCTGCACCACATCCGCACCCGCCTCGATCTGGCGGATGAGATAGGCGGCCGAATGTTCGGCAAGCACCTTCAGCAATCGTTGAAAGGCCACCGGTTCGCGATAGGCAAAAAGCCGCGCCGGCGCCTGGTCGGGCGTGCCATGACCGGCGATCATGTAGGTCGCCACCGTCCACGGCGCGCCGCAGAAGCCGATCAGGGTTGTCTCTTCGGGCAGTTTGGCCCGCAACCGGCGAACCGTCTCGTAGACCGGTTCGAGATTCACGTGAAACACCTTGCCTTCCAGAGCCAAAATCTCCGGCGCGGTGATCGGCGTCAGCAGCGGCCCTCTGCCCTCTTCGAAGCGGACGTCACGGCCAAGCGCATGCGGAACGACAAGGATATCGGAAAACAGGATCGAGGCATCGAAACCAAAACGCTCGATCGGCTGCAAGGTCACTTCGACCGCAAGGTCGGGATCATAGCAGAGGTCCAGGAACGAGCCCGCGCGTTTGCGTGTCTCCCGATACTCCGGCAGGTAGCGTCCGGCCTGACGCATCATCCAGAGCGGAGGCGGAAAATGAGCCTTGCCCTTCAGGACATCCAGCATGATCCGGTTCTGGGGCATCGGGCGCTCGCTTCTCCCAGCCTCTTCTATAATCAAAGATTCTTATATCTAAGATTCTTCTGATTCTAAGAGTCTGTTGGTTCTGGTGGTTGTCACCTGTCCCGCTTTGCCCCGGAAAACGCCAGCCAACATATTGTCGCGTGCTTCTTTTTCCCAGATGTAAGGTTCTGGGGATAGCTCGGAATCGGTCAATCGAGTCAAAGTGTTAGGCACAGTGGTGAAAAGCAGGTCCTGTGGACGGGCCCGTAGTCGAAAAAGCCGTCCCCAAACTTGTCCCCAGTCGCCCGACGAAGCTGACAGCGCATCGAATTGTGGACAAACTGCCATCTGATACAGTCGCCTCCGACAGGCCAGTCTTTTCATCCCGCTTTATCCACAGAAGCCCACAGCCCCAGGTGACCCCCTGTGAACAAACCCCAGAGCTTCTTCCACCTGCACCTGATTTCCGACGCGACCGGCGAAACGCTGCTCGCCGCCGGCCGGGCGGCTTCGGCGCAGTACAAGGACGCGCGCGCCATCGAGCATATCTATCCGCTTATCCGCACCGAAAAGCAGGTGGCGAAGGTGTTCGAGGACATCGAGGAGGAACCGGGCATCATCCTCTATACGGTCGTCGACCAGAAGCTGGCGCGCGGCATCGACGAGCGCTGCGCGGCCATGGGCCTGCCCTGTGTATCGGTGCTGGAGCCGGTGCTGACCGTGTTCCAGTCCTATCTCGGCACCCCGGCCGGCCGCCGCGTCGGCGCCCAGCATGTCCTCGACGCCGAGTATTTCCGCCGCATCGACGCGCTCAATTTCACCATGGACCATGATGACGGCCAATTGCCGCTCAACATGGACGATGCCGATGTGGTGCTGATCGGCATTTCTCGCACGTCGAAGACGCCGACCAGCATCTATCTCGCCAACCGCGGCATCAAGACCGCCAACATCCCGATCGTGCTCGGCGTGCCGGTGCCGGAAAGCCTGGTTGCCGCCAGCAAGCCGCTCATCGTCGGGCTGATCGCCACCGCCGAGCGCATCTCGCATGTCCGGCAAAACCGCATCCTCGGCAACAGCGGCTCGTATGAGGCATCGGATTATGTCGACCGTGCCGCGATCAGCGAAGAGCTCGCCTACGCCCGCAAGATCTGCACGCGCCACGGCTGGCCGATGATCGACGTCAGCCGCCGCTCGATCGAGGAAACGGCGGCGGCCATCGTTGCCCTGCGGGGGAAGAATAGATAGATGAGCGAGGAGTGCGTTTTCCGAGTCTTCCCTGGCGGAAATTCGGCGCCGCCCCTCACCTGCCTGCCGGCATCCTCTCCCCGTATAGTGACGGGGAGAGGGCGCTGTCATTGACGGTTTCGCCAATCGCGATTGTGGCTGAAAACAGCGCCAGCGCTGAAGCTGCCCCTTTCTCCCCGTCTCTATACGGGGAGAAATGTCCGGCAGGACAATGAGGGGCAGCGCCAACCTTACAGGACTAGAGCTGATCAAACTCCAACCGCGCCTGTGTCTGCGCCCGAGTGCAAAATGACCGAAAAACTCATCCTCGCTTCCGGCAGTCCGTTCCGAAAGGCGATGCTGGTCAATGCCGGCGTCGACGTCGAGGCGGTGCCGGCCGATGTCGACGAGCGCGCGCTCGAGGGGCCTTTGCAGGATAGCGGCGTCTCGCCCGAGGATGTTGCCCTGGTGCTGGCCGAGGCCAAGGCAAGCGAAGTCAGCGAGCGCAGGCCGGGCGCCCTGGTGCTGGGCTGCGACCAGACGCTGTCCCTTGGCGACGAGGTGTTCCACAAGCCGGCCGATAGGGAAGGCGCACGCCGTCATCTGTTGACGCTGTCGGGCAGGACCCATCAGCTCAACAGCGCCGCGGTGCTGGTCCGCGACGGCGAGGTCTTGTGGCGGCATGTCGGCATCGCCTCGATGACCATGCGCAAGCTCGAACCGGCCTTCATCGGCCGCCACCTCGCCCGCGTCGGCGCCAAGGCGCTGGGGAGCGTCGGCGCTTATCAGATCGAAGGCGAAGGCATTCAATTGTTCGAGAAAATCGAAGGCGATCATTTCACCATTGTCGGCTTGCCGCTTCTGCCGCTGCTCGCCGAACTGCGCACGCTGGGAGCGATCGATGGCTGAGGCGTCAAAGAAGGCCTTCGTGTCGGGCCATCCGGTCAAGCATTCGCGCTCGCCGAAGATCCATGGCCACTGGCTGGCCAAACATGGCATCGACGGAAGCTACCAGGCCATCGATGTCGCGCCGCAGGATTTTGCCGAGTTCGTGAACACGTTGCAGGCAAACAATTACCGCGGCGGCAACATCACCATCCCGCACAAGGAAGCGGCCTTCGCATTGGCCGAACGCCGCGACGAGGCGGCGCAAGAAATCGGCGCCGTCAACACGCTGTGGTTCGAGGACGGCGTCCTGTGGGCCGGCAACACCGACGGTCACGGCTTTGCCGCCAACCTCGACGATCATGCACCGGGCTGGGCAAGCAAGGGTCCGGCGGTGGTGCTCGGCGCCGGCGGCGCGTCGCGCGCCGTCATCCATGCGCTGAAGGAGCGCGGCGTTGCCGACATCCGCATCGTCAACCGCACTGTGGCCCGGGCTATAGAGTTGCGCGATCGTTTCGGCGCCGGCGTGTCGGCGCATGGCATGGCGGCGACCGATGAACTGCTCGGCGATGCCGGCCTGCTGGTCAACACCACCGCGCTCGGCATGCATGGCAATGAAGGCCTGTCGGCCGATCCCGCCCGGCTGCCCGACCATGCCATCGTCACTGACATCGTCTATGTGCCGCTGGAGACGCCGCTGCTCGCGGCCGCCCGTGGGCGAAATCTGAAGGCGGTCGACGGCCTTGGCATGCTGCTGCATCAGGCCGTGCCCGGCTTCGAGCGCTGGTTCGGCGTCAGGCCGCGGGTGACGGCCGAACTCCGGGCGCTAATCGTCGCCGATCTGGTGCCGAAGCCATGATCGTGCTCGGCCTCACCGGCTCCATCGGCATGGGCAAGTCGACTACGGCCAGGATGTTCGCTGACGCCGGCGTGCCGGTCCATGATTCCGACGAGACGGTGCATCGCCTCTATGCCGGCAAGGCAGCCCCGTTGGTCGAGGCCGCCTTTCCCGGCACCACATCTGCCGGGGTGGTCGACCGGGCAAAGCTTGGCGCGCGTGTGCTCGGTGACGCCGCCGCGCTGAAGCGGCTCGAGGCGATCATCCATCCGCTGGTGCGCGCCGACGCCGATGCCTTTCTGGCCAGGCATCGTGGATCAGGCGCGCCGATCGCCGTCCTCGATATCCCCCTGCTGTTCGAAACCGGCGGCCGCAACCGCGTCGACAAAGTCGTTGTCGTCACTGCGCCGGCCGAGACCCAGCGCGCCCGCGTGCTGGCGCGGCCTGGCATGACGGAGGAAAAGCTGGCGTCGATCCTGGCCAAGCAGGTGCCGGATGCGGAAAAGCGGCGTCAGGCCGATTTCATCGTCGACACCGGCCAGGGGCTGGACGCCGCGCGCGCGGCGGTCAATGCGATCATCAGGCAGCTGATAGGAGTCGGCAAACCAGGCCGCTGACACTGGCTGATGTCGGCGCCGCCCCTCATCTGCCTGCCGGCATCTTCTCCCCGTATAGTGACGGGGAGAAGGACGCTGTTGCAAAGGATTTCGCCAATCTCCAAGGTTTCGGAAAGGGAGCCGAGGTTGCGGCCAGCCCCTTCTCCCCGTCACTATACGGGGAGAAGTGCCCGGCAGGGCGATGAGGGGCAGCGCAAACCTGTGGCGATTGTCCTAGGCAACGCCGTTTCTCATTGCCATTTTGTTCCGTTGTATGAATCTGCTCCCTTGGAGCGGAGCGACTGATTCGATGCGTGAGATCATCTTCGACACGGAAACCACCGGCCTCGATTCGCGCGACGACCGCGTCATCGAGCTTGGCGGCGTCGAGCTGGTCAACCGCTTTCCGACCGGCAGGACCTTCCACCACTACATCAACCCGCAAGGCCGCGCGATCCACGCCGAGGCACAGGCCGTGCACGGCATCAGCGCGGCGGATCTCGCGGGCAAGCCGATCTTCGCCGAAATTGTGCAGGAGTGGCTGGACTTCACCGACGGCGCCAAGCTGGTCGCCCACAACGCCACTTTCGATGTCGGCTTCCTCAACGTCGAATTCGGCCGGCTGGGTCACCCGGTCATCGATAACGGCCTCGTCGTCGACACGCTGGCGCTGGCGCGCCGCAAGCACCCGATGGGCCCCAATTCGCTCGATGCGCTCTGCCGGCGCTACGGCATCGACAACACCAAGCGCACCAAGCACGGCGCCCTGCTCGATTCCGAATTGCTGGCCGAGGTCTATATCGAGCTGATCGGCGGCAAGCAGGCGGCCCTCATCCTCGACAGCGCCACCGCGCCGGCGCAAGGCGAGAATGTCCGCCAGATCGAAATCATCATCAGCCAGCGCCCGGCACCCCTGCCGCCGCGTGTCACCGAAGCCGAACGCGCCCTGCACGCCGGCATGGTCGGGACGCTTGGCGAAAAGGCGCTGTGGCTGAAGGTTGCGGTTGGCTGAGCAACTACTGACCGAAACCCTCGCGTCTTCGTCATCCTAGGGCGGAGCAGGAGCGAAGCGACGTTGCGGAGACCCTAGGATCCGTGCCGTGACAGTGGTGCAGTGCTCCGGCGGTGCAAGAAACCGAACGCCTACCACCCCGTCCCGCGAAACAGCTCGAACCATTCCGGATTGGTCTTTTCGATCAATTCGATCTTCCATTGGCGCGGCTAGCGTTTCAGCGACTTCTCGCGCTGGATGGCATCGGTGATATCGAAAAATTCTTCGTACCAGACCAGCCGCTGAACACCGTAGCGGCTGGTGAAGCGCGAGCCCTCACCGGATTTGTGCTCCGGCATGCGGCGACCGAGATCGTTGGTGACACCGATATAGATGGTGCCGGCCTTCTGGCTCGCAGTCATGTAGACATAGCCGGTCATCGTTTTAGCGTAGCGAGCATAGGCGCGGGGGCAAGCGCCATTCTGATCCGTTGCATTCTAAGGCACACGTCACGGCATGGATCCTAGGGTCTGCGCTGCGTCGCTTCGCTCCTTGCTTCGCCCTAGGATGACGAAGACGGGAGGGCTAGGCCATTCGAAGGGCGCCGGCGCCTCAGCTATCTCTCCAGCACCTCAAACAGAAAACCCGGCGCGAGGCCGGGTTCTCAGAAAACAACAGCGATGGCAGCCGAGCTCAGCTCACCTTGATCTTGGACGCCTCGTCCTCGGCCAGCTTCTGCTGGAACATCTGTGCGAAGTCGATGGGGTCGAGCATCAGCGGCGGGAAGCCGCCATTGCGGGTTGCCTCGGCGATGATCTGGCGGGCGAACGGGAACAAAAGGCGCGGGCATTCGATGAACAGGATCGGCAGCATGTGCTCCTGCGGAAAACCTGCGATGGCGAACACGCCGCCATAGACCAACTCGACATTGAACAGCACTTCCTGGTCGAAGGACGCCTTGGCGTTCAGCGTCAGATTGACGTCGAACTGCTTGTCGGAGAGCGGGTTGGCGTTGACGTTGACGTTGATGGCGATGCCCGGCGCCTTGTCGCGGCCGCGCAGCGAATTGGGCGCGCCGGGGCTTTCGAAGGACAGGTCCTTCACATATTGCGCCAGAACGTTGAGCGACGGCTGCGCCGCATTGCCGTTTCCGTTGGCTGCGCCGACCGGCGCGTCATCTTTGCTGGCCATAAGCCTTGTCCTCTTGCCTGGGCAGCGTCGCTGACCGAATTGAAATCGGGCGTTCGCTACCATGGCGGGGATGACAAGACAAGGTTTGCCGCCTTGCTTCCGGGCTGCGGGATGGAGATGGGACGGCGCCCTAATCGTCCTTCAGGCGGCGCCACGGCGAGTTCTGATCCGGTCCGCGCTTCAGATCGTCTTCGCGCGAATAGTCGCCGTCTTCGAGGTCGATGACCCTGTCGCGCCGGCCACGAAAACCGCCGGTCGAGAAATCGGTGGCGACGACAATGCGGCCCTTGAACCGGCTCCAGGCAAAATCGCGCAATGGCGGCAGGAACAGCAGCAGGCCAATGATGTCTGATATGAAGCCGGGGATGATGAGGAGGATCGCCGCAACCACGATCATGGCGCCGTGCGCAAGGTGGCGGCTGGGGTTCTGGCCGGCGGCCATCTCGGTGCGGATGCGGGCCATCACACCAAAGCCCTGGTATCGGAGCAAAAGCACGCCGGCGATGCTCGAGGCCAGCACGAGGCCGACCGTCGCCAGCGCGCCGACCTCGCGGCCGACGATGACGAAACCGGCGATTTCCAGCAGCGGAAGCGCGAGGAGAAAGAAGGGAAGCAGCGAAATGCGCAAGTCTTGCCAACCTTTTTCGATTGTTATGATCGTTTTGATTGTTTTGGCCGCCAGCGAGCAATCGCCGCTGGCACTGAGGCTGTTAGATAGGTATGCCTGCCTTTGATTTGAATGATTGCGCCTTGCGTTCTATATGCTTTGAATGTTGAACGCTATGCGACCGTGGCCATTGGGCCTGACGGTCCGGCCAAAGGGCAGGATTGATTGGCGGAAGATATGGGATTCTTCGACTTCGGCACGATTTTCTTCCTGATTGCGGCGGTGGTCATCTTTTTCCAGCTGCGCAATGTGCTGGGCCGCCGCACCGGCAGCGAACGGCCGCCCTTCGATCCCTATTCGGCGGCTCGCACCGGCGACAAGGATGCCGCCCAGAAATCCGAAAACGTCGTCTCGCTGCCGCGCAAGCGCCCGCCAGGCGAGCCGGCTCCCGACACCTATGCCGCGATCGACGCTTTCGCCAAGCCCGATACCGACCTCAACAAGGGCTTGCGCAGCATCAAGGACAATGATCCGTCCTTCGAGCCGAAGGGTTTCGTCGACGGCGCCAAGATGGCTTACGAGATGATCGTCATGGCCTATGCCGACGGCGATCGCAAAACACTGAAGAACCTGTTGTCGCGCGAGGTCTATGACGGTTTTGTCGCCGCCATCGGCGAGCGCGAGGCCAAGGCGGAAAAGATCCAGTCCTCCTTCGTCGGCATCGACAAGGCCGACATCGTCTCGGCCGAGATGAAGGGCGGCGAGGCGCATGTCACGCTGCGCATCATCAGCGAGTTGATTTCGGCGACCCGCGACAAGGCAGGCGCGGTCATCGACGGCGACCCGGAAACCGTCGCCGAGGTCAAGGATGTCTGGACCTTCGCCCGCGACACGCGCTCGCGCGATCCGAACTGGAAGCTCGTCGCCACCGAGGAAGAAGACTAGTTCGGAAACACGCGGCGAGGCTCCGGTGTCGCTATCGCCTCTTTTTGTCGAGAAAGCCTTTGGCGACCTGCCCGGCTGGGACGATGACGACCATCTGGCGGCCTTCGCCGCCTTTCGTCGCTCGGCCTTCCATGTCCTGGCCAAACCCTATCGCAGCGGTGCGCTCGGCGTCGACTTCCACGCTTTTGCCGATGCCTACGCGGAGGCGCGGACCGTTTCGCCGGCGAATCGGTCGCCGGTTTTGAGCCGCGGGGAAGCCCGCGCCTTCTTCGAGCGCCATTTTTCCCCGGCGCTTATCCCTGCCGAAAATGCCGGCGCCAGGCTCGTCACCGGTTTCTATGAACCGCAGGTCGAGGCGTCACCGGTGCGCACGGACCGATTTTCGGTGCCGCTGCTGTCGCGCCCGGCCGATCTCGTCGATATCGATGACGCAAACCGGCCGCCCGGCCTGGACCCCTATCTCGCATTCGCGCGCCAGACGCCGAACGGGCCGGTCGAGTATCCCGACCGTGGCGAGATCGAGCGCGGCGCGCTCGACGGCAAGGGCCTGGAAATCGCCTGGCTGGCCGACAAGGTCGATGCCTTCTTCATTCACGTGCAAGGTGCCGCACGCCTCGCCATGACCGACGGCCGGCTTGTCCGCGTCACCTATGCCGCCAAATCCGGCCAGCACTTCACCGGACCCGGCAAGATCCTGAGCGAGATTGGCGAGATCCCGCTGGCGGAGGTGACGATGCAGTCGATCCGCGCCTGGTTCAAGGCGCATCCGGACCGCGTCGACGAGATCCTGCGTCAGAACCGCTCCTACATCTTCTTTCGCGAGGCCGATGTCGAGGACGCAACCCTTGGCCCGATCGCCGCCGCCAAGGTGCCGCTGACGCCGGGCCGCTCGATCGCCGTCGACCGCCTGCTGCATACATTCGGCACGCCCTTTTACATCGACGCTCCGACGCTGACTGCTTTCGACGCAAAACCGTTCCGCCGCCTGATGATCGCGCAGGACACCGGCTCGGCCATCACCGGACCGGCGCGGGGCGACCTGTTCGCCGGTTCGGGCGATGCCGCGGGCGAGATCGCCGGCGTGGTCCGCAATGCCGCGGATTTTTATGCGCTGGTGCCGCGCGCGCTCGTTGCGGGTGCGGTCCGATGACCCGGCGCCCGGACAAGCTCAGCGAGGATGACCGGGTTCTGTGGAACCTGGTGGCACGCACGGCCAAGCCGCTGAAGGGCAAATTCGCCGTCGACATCCCCGACATTGCCGCCGAGGCTAGGCCAAATCAGCCGCAGCCGGCCCAGCCTGCTGCCAACGCCGCAGGGACCGCAAAGCCGAAGGCTCAGCAAGTCACGCACCGCCTCGACGAGCCGACGCTGGACAAATTATCGAAAGGCCGGCTGCCGATCGAGGGCCGTGTCGACCTGCACGGCATGACCCAGGACGAGGCTTATTCGCTGCTGTTTTCGTTCCTGCACCGGGCGCATGCCGGCGGCGTCCGCTATGTCCTGGTCATCACCGGCAAGGGCTCGTCCTCCGGCGGCGATGGGGTGTTGCGTCGCGCCGTGCCGGCCTGGCTGTCGACGCCCGCCTTCCGGCCGCTGGTCTCCAGCCACGACCATGCCGCCCGCAACCATGGCGGTTCGGGTGCGCTCTATATCCGCCTGCGGCGGGCGCGCCTGTGAGGAGTTCTATCATGAGGGCGGGGACATGACCCCGTTCGGAGAGAAGCTGCGCACGCTACGAGGCGAACGCGGTGTCCGCCAGAAGGACATGGCGGCGGCGATCGGCGTCAGCGCCGCTTATCTGTCGGCGCTCGAACATGGCAGGCGCGGTGCCCCGACCTGGACGCTGATCCAGAAGATCATCGGCTATTTCAACATCATCTGGGACGATGCCGAGGAACTGGCGCGGCTGGCCGAGGCCTCGCACCCGCGTGTAAAAATCGACACGTCGGGTCTTTCCCCCGCTGCCACCGAGCTTGCCAATCTGCTGGCCGAAAACATCGAGAAACTCGACGAGGCCGAGCTTCGCCGCATCACTGCATCGATCCGCGCGGCGTTGAACCAGCGGCCGTAGCCAACGATCCGAGCGTGATGCAGGTTCGCCTGCCTCAGCAGGAAACTGCCCGCCGGCGGACCGCCAGCGGGCACAGTGGTGAGATCATTTCTTGCCGGCCGTGCCGCCATTTCCGCCCCGGCCGTGATCGCCATTGCCGCCATGGCCATTGTTTCCACCCCCCAGGCAGCCCGACGCCCCGGCATCACCGCAACAGCGGCCGGCCCAGAGGTCGTTGAGGTTGGTTTTGGAACAGCTGGTGGTCTGATCGGCCATGGCGGATCCGGCCATGCTCGACACCGCGAGAGCGGCAAGAAGGGTGTTTCGCAGAAAAGCAGTCATCTGAAGTCTCCATGGTTGGTTTCGGTTCACGGCTGTGTGTCGCTGGCCGAAGCGAAATGGTTCACGGAGATGCTGAAATTGTCGGGGGACTCCTCGATTTCGTCATCCACGGGCGGAGCGGAAGCGAAGCGGACGAGCAGACCCGAGGATCCATGCCGCGAACTGCGAGCGTCGCGGCGGTGCAAAGATAAAGATACGGTGATGCCGGCATGACGATCGCTGGCGCCTATTCCTGCGCCTCGGCGTTCTTCATCTGCATCCCGGCATGGATCCTAGGGTCTCCGCGACGGAGCTTCGCTCCTGCTACGCCCTAGGATGACGAAGCGATGGATACTTCCGGCAAATGCCGTATTTACTGAACCGCGCCGACCAGAACTTGCTGGCCACCGCGGATCGAGACCCAGCGGCCGGTGTTGTCGATCGCCTGCCGCTTGAGGAAGCGGTAACCGGTCGCGTCCCATGGTTTGACCTTGTCGGTCAGATTGTCGAGCACATAGTCGCCCTCGTCGGTGCGCACCGTCAGCACGGCGTGGCCCTCGCCGTCGGGCTTGCGCACGACGGTGATCAGCAGATCGGCAAGCGATATGCTCATGCGTGAAAGCTGGCGCCGCTTTTCCAGCACATAGTCCTCGCAATCGCCGACGCCCTTGTCGGGATAGGCCCAGACCTCGTCCTTGCCGTAGATGTCCATGTCGCTCATCGGCTTGACGGCGGCATTGACCCTGGCGGTGACATTGAGGAGCTTGCGCATCAGCCCGTCGCTCATCGGAGCCGGCGCCAGATTGGTCGGGCGGATCGAGCACTCGCCCGGATGCAGCTTGCAGAAATCATAGTGGCCGATCGGCTGCGAGGTGAGACCCCCGGTCGCCATCGCTCCACCCGCCAAAGCCGGTGCCACCCAGCCCGCCGTCACTGCCAGCCCGGCCGCCACATACACGCGCAGCCGTTGCGCCATCGATGAGGAAATCATTGTCCCCGCTCACCCTTTGTTATTAACGAAAGGTTAAGGGGGATTTACAGTCCGTGTCAATTACGACGACGGTCGGATTGTCGGCATGGTTACCCGAGGGGCTGGACAGCGGCACTTGTGCAACAGAATCGGCCAGCCAGCCGGCTTTTACCGGTCAATCTCACGGTTTGTCGCCGTTAAGCTTGGTTTTACACGTGCCATTGTCCCAAAATCCGCAATTTGGGCGACCCATTACCTCTTGGCGGCGCGGACCAGCTTCGGTTTCACCGCGACACGCTCCTGGCGGCCATAGCTGGTGATGAAGTCGACGATGCGCGGCACGATTTCGGAACGGAAGCGCGAACCGTTGAACACGCCGTAATGGCCAACCGCCGGCTGCATGTAATGGGCATGCCGATCAGCCGGGATATTGGGGCACAGATCATGCGCCGCCTTGGTCTGGCCAAGGCCCGATATGTCGTCGTTCTCGCCTTCAACCGTGAACAGCGCGACGTTGCGGATCGCCGACGGATCGATCCTGGTGCCGCGATGCGTCATCTCGCCCTTGGGCAAGGCCTGGCGAACGAAGACGGTGTCGACGGTCTGCAGATAAAACTCCGCCGTCAGGTCCATGACAGCCAGATACTCGTCGTAGAAATCGCGGTGCTTCTCGGCATTGTCGCCATCATGCTTCACCAGATGCATGAAGAAGTCCTTGTGGGCGATGATGTGGCGGTCGAGGTTCATGCTCATGAAGCCGGACAGCTGCAGGAAGCCTGGATAGACCTCGCGGCCGAAGCCCGGCACCGGCCAGGGCGCATGCATAACGACATTGTCGCGGAACCAGTCGATGCCCTTTTCCTGCGCCAGCAGATTGACCGCGGTCGGATTGCTGCGGGTGTCGATCGGGCCGCCCATCAAGGTCATGGTCGAGGGCACGAAGGGGTCGCCCTTCGTTTCCATCAGCGCCACGGCGGCCAGTACCGGCACGGAAGGCTGGCACACCGCCATAACATGCGTGTCCGGCCCCAGCGTGTGCAGCATGTCGATGACGTAATCGATGTAGTCGTCGAGATCGAATTGGCCGTCGGCAAGCGGCACCATGCGGGCATCGACCCAGTCGGTGATATGCACGTCGGCATAGGGCAGCATCGCTTCCACCGTGCCGCGCAGCAGCGTCGCATAATGGCCCGACATGGGCGCCACGATGAGAAGCTTCGGATCGGGCTTGCGCCCGGCGGGCACGGCACGCTCGAAGCGGACGAGATTGCAGAACGGCTTCGACCAGACGGTCTTCTCGGTGACCTCGACGCTCTTCCAGTCGACCACGGTCTTGCTCAGGCCGAAGGCCGGCTTGCCGTAGCGGCGCGTGGTGCGCTCGAACAGTTCGGCCGTCGCCGCGATCGAACGGCCCCATTGCGTGTGGGAAAACGGATTGAGCGGATTGGAATAGAACATCCGCACCGCGTCGGCATAGAGGCGCGCGGGCTGCAAGGCGGCGTGGTTCATTTCATAGAGCTGGTAGAACATCGAGAACCCCGCTGCTGCCTGCGACCGAAGGGACGACGAGCAGCGCCGAGCCCTAGATGTCTCGCGGGGAAGTTAACAACTAATTGCTGCGATGCAATACGTCACGCTGCGTGACCAATGCTTCTTTGGTTCAAGGCCATGGAAATCGGGGCCGAACGGTGCCAGCCGGCTCAGTGTGCGGCTGCGAAATGTGTAGGCAGTGTGTCCGGCCCTTGCCGGACACCCGACCATGATCCCGAAAAGTGGATTCCGGTTTTCGCTTTGCGAACCCCCGGTTCGGCAGAGGTCATGGTCCAAGAAAAGGCCACTCTAGACGCGCGCCATGCACACGGAAGTGTGGCCGGAGCCGATGAAGCCGAGCTGGCCGGCGGCACCCTTCGACAGGTCGAGCACGCGCCCCTTGATGAACGGACCGCGATCGTTGATGCGCACGACGACGCTGCGGCCGTTGTTCTTGTTGGTCACCTTGAGCTTGGTGCCGAAAGGCAAGGTGCGATGCGCGGCGGTCAGCGCCGACGGGTTCATGCGCTCGCCCGAGGCGGTCTTGGAGTGCAGGGCATACCACGAGGCGCGGCCGCACTGGGCGGCGGCGGTCGCCGAAGAAGCGCCGACCATCAGGCCAGCAGCGATCGTTACCGCGACAAGCGCGGTCTGTTTTGAGTTCTTCATATTTGGGGGATGGCTCCGTTTTTGACAGACCCCAGCCGTTAGGTGCCAAATATGGCGCGAAATGCGGCAGTGATCTGGCGGTTCCGTGGCAATGGCACACGTTTGGAGTCGCTGGGTAACAGTCTGTCAGGGATTTTCCGGCACGCGATGGTCAATCAATGATGATCTTTGTGTTGAGGTCAGACGTCCGTTTGACAAGATCGAACATTAATATCCAAGTAGAGCCCGGCATGGTCGGGCCACTTCCTTCGGCTCTTTTATCGCGGCCCCGATGCTCCAACCAATCGACTTCGAAAGCGAGATCCGGCAATGAGGCTGATCAAAAATCTGCTGGCCTTGATTGTGCTTGCCGTCGGCGTGCTGTGGTCGCTGCAAGGCGTCGGCGTTGTCGGCGGCAGCTTCATGACCGGCCAGTCGCAATGGCTGTATATCGGTGTCGTCACCATGCTGGTCGGGCTGGTGGGATTGGTGTGGGCCAATCGCTAGAGGGTGAGCTTCGAAGAAAGGTCGACCCCCACTCCGCCAATTGCGGCGCCGCCCCCGACAAACCTACCCGAACAGCCGATCCAGAATCTTGCCTTCCAGCCGCGCAAGCTCCACCGAACCGCGCCGGCGCGGCCGTTCCACGGGCACATCCAGATCAAGCGCGATCCGGCCTTCGCTGATCACCACGACCCGGTCGGCCAGCGCGACCGCTTCGGCGACATCATGCGTGACCAGAACGGCGGTGAACTTCTGCGCGATCCAGATGCGTTCCAGAAGCTGCTGCATCTCGATGCGGGTCAGGGCGTCGAGTGCGCCGAGCGGCTCGTCGAGCGCCAGGATCTGCGGGTGGCCGACCAGCGCGCGGGCCAGCGCCACGCGCTGCTTCTGGCCGCCCGACAGCACCGAAGGCCATTCGTCGGCCCGGTCGGCAAGCCCGACCTCGCCGAGAATGTCGAGCGCGCGTTGCCTTGCCTCCGCGCCGGAAGCAATCCCGGTCAGCCCGACCTCGACGTTTTTCACCACGCTGGCCCAGGGCAGGAGCCGTGGTTCCTGGAACATGAAGCGCGTGCGGCTGTGTCCTTCCTCTTCGACGCCGAATGTCAGCGATCCCGATGTCGGCCGGTCGAGCCCGGCCAGAAGCCGCAAAAGCGTGCTTTTGCCGCAGCCGCTCTTGCCGATGACGGCAAGGAACTGCCCGGCCGGCACGTCCAGGTCGATGCCGTCGAGCACGGTCTTGTCGCCGAAGCGCTTGCCGGCTTGCCTGAAGGCAAAGGCCCGCTGCCCTTCGACGGAGCCGATCGGCCGCACCGGCGTGGCGACGAAGGAACGGGCTGCGGTCAGGCTGGCGGCGGTCATGGGCAATCTCTCATCCGTTCTGGAAGGCCGGATGCCAGCCGAGCGACAGCCGCTCGAGCAGGCGGGCGAGGCTGTCGGCGAGCTTGCCGAGCAGCGCGTAGATCAGGATCGACAGCACGACGACATCGATCAGCAGGAATTCGCGCGCCTGCATGGCCATGTAGCCGAGGCCCGAACTGGCCGAGATGGTTTCGGCGACGATCAGCGTCAGCCACATGATGCCCAGGGCATAGCGCAGGCCGACGAAGATCGCCGGCAGCGCACCGGGCAGGATGACGCGGAAGAACAGGGCGCGCCGGTCCATGCCGTAGACGCGGCCCATCTCGACCAGTTGCGGGTCGACGCTCTGGATGCCAAGCAGCGTGTTGACATAGATCGGAAAGAACACGCCGAGCGCCACCAGGAACAGTTTGGCTTCCTCGTCGATGCCGAACCACAGGATGACCAGCGGGATCAGCGCCAGGTGCGGGATGTTGCGGATCATCTGCAGCGTCGTGTCGGTCAGGCCGCGGCTGAGCGTCGACAGCCCGTTGGCAAGGCCAAGCGCAAAGCCGATCGAGCCGCCGATGGCGAAGCCGGCAAGGGCGCGCGCGGTCGAAACGCCGATGTTGCGGATCAGTTCGCCCGACAGCGTCAGCCGCCAGAAGGCCTCGGCGACCGCACTCGGCGCCGGCAGCACGTTGGCCGGCATGACGCCCGCGCGGCTGGCAATCTCCCAGCCGGCAATAACCAGCGCAGGCAGCAGCCAGCCGATGCCATTGCTGCGCAGCTGCGTGGCAAAGCTCATGACGAAGCCTGCAGGCGGTTGGCGCCATGGAAGCCGACCGAGAATTCGTTGGCGATGTTCTCATGCGCCCGCTGCCGCCTGGTGCCGAGCCCGAGTTTCGGGAACAGAAGCTCGGCGACGCGGTACGCTTCTTCGAGATGCGGATAGCCCGAGCCGATGATGGTATCGATGCCGATCGCCTGGTATTCGCGGATGCGCTCGGTGATCTGTTCCGGCGTGCCGACCAGCGCCGTGCCGGCGCCGCCGCGCACCAGCCCGACACCGGCCCACAGATTGGGCGAGACGACCAGCCTGTCACGGCGTCCGCCATGCAATTGCGCCATGCGGCGCTGGCCGACCGAATCCATCTGGGTGAGGAAGCGCGCCTGCGCATTTTCGATCTGGGCGTCGGTCACGTGGCTGATCAGCCGGTCGGCGGCGCGCCAGGCTTCGTCCTCGGTCTCGCGGACGATGAAATGCAGCCTGATGCCGAAACGCAGTTTTCTGCCGCGCAGTGCCGCTTTTGCGCGCGCCGCGGCCAGCTTCTCGGCAACCTGCGCCGGCGGCTCGCCCCAGGTCAGATACATGTCGACGAGATCGGCGGCGAGGTCCTGGCCCGCGTCCGACGACCCGCCGAAATAGAGCGGCGGCCGCTCCTGGTGCGGCAGAAGGTCGAGCCGGCCACTCTCGACGCGGTAATATTTGCCGTCGAAATTGACCCGCTCGCCCGACACCAGGCCGCGCCAGATGGTCAGGAACTCATGCGCCTGGGCATAGCGCTCGTCATGCGGCAGGAAGACGCCGTCGCCGGCGAGCTCGGTCGGATTGCCGCCGACCACGACATTGAGCAGCAGGCGGCCATTGCTCAAGCGATCGAGGGCGGCGGTCTGGCGCGCGGCGAAAGTCGGCAGCGTGACGCCCGGCCGCAGCGCAACGAGAAACTTCAGCTTTTCAGTCAGCGTCGCGAGACCTGTCGCGGTGATCCAGGAATCCTCGCAGTTCTGACCCGTGGGCAGCAGCACGCCGGGAAAGCCGAGCCGGTCGACCGCTTGCGCGATCTCCTTGAAGTAGCCGAATTCGGGCGGTCGCTGCTGCTCCTCGGAACCGAGATAAGAACCGTCGCCATGCGTCGGGATGAACCAGAAGAAATCGAGCGGCGCGGTGCTGGAAGGCGCGGTCATGTCTGGCACAGTCACGGGCGGATCTCCTGGAGATATTGGTGCAAACGCAAATGGCGCCGGGCGTTCTCACCCGGCGCCGTCAGGGGACAAGTTAGTTGCCGGGTGCCGTCCACACCGCGTCGGAGATGCGGACCGCTTTCGGGATCAGCCCGAGCTTGAAGAAGCGGTCGGCGGTGGCCTGCTGGCCGGCGACGATCTCGTCGGTGATCGGAAAGATGCCGAATTTGGTGCGGTTGGCGGCGATGATCTGCGCGTCGAGCGGCACGCCGGTCACCTCATGCAGCGCCGCGGCCACCTTGTCTCGGTTCTGGTCGGCCCATTCCGCCGCCTCGCCAAGCGCCGATATCGTCGTTGTGATGGTTTCGGGGTGCGCCTTGGCGAAATCCTTGTTGGCGATGAAGTAGGTGTTGACCTTCAACACCTCGCTGGAGCGGGCCAGCACACGCGGCTGGTAGCGGGTTTCGGCGATGGCGAAGAACGGATCCCAAACGCTCCAGGCATCGATCTGGTCGCTGGCGAAGGCTGCGGCTGCATCTGCGGGGCTGAGATAGACCGGCGTGATCTGGTCGAACGGAATACCGGCCTTTTCCAGCGCGGCGACAAGCAGATTATGCGCGCTGGTGCCCTTGCCGACACCGACGCGCTTGCCCTTGAGATCGGCGACGGACTGGATCGGCGACGCCGGCTTGACGAAGATCGCCTCGCCCTCGCCATTCGACGGCAGCGCGGCGGCATAGACGATGTTGGCCCCCGCCGACTGGCCGAAGATCGGCGGTGCGTCGCCGGTCCAGCCGACATCGATGGCGCCGACATTGAGCGCCTCGACCAGCGGCGGCCCGGCGGTGAACTCGACCCATTTGACCGTCACGCCCTTGTCTTCAAGTGCCTTTTCGATCACCTGCTGCTGCCTGGCGATCACCGGCAGGCCGGTCTTCTGATAGCCGATGCTGAGCTGCTTCAGCTCCTGCGCTGTGGCGCCGGATGACACGGCAACCGTCGCCGCCAGCAGGCCGATGCCGAAAACACGTCTCGTTAGATTGAACATTGATCCCTCTCCTTCGCTGCGGATCGGCGCCGGAAATGGCCTCGCCGGTTGGAAGATGGATCAGGCTAGGTAGTTCTATAAATTTAGTAGAGGAATGATTTTGCGAGTTGAGGCATCGATGTGGAATTGTCTTCTACGGCAACCCAGAATTCGTCATCCTAGGGCGGAGCAAGGAGCGAAGCGACGCGGCGCAGACCCTAGGATCCATGCCGTGACATTGGCTTTAGGATGCAACGGATCAGAATGGCGCTTGCACGCCCAATAACGCGGGCTACCCTGAAACCATGACCGGCTACGTCTACATGACCGCGAGCCAGAAGCGCGGCACGATGCCATCCAGCGCGAGAAGTCACTGAAGCGCTGGCCACGTCAATGGAAGATCGAGTTGATCGAAAAAGCCAATCCAGAGTGGTTCGAGCTCTTTCGTGGAACCGGCTGATAGGCGCTCGGTTTCTTTCACCGCCGGAGCATAACATCACCGTCGCGGCATGGATCCTAGGGTCTGCGCGCGTCGCTTCGCTCCTTGCTTCGCCCTAGGATGACGAAACCAGGGTTAGGCCGTCTTCGTGACATGAATCGTGCGCCCACCCCCTCATTGCGACCAATACTGCCAGGCCCAGTAAAAACTCTCGTCGCGTGGCGGCAGGCGGTCGCGCTCGGCGTCCCAGCGGACCGGCGTTGGCGATTTCGGTTGTTGTTCTAGCGGCTGGCTTTCCCTGGTCCAGGCGAGAAGCCAGTTACCGGCTTGGGCGAACAGCACTGCGGTGGAATGGGTCATCGTCATTCTCCTGCTCCTCTGGGCTTCGATCATTCGCGTCCCGCCCACGGGACGAGCACGCGCTCGATCCTGCGGAGGGTGAATTCGAGCACGAAGGCGATGGCCGCGATCACCAATATGCCCATCACCACCACGTCGGTGACGAGGAACTGGGCGGCCGACTGGATCATGAAGCCAAGCCCGCGCGTTGCCGCCACCAGTTCGGCGGCGACCAGCGTCGACCAGCCGGCGCCGAGCGCGATGCGCAGGCCGGTCAGGATCGACGGCAGCGCGCTGGGCAGGATCACATGGCGGACCACTTGGCGCTGGGTAGCACCCAGCGAGCGCGCCGCGTTGATGCGCTCCTGCGAGACGCCGCGAACGCCGGACGCGGTCGACAGCGCCACCGGCGCCAGCATGGCAATGGCGATCACCAGGATCTTCGACGGCTCGCCGATGCCGAACCAAATGATGACCAGCGGCAGGTAGGCGAGCGGCGGGATCGGCCGCAGGAATTCCAGCAACGGATCGAAGATGCCGCGTCCGATCGTGCTGATGCCGATGGCGAGACCAACCGGCACGCCAATGGCAAGGGCGGCGACCAGCGCGGCGAATACCCGCCACAGGCTGGCGACCGCATGCTGCAGCAGCGTAGCATCGACGAAGCCGTCACGGGCGACGAGGATGAACTTGTTCCACACCGCGATCGGCGAGGGCAGGAACACCGGTGACACGAGTTGCAGGCGGGCCGACAGCGCCCACAGCGCCAGCACCACCAGGATGGTCACCGCGCTGACCGCGCGGGCCGAAACACCTTTGCGCTTGGGGCTTGGCCGCGACCACGGCACCGACAGGCCGTCGGCCTCGTCGATCTTTTGTCCTGGTCGCTCCGTGTAGGAAGTGACGGTCATGCCGCTTCTCCTTCGAAGATCGCGTCGGTCAACTCGCCCCGCGCCGCGGCGAAGGCCGGATCGGCCTTGATGCTGCGAATGGCTTCGCCCGATGCGTAGCGCCTGGAGAAGCCGGGTTCAAAAGTCCGCATCACGCGGCCCGGGCCGGGCGCCAGCACGACGATGCGGGTGGCCAGCACCAGCGCCTCCTCGATGCCGTGCGTCACCATCAGCACGCCGACATCGCTTGCCGTCCACAAATCGAGCAGCGTCGTCTGCATGCGCTCGCGCGTCAGCGCATCGAGCGCGCCGAGCGGCTCGTCGAGCAGCAGGAATTCAGGCTCGGCGGCGAGCGCCCGGGCCAGGCCGACGCGCTGGCGCATGCCGCCGGAAAGCTCCCAGATGTGCTTGTCGCCTGCGTCGGTGAGCTTCACCAGCGCCAGCAGCTCATCGGCGCGCTGGGCCCGCTCTGCGGGCCTGACACCGCGCAGCCTGAGCGCGAAGGCAACGTTTTCGCGCGCCGTCAGCCACGGAAACAGCGCATCGTTCTGGAACACCACCGCCCGGTCCGAGCCCGGCGCGGTGATTGGTTTGCCGTTGATGCAGGCACGCCCACGCGCCGGCGCGACCAGGCCGGCGGCGACATTGAGCAGCGAGGTCTTGCCGCAGCCGGAACGGCCGACCAGCACCACGAAATCGCCCTTGGCGACATCGATCGACACAAGTTCGACGGCAGGCTCCGCCTGGCCGCCATAGTGGATCGAGACCTTGTCCAGCACGAGATGGGGGTCGAGCACGAGATGCGGCATGGATGCCTCGCGGTTCGTTGAAATCCGACTGCCCCGGAACCGGTCCTCGTCAGCGGTTCCGGGGCAGTCAGCACGCGGCGTCAGGGAAGGAGCGCGCGGGCCGGGTTCAGAGCAATTCCAGGAAAAGTGTGAAGCGGTTTTCCGTCCCGAATTGCGTTAAACGAGTACTAGTTCGAGGCAAGCGCCTCTGTGACGTATTTCGACGACACGTATTTCGAATAGTCCGGCAGCACGGCGTCGATCTTGCCTTGCTCCTTGAGGAAGGCGGATGTCGCTTCCACCGCCTTGACCGTGCCGCCGCCGAGGAATTTGTCGGAGGCCTGCTCTTCCAGCGTCGGGAAGACATAGCCCTTGAGCAGCTGCGGCACTTCTTCCAGCTTGGCGCCGGTGAGCTTGGCGATCGCCGCCGCCTGCGGCGACGACACCGACCACGCGTCGGGCTTGGCGAGGAACTCGGCATAGGCGGCGCCCGTCACCTTGACGAAGTCGCGCACCGCTTCCGGGTTCTTTTCGGCGAAGTCGGTGCGCACGATCCAGGCGTCGAAGGTTGGCGCGCCCCAGGCGGCGACCTGCGAGGAATCCACCACCACCTTGCCCGTCGTCTTGATCTGGCCGAGCGCCGGATCCCAGACATAAGCCGCGTCGATGTCGCCACGCGAGAATGCGGCGGCGATTTCCGGTGGCCTGAGATTGAGGATCTCGACCGACTTCGGATCCACGCCCTCATGCTTCAACGCGGCGAGCAGGCTGTAATGCGTCGTCGAGACGAACGGCACGGCGACCTTCTTGCCGGCGAGGTCGGCGACTTTCTCGATGCCGGCGCCGTTGCGCGCCACCAGCGCCTCGGATTCGCCGATCAGGCCGACTATAAAGATGGTCTGGATCGGCAATTCGCGGCTAGCCGCCGCCGCCAGCGGGCTCGAGCCGACATAGCCGATATCGACCGAGCCGGAAGCGACTGCGGCGATGACATCGGCGCCGGAATCGAATTTGCGCCAGTCGATTACTGCCTTCGTCTCCTTTTCATAGGCGCCGTCGGCCTGCGGCACTTTCGAAGGCTCGACCACCGTTTGATAGCCGATGGTGATTTTGAGGTCGTCGGCATGGGCCGGGCCGAGGAAGGCCGCGCCGGCAAGTGCCGCCGACGAGAGGAGAACAATGCGTCGCGAAATGGTGGACATGGAGGGCTCCTGAAAAGAGAAAAATAGGAATGCCCCATGATAGTCCGCTAATTCTATTAGGTTTGTAGAGTTAAATCCTTCCAACGAAGGCCGGCTTGTTAGAAAAAAGCTGTCGGTGGTTGGGTGGCGAGGCGGATGAGGCGGTTGTGGGGGCAACGTCGGTGCGTTGCCATAGGGCAGAACTTTTAATGTTGGCGGGCCAGCACCCCCCTCTGTCCTGCCGGACATCTCCCCCTCAAGTGGGGAGATTGGCAGTTTCGGCTTCAGCGCTTTTCTCGTTGACGGTAGAGATGGGGCGAAAGCGGTCGTGACGTCCAATCTCCCCACTTGAGGGGGAGATGGCCGGCAGGCCAGAGGGGGGCGCTGGCCCACCGGCCTTTAACCTCCTGAGCTGCCGCGATGGCTGCGCCTACCCCCCCCCAACCGCGAACTAGATTCCCGCTTCTAACCTCTGCCAGGCAAATTCATGCCTCAAATAGCCAACGATTTGGAAACATGTTCCGCGTGATCGGAGGTAAGTATAGTAATCTTATCGACATGAGGGAACTGGAGGCGACGATGAGCGGCCACTCCATCACCATGATCGCTCGCGACCCGGATCGGCTTTTGCCGTTGCGTGAGTCGACGCCAGTTGGAGGACCATTTGCCATCTCGCTGCCGTCAAAGCGTATTTTTGTGCTCTCTAGGGCACAAAGGCTGGCCAAAATGGCCGGCGCGGCTTGAAAACGAAGCAAAATCAGCAGTTCTCGGCTTGTACATCATGTCACTAGAATTTATGTGTCATGCGGGCTTGGACGCGGCGGCAACGCCCGCCAGGCGTTTTGCAACCGATGGTTCCATGCCGTCGCATGCCAGAGAAATTTTGATCTCATGCTCACCAAAAAAGGTAAGTACGGCCTCAAGGCGCTTGTCCACCTCGCGCGCTTGCCGGCCGGACAGCTCGCCTTCGTCAACGACGTCGCCACCGGCAACAACATCCCGAAGAAGTTTCTCGACGCCATCCTGGGCGAGTTGCGCAATGCCGGCTTCGTCCAGAGCCGCAAGGGCAAGGATGGCGGCTATCGCCTGGCACGCCCCGCCGATGAGATCAAGGTCGGCCATGTCGTGCGCGTCCTCGACGGTCCGCTGGCGCCGATCCCCTGCGCCAGCCGCACCCAGTACCAGCGCTGTGAAGATTGCAACGAGGCGACATGCCAAGTCCGACATCTGATGCTCGAGGTCCGGCAGGCGATCGCCGAGGTGCTCGATCAGCGCAGCCTCGCCGAAATGCGCGATATCTCTCTCGACGACCCGCCGGTTGCGAGGGACATCGGCGATCTGCCGGTCGCGGTGAAGGTCCAGGCCTGACACTGGCGTTGCGCAGAGCGAAGGCACGCCTATGACCGGGCGCGCCAACTCCATCATCATTGTCGGCGGCGGCGCCAGCGGCGTCGTGCTGGCCGCGCATCTCCTGAAGTCGCCCAATCCCGACCTGCGTGTCACGCTGATTGAAAGGCGCCCGCATTTCGGCCAGGGCATCGCCTATTCGACGCTGCTGTCGGCGCATGTCTTGAATGTCAGTGCCGCCGGCATGAGCGCCTATGCCGACGATCCCGGCAATTTCTGGCGCTGGCTGCAGGAGCGCGGCCTGGCAACGGCCGAGCAGGCGCCCTTCTATGCGCCGCGCAGCATCTATGCCCGTTACCTCGGCGAGTTGCTCGACGAGCTGCAGGCGCGCGAAAAGCAGACCGGGCGGCTTCGGTTGATCCGCGAGGAAAGCCTCTCGATCACGCCCACCGCATCCGGTGTCGAAGTGGCGCTGGCCAACGGCACCAGCGTCGTTGCGCATCTCGCCGTGCTGGCCACCGGCCACGACGAGGAGCCGGCGCAAGGCCATGCCATCAGGATGGGATCGGAAGCCGATACAGCACTTCCGACCGACGCCGGCGTCATGGTGCTGGGCACCGGCCTGAGCATGGTCGATGCCTTCCTGGCGCTGGAACAGCGCGGCCATCGCGGCGACATCATAGCTGTGTCGCGGCGCGGCCTGTTGCCCTCGCCGCATCGCAAGGGCAATCCGATCAAGCTCGACGTCGCCGACATTCCGCTCGGCACCCAGCTCTCCTATTTCGTCGGCTGGTTCCGCGACCTGATCAAGGAAAACCAGAAGGCCGGCATCGACTGGCGCGACGTCGTCGACGGCCTGCGGCCGTTCAACCAGAAGATCTGGCAGAACTGGCCGGCTTCCGCCAAGCGCCGCTTCGTCGAGCACACCAAGGCCTGGTGGGACATCCACCGCCATCGCATGGCGCCCGAGGTCTACGCCCGTGTCACCGAAGCCGTGCAATCCGGCCGCATTCGCCTGGTCGCCGGCCGCGTCGTCGACATCGCGCGCAACGGCGAATTCACCGTCCAGGTCCAGTCGCGCCACACGCAGCGTCTCGAGACCTTCGAGGTTGCCCGCATCTACGATTGCTCTGGTATCGTCAGGGACATCTCGACCTCGTCGAACAGCGTCGTGCGCTCGCTGGTCGACCGCGGTCTGGCACGGCCGGATCCGCTGCGCATCGGCCTCGATGTATCGGCCAAATGCGAGATCATCGCCGGCGACGGAACCATCTCTGCCAAGATCCTCGCCGTCGGCCCGCTGACGCGCGGCACCTTCTTCGAGATCGACGCCATTCCCGATATCCGCGTGCAATGTGCGAGGCTGAGCAAGCAGCTGCTGGGGTGAGAGGCTCCGCGCAAACCCCAACGCCGTCGTCATCCTGGGGCGGAGCAGGAGCGAAGCGACGTCGCGGAGACCCTAGGATCCATGCCGCGACCTGCGAGCTTGCGGCGGTGCAAACCTGTCGATGCAGCCGGATGCTTCCAAATTAATTCTGCACCGCTGCATTCTTCGACCAATGTCACGGCATGGATCCTAGGGTCTACACTCCGCTTCGCGTCGCTTCGCCCTAGGATGACGAACGCGCGGAGGGTTCGCCTGACTTCGAAGCGACTCTCGCCAACGCAAACCCGGAATTTCATTCCACATCTGGCCGGTTGATTGGCACGATCTATCTTCTTTCCAACTGCAAAGGGCTGGAAAAGAGGATACGCTGCCGCCCTGCCCAGAGGCGGTCGCTTGGTCATGGAGCATCGATATGAGCGAGCATGAGATCGCCGCAGCCGACGAATTGTCCCGCCTGCGTCCGCCCTACAAATCGGTGCTCGACCTGATCGGCCAGACGCCGGTTGTCGAGCTGACCAAATTCGATACCGGCAGATGCCGGCTGTTCATCAAGCTTGAAAGCCAGAACCCCGGCGGCTCGATCAAGGACCGTATCGCGCTGTCGATGATCGCCGCGGCTGAAAAGCAGGGCAAGCTCCGGCGCGGCGGCACCATTGTCGAGGCGACCGCTGGCAATACCGGCCTCGGCCTTGCCCAGGTCGGCATCCCCAAGGGCTACCGCATCGTGCTGGTCGTGCCCGACAAGATGTCGCGCGAAAAGATCCAGCATCTGCGCGCGCTCGGCGCCGAGGTGCGCATGACGCGCTCCGATGTCGGCAAGGGCCATGCCGAATATTACCAGGACATGGCCGAGAAGATCGCGGCGGAAACGCCCGGCGCCTTCTATGCCAACCAGTTCGCCAATCCGGCCAATCCGCTGGCGCATGAAACCACCACCGGTCCGGAGATCTTTTCGCAGCTCGACGGTGACGTCGATGCGGTGGTCGTCGGCGTCGGCTCCGGCGGTACGCTGACCGGGCTTGGCCGCTACTTCGCCAAAGTGTCGCCGAAGACCGAAATGGTGCTGGCCGATCCGGTCGGCTCGGTGCTGGCGCCGCTGATCAAGACCGGCAAGATGGAAGAGGCCGGCAGCTGGACCGTCGAAGGCATCGGCGAGGATTTCGTGCCGCCCAATGCCGATCTGTCGCTGGTCAAGAGGGCCTATTCCATCCCCGACAAGCAGAGCATGCTGGCGGTGCGCGACCTCTTGTCGAAGGAAGGTATCCTCGCCGGCTCATCCTCGGGCACGCTTTTGTCCGCCGCGCTGCGCTATTGCCGCGAGCAGACGGTGCCCAAACGCGTTGTCACCTTCGTCTGCGACAGCGGCAACAAATACCTGTCGAAAGTGTTCGACGATTTCTGGCTGGCCGAGCAGGGCCTTGCCGAGCACGAGCAGCATGGCGATCTGCGCGATCTGGTGATGCGCTCGCACCGCACCGGCGACACCGTCTATGTCGGCCCGGACGAAAGCCTGCTCAACGCCTATGGCCGCATGCGCCGTTCCGATGTCTCGCAGCTGCCGGTGCTCGACAATGGCAAGCTCGTCGGCATCGTCGACGAAAGCGACATCCTGGCCAAGGTCGACGGCCCCTATGACGGACGCTGGGAGCGCTTCAACGGCCCGGTCCGCACGGCCATGACCTCCAATCTGCACACGCTGCAGGCCAGCCAGACGCTGGATGCGCTGCTGCCGGTCTTCGACCGCAACGAGGTCGCCATCATCTTCGACGGCGACGAGTTCGTCGGCCTGATTACCCGCATCGACCTGATCAACCATCTGAGGCGCGCACGATGACCGCTGAAACACCACCACCGGGCAAGAACCGTCTGGCTTTCTCGACGCGCACCATCCATGGCGGCCAGAGCCACGACCCGCTGACCGGCGCGGTGATGGTGCCGATCTACGCCACCTCGACCTTTGCCCAGCAGTCGCCCGGCGTGCACAAGGGCTTTGAATATGCCCGCAGCCAGAACCCGACGCGCTTTGCCTTCGAGCGCGCCGTGGCCGATCTCGAAAGCGGCTCCGCCGCCTTTGCCTTTGCGTCCGGCCTGGCGGCGATCGCCACCGTGCTCGAACTGCTCGATTCCGGCGCGCATATCGTCGCCACCGACGACATCTATGGCGGCTCGTTCCGGCTGATGGAGCGGGTGCGCAAACGCTCGGCCAATCTGCAGGTCTCGTTCGTCGACTTCACCGACCTCGCCGCCGTCGAGGCGGCGATCCGGCCCGAGACAAAAATGCTGTGGGTCGAGACGCCGACCAACCCGCTGCTGCGCATCGTCGACCTCGAAGGCGTCGCCGCACTCGCCAGGCGCAAGGGCATTTTGTCGGTCGCCGACAACACGTTCTGCAGCCCCTATATCCAGCGGCCGCTGGAGCTCGGCATCGACATCGTCGTGCATTCGACCACCAAATATCTCAACGGCCATTCCGATATGGTCGGCGGCGTCGCCGTGGTCGGCGACAACAAGGATCTCTCCGCCCAGCTGAAATTCCTGCAGAACGCCATCGGTGCCATTTCGGGTCCGTTCGACAGCTTTCTGGCGCTGCGCGGGCTGAAGACGCTGGCGCTGCGCATGGAGCGTCATTCCGCCAACGGGCTGAAGATCGCGCAGTGGCTGGAAGCGCGCCGCGACATCCGCCGCGTCATCTATCCCGGCCTCGCCAGCCACCCGCAGCACGCCGTCGCCGTCCAGCAGATGCACGCCTTCGGCGGCATGATCACAGCCGTGCTCGACCGCGACCTAGCCGGCACCAAAAAGTTCCTCGAACGCACGCAGCTGTTCACGCTGGCCGAAAGCCTCGGCGGCGTGGAGAGCCTGATCGAGCATCCGGCACTGATGACGCATGGCTCCATTCCGGCGGAGAAACGGGCCGAGATCGGTATATCGGATTCGCTGGTAAGATTGTCGGCGGGGATCGAGGATGGAGATGATCTGATCGCGGATTTGGAGCAGGCGCTGGGGGGATAGACCCTCAGATCGCCAAAATCGCCGCCCCCCTCATTGCCCTGCCGGGCATTTCTCCCCGTATAGCGACGGGGAGAAAGACGCTAACCGCGGCCGCCGGTGATTGGCGTAAGCGCCGATAACAGCGCCCCTCGCCCCGTTTACGGGGAGAGGATGCCGGCAGGCAGGTGAGGGGCGGCGCTGACGTTCCAGGTTCAAGCATCAGGCCAATTGACCCCGCACCCCATCTGCCCGAAGTGTAGCGCCCCATGGCCACACACGCCCCACCCAAACCCGCCGAACCCCTCACCTTCGCGGTGCTGGTCTTCCCCGGCTTTCCGATGATGGCGTTCAGCTCGGTCATCGAGCCGCTGCGTGCCGCCAATGTCCTGGCGAAAAGAGAATGCTATCGCTGGATCATCGTCGGTGGCACGAAAGGCTCGGTCGAGGCCTCGAACGGCGTCGTCATCCAGCCGGGTTTTTACGCCGAGGATGCGCCGAAGGTCGATCGCATCGTCGTCTGCTCGGGCGGCGATGCCGATCATCTCGTCGCCGAGGACGCGGCACACTGGATCCGCAAGAGCCTGCGCAACGGCGCCCATATCGGCGCGGTGGCGGATGCGGCGTTCTTCCTCGCCCGCGCCGGCCTGCTCGACGGTCATGCCTGCACCTTGCACTGGACCAGCCAGGCCGCCTTCACCGAAGCCTTCCCCAACATCGAGCTCAGGCGCGACCTCTATGTCATCGACCGCAAGCGCTTCACCTCGGCCGGCGGCGTCGGCAGCCTCGACATGATGCTGGAGATCATCACCCGCGACTATGGCGCCGAGCTTGCCGCCGGCGTCGCCGAATGGTTCGTGCACAGCCAGCTGCGCTCCAGCATCGACCGCAAGATGATGCCCTTGCGGCTGCGCACCGGCGTCCGCAACGAGCTGGTGCTGTCGGCCATCGCCATCATGGAGGACGCGGTCGAAGAACGGCTCGGCATGGCCGAGCTGACCGCAAAGCTCGGCGTCTCCTCCGACAAGCTCGAGCGTAGCTTCCGCTCCGAACTCGCCATCTCGCCCAATGGCTATTACCGCCGGCTGAGGCTGAAGCGTGCCGCTGACCTGCTGGCGCATTCGACGCTCGCCGTGCGCGACGTGGCGCTGGCGTGTGGGTTTGCGTCCATGTCGAGTTTTGCCCGGGCCTTTCGCGAGGAGCATGGGCATCCGCCGAGATTGGCGAGACGGCATTAGGGGCGCTTGCTGACGGGTGAGACGTTGGCGGGACAGCGCCCCCCTCTGTCCTGCCGGACATCTCCCCCTCAAGGGGGGAGATCGGACTGCATCTCTGCTTTCGCTAATCTCAGATGTTGAAGAAAAGAACGGCGGCATCGAAACTGCCAATCTCCCCCCTTGAGGGGGAGATGCCCGGCAGGGCAGAGGGGGGCGCGAAGGATCGCGACGTAACCGATTAGCCAGCGGTATCCCGCACAACACACGCGGTTTTCCGCACAATCCATCCGCCCCGTCTGCGCCATGCTCCGACCTCGCAAACCAGCCAAGGCCGTACCCCAATGAGCATCGTCGTTTTCGACCCCGACAGCACCGAGGACGTGGACTTCAAGGACCGCATGCGCCACCCGGCCGCGGCCGATTCGGCCGGCGGCATGTGGCTGTCGGACACCGAGCCGTCCTTCATCGATGCCGATGCCCTGCGCAAGGGCCGGCTGGCCAAGCTGCGCGGCTGGATGCGCGAGGCCGGCTATGGCGGCGTCGTGTTGTTCGATCCCTACAACCAGCGCTACGCCACCGGTTCGCGCAACATGTTCGGCTATTTCCTGCGCAACTCGACCCGCTATTTCTTCATTCCGACCGACGGGCCGATCGTGCTGTTCGAATATCCGCAGAGCTATCATGTCTCGATGGTGCTCGACACGATCGACGAGGCGCGTCCTTCCAAGCTGGTCTGGTCGTCGGTGTCGGGCCGCGACGACGAGACCGCCGGGCCGTTCGCCGACGAGATCGCCGAGCTTCTGAAGCAGCATGGCGGCGGCTCGATGAAGCTCGGCCTCGACCGCTGCAGCCATCTGCAGGCGCTTGCCCTGGAAAAGCGCGGCTGCGAGGTCCGCGACTGCCAGGGCGAGATCCTGGCAGTGCGCGCCGTGAAGACGCCCGAGGAAGTCAAATGCCTGCAGGTGTCGATGGCCGGCGCCGAGGCCGCCGTCTATGCGGTGCGCGAGGCGATCAAGCCCGGCGTCTCCGAAAACGACCTGTTCGCCATCATGTATGGCGAGGTCATCCGCCAGGGCGGCGAGTTCATCGAGACGCGGCTGCTGACATCGGGCCAGCGTACCAATCCGTGGTTCAACGAGGCCAGCGGCCGCAAGATCCGGCCCGGCGAACTCTTGGCGCTCGATACCGACACGATCGGCTGCTACGGCTATTATTCGGATTTCTCGCGCACCTTCCGCTGCGGGCCGGGCAAGCCGACGCCTTACCAGAAGTCGCTCTACCGCATGGCGCACGACCAGGTTCAGCACAACATTTCGATCGTCAAACCCGGCATGGCGTTCCGCGAGATTGCCGAGAAGGCGTGGAAAATCCCGGACCGTTTCGTCGACCAGCGCTACACCTCGGTCATGCACGGCGTCGGCATGCATGGCGAAACGCCTTTCATCGCGCATGCCATGGATTACGAGACCTATGGCCGTGACGGCCATATCGTGCCAGGCATGGTGGTGAGCGTGGAAAGCTATATCGGCGAGAAAGGCGGCCGCGAGGGCGTCAAGCTGGAGGACGAGATCCTGATCACCGAGACGGGTACAGAGCTGCTTTCGCGCTTTCCCTATGAGGATGAGTTTCTGGAGACGCAGGTTTGATGCGGGCTACCAATGAGCGCCTCGTTCCCTGGCGCCCCCCTCTGTCCTGCCGGACATCTCCCCCTCAAGGGGGGAGATTGGCAGCGTCGCCTGCGGCGCTTTTTCCTGCAGCTCTGGTGATTGGCGAAGGCATTCGCGACGGCCGATCTCCCCCCTTGAGGGGGAGATGCCCGGCAGGGCAGAGGGGGGCGCTGTCCCGCCGGCATACGGAAAAGTCTTTGACTGCCTCGACCCTGCATCAGGCAGGCGCCGCATGAAAACCCCCATCGCCATCAAACCCGGCACCGTGGCCGCGATCTTCATCGACCTGCAGGAAGAGCACCGGCAGGACAAGCGCTACCTCGTCGACGGCTATGACACGATCCTCGCCAACGTCCAGCGCCTGCAAGCGGCGGCGCGGGGCAACCATGTGCCGCTCTATCACTGGGCTTACATCGTCGATCTCGACAGCCAGGACCGGCCGTTTCATCCGCTGGGTGAAGACGGCAAGTCGGCTTTTTCCGACAAGAGCGATCCGCTGACCGAGATCTGCCGTGAGGTGGCGCCGATCAACGGCGAGGCGCTGCTGATCAAGGCCGAGGCCAGCGCCTTCCGCACCGGGCCGGCGGCGCGCGACATCAAGTCTTCAGGCATCGAATGGCTAGTCATTGCAGGCGTCTGGACCGAGGCCTGTATCGACGCGTCGGTCAAGGATGCGGTGGCCAAAGGCTTTCGCGTGCTTCTGGTCAAGGATGCCTGCGGCAGCGGCAGCGCGGCCATGCACCAGACCGGCATCCTCAACCTCGCCAACCGGCTCTATGGCGGCGCCGTCACCGATACCGATGGCGCCTGCCGGCTGCTGGCCGGCGAGACCGTCACCGCCTGGCAGGTCGAGGGCTCGGTGCCGCTGCGCTTCTCCTTCGACAACGCGGCCGCGCTCTACGCCGATCTATGACGCGCGGCCCCTACGAAACCCGGCTCGATCCGGCCCTTTGGGCCTATATCGACGCCGTCAACGCCTGGTACCCGCCCGAAATCCTCGGCCTGCCGATCGACAAGCAGCGCGCCGTCTATGACAGGATGAGCCGCGCCTTCCACCAGGGCCGCCCACCCGACGTGAAGGCCAGCGACGGCCTGATCGCCGCCGCCGGCCGCGACATCCCGATCCGCCGTTACCGGCTTGCCGGCAAGGCCGCCCAGGCGATGGTGATCTACTATCATGGCGGCGGCTTCATCCTCGGCGGGCTGGAAAGCCATGACGACATCTGTGCCGAGCTCTGCGCCGGCACCGGTTTCGACGTGCTGTCGGTCGACTACCGGCTGGCCCCGGAGCACGTCCACCCCGCCGCCTTCGACGATGCCGTCACCGCTTTTGAATGGGCAGCCGCCACATCAGGCCTGCCGCTGGTGCTGTGCGGCGAAAGCGCTGGCGGCAATCTCGCCGCCGCCGTGGCGCAGGCGACGCGCCGCCATATCAGAGCTGCGGTCGGGCAAGTGCTGATCTATCCCGAACTCGGCGGCGACGACACCGCCGGCTCCTATATCGAGCACGCCAACGCGCCGCTGCTGTCGGTGGCCGACATCGCCTTCTACCGCGACGTCCGCTCGGCCAGGCGGCAATCGCCCGACGACCCGACCTTCTCGCCGCTGCGCGACACCGATTTCTCCGGCCTGCCGCCGACGGTGATCGTCACGGCGCAATGCGACCCGCTGTCGTCGGATGGCGAGACCTACCGCGACCGCATTGTGGCCGCCGGCGGCAAGGCCTGGTGGCACGAGGAGCCAAGGCTGGTGCACAGCTTCCTGCGTGCAAGGACGACGGTGCCAGCGGCGGCGGCGGCGTTTGCGCGGATTGTTGGTGCGGTCGGCGCGCTGGGCCGAGGTGAGTGGCCGACGGTGGAACGCTAATCTCCCCCCTTGAGGGGGAGATGTCGCCGAAGGCGACAGAGGGGGTCGTCGCGCGTAGAGCGCTAGCATCATCTTTTTGCAAGTAGGAGGTCGCGTCCCGTCGTGCCGACCCCCTCTGGCCTGCCGGCCATCTCCCCCTCAAGGAGGGAGATTGGCGCCGCGCCGTTGGCGCATCTCCTCGCAGCGCGGCTGCAAAGCATAAGCGCACTGCCGACTCCCCTGCGGAGCGCCGCACAATCACTGCGGATTCCCGAACACTCTCCCGCGTCACCCAGCCTTATCATTCCCTCTCAGGCAACGGCGCCCCGGCGGTCGCGTCCGCCCCCGCGTCTGTCGATCGGCCGGGGCGATTTTTCTGTGCATGCCGTTGTCCCAAAACCGCTGGGCACTTTTGGGCGGCATGCATCAACAACAGGGGAACGACGATGAAATTCATGCTGACCGACCGCAAACTCCACCCGCAAGCCAAACCCGTCGCCGATGATTTCAGGACCGGCGGCATCAACCGCCGCGAATATCTGGCGCTGATGGCCGGCCTCGGTGTCAGTGCCGCCGGCGCGTTTGCGCTGGGCGGGCTCGCCCCCACCCCTGCCCGCGCGGCAGAGCCGAAGAAGGGCGGCGTCCTGCGCGTCGCCATGAACGTCAAGGGCTTCAAGGACCCGCGCACCTTCGACGGCGTGGAGATGTCGAATGTCGCCCGCCACTGCAACGAATATCTGGTGCGCTGGAACACCGACTTCTCCTTCGAGCCCTGGCTGCTCGAAAGCTGGGAGGCGAGCGACGACGCCAGGACGCTGACCCTGCATGTGCGCAAGGGCATCTCCTGGTCGAACGGCGATGCCTTCAACGCCGACGATGTCATCCACAACCTCAACCGCTGGTGCGATGCCTCGGTGCCCGGCAATTCGGTCGCCGCGCGCATGGGCGCGCTGGTCAATGCCGACACCAAGAAGGTCGTCGATGGCGGCATCGCCAAGGTCGACGACTTCACGATAAAACTCAATCTGCCGAAACCCGACATCTCGCTGATCGCCGGCATGGCCGACTATCCCGCGCTGATCATGCACCGCTCCTATGAGGGCGATGGCGACCCCATGAAGGCGCTTGCCATCACCACCGGCCCCTGCGAGCTGGTCAGCTGGGATGCCGAGACGGGCGCCGAGGTGAAGCGCAAGGAAAAACCCTGGTGGAAGGGCGAATTCCATCTCGACGGCATCAAATGGGTCGACTACGGCTCTGACCCCAACGCCATGCTGTCGGCCTTCGAATCCGGCGAGATTGACACCGACCACGAGACCGCTTCCGACGCCGTCTCGCAGACCGAGCAGATGGGGCTGATGAATTCCGAGATCGCCACCGGCTCCACCATCGTCGCCCGCTTCAATGTCGCCAACGCGCCCTATGACGACGTCAAGGTGCGCCGCGCCGCCCAGCTCGCCGTCGACAATTCCGCCGTGCTGGCGCTCGGCCTCGGCGGCCGCGGCAAGCCCGCCGACAACCACCATGTCGGCCCCATGCACCCCGAATATGCCGATATCGGCCCGGCCAGGCGTGACGTCGACCAGTCGAAGAAGCTGCTGGCCGAGGCCGGCAAGGCCGATCACGAATTCGAGCTCATCTCCGTCGATGTCGAATGGCAGAAGAGCACCGGCGACGCCATCGGCGCGCAGATGCGCGACGCCGGACTGAAGATCAAGCGCACCGTGCTGCCCGCCGCCACCTTCTGGAACGACTGGAGCAAATACCCCTTCTCCTGCACCGAATGGCTCGGCCGCCCGCTCGGCGTCCAGGTGCTGGCGCTGGCGTATAAATCGGGTGCAGCCTGGAACGAGAGCGCCTACGCCAACCCCGAATTCGACACCCTGCTCGACAAGGCGCTGGCGACGCCGGACGCCAAGGCGCGCAAGGAGATCATGGGCAAGATCGAGCAGAATTTGCGCGACAGCGGTATCATCATCCAACCCTACTGGCGTTCGGTCTACCGGACGTACCGCAAAGGCGTCGAAGGCTGCGAACAGCACCAGGCGCTGGAGCAGCATTTTGAGAAGGTTTGGATTGAGGGGTGAGGCGCCAACGTTCGCTTTACCTTCTCCCCTTGTGGGAGAAGGTGGATTGCCGCGAAGCGGCAAGACGGATGAGGGGTGTTCCAGCTTGGCGATCCGGCCAACAGTAACGGCCCTGAACCAGAGCAGACCCTTCAACGCCTCACTCCGCTGGAACACCCCTCATCCGTCTCGGCGCTGCGCGCCGATCCACCTTCCCCCACAAGGGGGGAAGGCAAGAAGCGTCGGCGCCCCTTCAAGTGCGGCGCAGGCCGGTGGATCGCTGCGATCATGTGCGGGTTGGAAATGGCCGGCGCGAATGCCGGTGAGGCAGTTGCCTGAGCCCGCGCCGGCCATTGGCGACCTGATAAGGGTCCGCCGCCCGGATTCTTTACCGCCCCGCTAATGCCCGATCAACCAGGCCGGACGTTTGGTACGGAAGCGGACAAAGGCTCACCGCGAAGAGCCGGACGGTCGGATACGAAGAATTCCTGACTCTGCACTGTTGGTGGCTAATCTCCCACCGTGCAGCGTCAGCGCCGCGCTGGCGGGGGGCCCGCTTTCGAAGCAGGCCATCGATCCACCGGATCGATGACTTGGCGCGCTGCGCGCGCCAACCGGCTTCTCAATCCCCCATCTTAAGCGCCTGGATAAACGCCTCCTGCGGAATATCCACCTTGCCGAACTGGCGCATCCGCTTCTTGCCTTCTTTCTGCTTGTCCAGCAGCTTGCGTTTGCGCGAGACGTCGCCGCCGTAGCATTTGGCGGTCACGTCCTTGCGCAGCGCCGAGATGGTTTCGCGGGCAATGACCTTGCCGCCGATGGCGGCCTGGATCGGGATCTTGAACAGATGGTTCGGGATCAGCTCCTTCAGCTTCTCGCACATCTGCCGGCCGCGCTTTTCCGCCGCCGTGCGGTGCACCAGCATGGAAAGCGCGTCGACCGGCTCTTCATTGACCAGGATCGACATCTTGACGAGGTCGCCCTCCTTGTAGTCGGTCAGGTGATAGTCGAACGAAGCGTAGCCCTTGGAGATCGACTTCAGCCGGTCATAGAAATCAAACACGACTTCGTTGAGCGGCAGATCGTAGATCAGCATGGCGCGCTTGCCGACATAGGAGAGGTCGGCCTGGATGCCGCGCCGGTCCTGGCAAAGTTTCAGGATACCGCCGAGATAGTCGTCGGGCGTCAAAATGGTGGCGCGGATCCACGGCTCCTCGATCGCCGAGATTTTCACCACGTCGGGCATGTCGGCCGGGTTATGCAGCTCCTTCATCGAGCCGTCGGTCAGAGCCAGCCGGTAGACGACGCTCGGTGCCGTGGCGATCAGGTCGAGGTTGAACTCGCGCTCCAGCCGCTCCTGGATGATTTCCAGATGTAAGAGGCCAAGGAAGCCGCAGCGATAGCCGAAGCCGAGTGCCGCGCTGGTTTCCATTTCAAAGGAGAAGCTGGCGTCGTTGAGGCGCAATTTGCCGACCGCGGCGCGCAGATCCTCGAAATCGGCGGCGTCGACCGGGAACAGGCCGCAGAACACCACCGGCTGCGCCGGCTTGAAGCCGGGCAGCGCCTTGGCGGTTGTGCGCTTGTCCTCGGTGATGGTGTCGCCGACGCGCGTGTCGGCGACTTCCTTGATCGAGCCGGTGAAGAAGCCAAACTCGCCGGGGCCGAGCTCGTCGACATTGATGCGGGCCGGGGTGAAAACGCCGGTGCGCTCGACCAGGTGCTTGGCGCCGGTGCCCATCATGCGGATGGTCTGGCCCTTTTTCAGCACGCCGTCGATGACGCGCACCAGCACGATGACGCCGAGATAGGCGTCGTACCAGCTGTCGACCAGCATCGCCTTCAACGGGGCCGACGCGTCGCCTTCGCGCGGCGGCGGCAATTGGTGGACGATGGCTTCCAGCACGTCGGGAATGCCCAGCCCGGTCTTGGCCGAGATCAGCACGGCATTGGAAGCGTCGATGCCGATCACCTCCTCGACCTGCTCGCGGATGCGCTCGGGCTCGGCGGCCGGCAGGTCGACCTTGTTCAGCACCACGACGATCTCATGGTTGTTGTCGATCGCCTGGTAGACATTGGCCAGCGTCTGCGCCTCGACGCCCTGGGAGGCGTCGACGACCAGCAGCGAACCCTCGCAGGCGGCCAGCGAACGCGACACTTCATAGGCGAAGTCGACGTGTCCGGGCGTGTCGATCAGGTTGAGGATATAGTCCTCGCCATTGTTGGCGCGGTACTTCAGCCGCACCGTCTGCGCCTTGATGGTGATGCCGCGCTCGCGCTCGATGTCCATCGAGTCCAGCACCTGCTCCTTCATGTCGCGCAGCTCCAGTCCGCCGGTCAGCTGGATCAGCCGGTCGGCAAGCGTGGATTTGCCATGGTCGATATGCGCGACGATGGAGAAATTGCGGATGTGGTCGAGGGGCGTGCTCATGGCGCGCGTTTAGCAGGGGTGGCTTGCCCGAGCAAGCGGCAGGCTGCCGCCGCACATGTGACCCGGCCCGTTGCCTGGCAAGCCGTACGGCCGCTGCCGGGAAGGCAGAGCAGGCGGCTGCCGAGGCAAGCGGTGCGGGCGCTTGTCGCCTTTTCCCCCGGATTCCTCGAAAAATCGATAAATTTTAACCACACGCGTTAGAGCATAATTTGTGATCGGCATGTTAGCGGAGGGAAATATCTGATGTAAGGACGAAGGCATGCGGGGGCTTGCAGGCAGTTTTATCGAGTCGCGGAGCGGCTCGTTCGCACCGATACTTGTTCTCGCCATGATACCGCTGATCACCGCGGTTGGCTTTTCCGTCGACTACACCTCCGCGGTCCAGACCAGGTCGACCGAGCAGGCGGCACTCGACGCCGCGATCCTGTCGATCACCACGATGGACACGGCCTCGACGAAACCGCAGCGTCAGTTGGTGCTGCAGGATACCTACAAAGAAAACGGCGGACAGGGCACTGCGACGCTGAACAGCTTCGACGTCAGCGCCAACGGCACCGCCACCGCGCAGGCCACCGCGAGTTTCGCCATGAAGACCGTGTTCATGCAGATGGCCAGGATCCCCACGGTGGCGATCGGTGTCACGTCGGCAGTGAACAAGGCGCCAGCTTTGGTGGAGGCGACCTTCAAGGTCAGCGGGGTGTCGGGTTACTGGAACAAGACAATGACGCTCTACGGCACGGCGTTCGGTGCAAAGGAGAAGGATGCCAAGCCGCTGATGACGATCGACTATGCCTATGGCGGCACCGGCGATCCGAAAGGCTACGGCACCACGACCGTCAGCGTTCTCACCACCGATTCAGCCGGCAAGACGGTCACCACGGTGGCCCAGAAGCAGGTCTGCAAGCTCGTCGATTCCAACACGCCGGCAAGTGCGGTGATCCTGACCGACGGGTTCAGGACGAGATATTATTGCGTCGATACGATGTATCCCGCCGATGGTGCCGGCGCGCAGATCAATGTCAGCCAGATGGCCGGCCTCTATCTGAAGATGAATGTGCCGTCGGGCAACCCGCGGAACCTCGCCACGAACGACCCGACCACGTCCGACCGGCTCTACAGCGGGCTCAAATCGGAGCAGACGGGCGCTATCGACTACAACGAGATGGCGACCGGCCAGATTGTTGATATCTTTCGCCTCGTGCCTTGCGGCGGGACAGCCTACCAGGCCTGGGAGGACGGCGGCAACAAGGTCCCGGCGCCTGTCAGCAACGCCGACTTCTTCTACAACGTCAGCGGCAAATGCGACTTCAACAAGCGGCCCAACAACACGCGGCTGACGCAGTAGAAGCTGCTCTTCTTGCCTTCTCCCCTTGCGGGAGAAGGAAGAACGCTAGCGATCACAAACCTGTGAGCGCTGTAACGAAGGCGCCGACAGCGGCGAAGTGGGGATATCAGCGGTGCATCCAGGCGCCGCCGCCCACGGAGCAAGCCGATGTCCCGCAAGTTCGTCACAGTGTCCAGCCTCTCGGCGCTTGCGCTGGCGGCGTCGCTCGGTGCGGCCGCCGCCCAGCCGCTCAGCGTAGTCGAGCTGTTCACCAGCCAGGGCTGCTCGTCCTGCCCGCCGGCCAACGCCAATCTGATCAGGGTCAAGGACCAGCCCAGCGTGCTGGCGCTGTCGTTCAACGTCACCTACTGGGACTATCTCGGCTGGAAGGACATTTTCGGAAAACAGGAATTCACCCGGCGCCAGGTCAGTTACGAGCCGGCGCTCGGTCATGACGGGCCGTTCACGCCGCAAGTGGTGGTCAACGGCCATGCCGATGTCGTCGGCGCCGCACCTGGCGAGATCGAAAAGCTGATCTCGGTGAGCGGCCGGACGAGCGGCCCGGCATTGTCGCTCGATGGCGGCAAGATCAGCATCGGCGCAGGCGCCGCACCTGGCGGCCACGCCGATGTCTGGCTGGTGCACTATGCCAAGGGCGTCGTCGAGGTGCCGGTGTCGCGCGGCGAAAACACCGGCCGCACCTTGCCGCACGCCAATGTCGTGCATGCGCTCGAAAAACTCGGCGGCTGGACCGGCGCGGCCGCGACGTATCCGCTGCCCGCCGCATCCGGCGGCCTGAGCACCGCCGTGCTCGTGCAGTCGCCCGGTGGCGGACCGATCCTGGCCGCCGCGACAAACTAGATCACGCTTCAACAAGAGATTGCGCAACGCCGCATGGAGCGGCGCCGCATAGCACGGCCGCCAAGAGGGCGCGCCTTCACGACCAACCCAAGGAGATCATCATGACCATTTCCCGCCTGACGCTGCCGGCGCTCGCTCTCGCTCTGTGCTCGACGGCGCTGTTTGCCGGCGGCATCGCCCGCGCCGACGACGCGACCAACGCGATGAAGCCGGCTGCAAATGCCATGAAACCGGCCGCGGATGCGATGAAGCCTGCAAACGATGCAATGAAGCCGGCCGATCCGATGGAAACCAATTCCATGAAGCCGGCCGCCGACGCCATGAAGCCGGCGACGGATGCGATGAAACCGGCAACGGATGCGATGGCTCCGGCCAACTAGTTCTGCCGCGTCTCAGCCGTTCATTCACAAGGGCGGCCCTTGGCTCTGCCCCTCACCTGCCTACCGGCACCCTCTCCCCGTATAGTGACGGGGAGAGGGGCGCTCATCGACGGTTTCGCCAATCATCGGTGTTGCAGGTAGAAACGCCAGCGTCGCGGCCAGCTGCTCTCTCCCCGTTCTACGGGGAGAGATGTCCGGCAGGACAGTGAGGGGCAGCGCTGACGGTAAGATTCCGCATTCGGCGCACGCGAATGTGCGTCGCGCCGCACTATTTGATGCAATAGACTGATCCCTATGGAAGCCACGAGGAGTGCAACCATGACCAACATCAAGATTTCAAACCGTTCGCTCGGCTTTGTCAAAGGCGCCCTCGCCGCGCTTGCACTTGCCGCCGCTGGCGCCGCCTTCTGGCTGACGCCGGCGGTTTCGGCCGAGGACGCGGTGAAGATCCCGCCGCCGGCAATCGACGAGAAGGCGGCCGCCGGCACTGAAAAGGCAATCTTCGCCGGCGGCTGCTTCTGGGGCGTGCAGGGCGTCTTCCAGCACGTCAAGGGCGTCACCAGGGCCGTCTCCGGCTACTCCGGCGGCGACAAGGACACCGCCGTCTACGAGACGGTCGGCTCAGGCCGCACCGGGCATGCCGAATCCGTCGAGATCACCTACGATCCGTCGAAAATCACCTATGGCCAGCTGCTGCAGGTCTATTTCTCGGTCGCCCACAACCCGACCCAGCTGAATTTCCAGGGTCCGGACTCCGGCACGCAATACCGCTCGACGATCTTCGCCGAAAACGATGCACAGAAGAAGATCGCGCAAAGCTACATCGCCCAGCTCGACCAGGCCAAGGTGTTCCCGGAGCCGATCGTCACCACGCTGGAAACCGGCAAGACCTTCTATCCGGCCGAGAATTACCATCAGGATTTCCTGACGCTGAACCCGACCTATCCCTACATCGTCTACAACGACCTGCCCAAGGTGGCGAATTTGAAGGCGCTGTTCCCGGCGCTCTACAGCGACAAGCCGGTGCTGGTGCTGTCGGCGAGCAATTGAGCTGAGCGCTGTTAATCTCCCCCCTTGAGGGGGAGATGGCCGCGAAGCGGCCAGAGGGGGTCGGCTCGACCGGTCTCGGCCTCTTGCGACAGAATGAGGTTAGCGCTCTCCGTGTGGCGACCCCCTCTGTCGCCTTCGGCGACATCTCCCCCTCGAGGGGGGAGATTAGCTCCCGCCATCCCCTTCAATCATACGTCAAATCAGTCGCCTTGCCGCCGAACACCCGGTAGGCATAGAACGAATAGAAGATAATGACCGGCAGCACGACCACGGTGCCGGCGAGGATGATGGCCAGGCTCTCCGGCGCGGAAGCCGCTTGCCAGATGGTCAGGCGATCCGGCACCACGAACGGGTAGAACGACCAGGCGAGGCCGGCAAAGCCGAGCGCGAAGATGGCGGCCAGCGTCAGGAACGGCATCAGCGAATGGCGGTCGTCGGGCTTCGGCAGATGGAAGGTCTGCCGCCACAGCCACAGGAACAAAAGCGCCGACAGGATCGGCAGCGGCGACAGATAAAGCATCTCCGGCCAGACGAACCATTTGTCGAAGATGCGCGGGCTGGCGAAGGGCGTCGCCAGCGACACCGCCGCCATGCCGAGCGCGGTCAGCACCAGCGCGGTGCGCAGCCAGCGCACCGCTTTCTTCTGCAATTCGCCTTCGGTCTTGTAGATCACCCAGGCGGCGCCCATCGCCGCGTAGGCGGCGGCAAGGCAGAACGCCACCAGCACGCCGAACGCCGTGCCGCCGAGGCCGACATCGAGCCCGAGCACATAGACGCCCAGCATATAGCCCTGCGCCAGCGAGGCGATGAGCGAACCGAGGAAGAAAGTACGGTTCCAGCGGTGCTTGCGCTCGGTCGGCACCTTGGCGCGGAAATCGAAGGCGACACCGCGCAGGATCAGCCCGAGCAAAAGCACGAAGACCGGAATGTAGAGCGCCGTCAGGATGACGCCATGCGCCAGCGGGAAGGCGACCAGCAGCAGGCCGACGGCCAGCACCAGCCAGGTCTCGTTGGCGTCCCAGAACGGGCCGATCGCGGCAATCATCGTATCCTGTTCGGCGTCCTCAGCGGCGGCGAACAGAATGCCGATGCCGAGATCGAATCCGTCGAGAATGACGTAGATCAGGATGGCGAGGCCCATCAGGCCGGCGAAGATCAGCGGAAGCGCGGTTGGCCAGTCGAAGGTCATCTTTTTCTCCTCACTCACCAGAGCCGGCTAATCGCGATGTGATCGGATGGGGCTCTATCGAGGCTTCAGATCGATTGCCGAAGTCGGCGCCGCCCCTCATCACCCTGCCGGGCGCTTCTCCCCGTATAGGGACGGGGAGAAGGGGGCTGGCCGCAATCTCGGCGCTTTTCTTGCAACGCTGGTGATTGGCGAAACCGTCGATGCGAGCGCCCCTCTCCCCGTCCCTATACGGGGAGAGGATGCCGGCAGGCAGGTGAGGGGCCGCGCCGGCGCCCGGCTGGAGTGCCATATCAAATCACTCCCCCGCAGCCGGCTGCGACATCGGCGCGTTGAGCACGCCGGGCAACGGCGAGTTGTCGCCGTCCTTCGCCGCCTTCAGCGCCAGGTGCACCAGCACGCCGAGATAGGCGATCAGCAACAGCACATAGAGAACGAGGTATATGGCGAGCGTCAGCGCGACATGGCTGCCGGCCACCGGGCCGACCGCGTCGGCGGTTTTCAGCACGCCGGTCACTAGCCAGGGCTGGCGGCCGATTTCGGTGGTGTACCAGCCGGCCAGCGTCGCCAGCCAGCCCGACAGCCCCATCGGCACCATCAGCATGGCCAGCGGCTTCGGCAGGCTGTGCCGGCGCTTGAGGAAGAAGGCCGCCGACCATGAGACGAGCAGCATCAATATGCCCGTGCCGACCATGATGCGGAAACCCCAGAACACCGGAAAGACCGGCGGATGATTGCCGGGATAGTCGTTCAGTCCCGGCACCACGCCGCTGGCCGAGTGCCGCAGCACCAGGCTGGCCCCATCGGGAATGGCGATCTCGAATTTGTTTTCCTTCGCCGCCTCGTCGGGCAGCGCGAAGAGCACCAGCGGCACGTTGGGGCCGGTGTCCCAGTTGGCCTCCATGGCGGCGATCTTCTGCGGCTGATGCTCCAGCGTGTTCAGCCCATGCTGGTCGCCGGCGAAGATCTGGATCGGGATCAGGATCGCCGCGGTGAAGACGCCGGTGCGCAGCGCCTTCCACATCGATTCCGAGTGGTCGCCGGTGAGATAGCGCAGCGCCGACAGGCCTGATATCAGGAACGACACCGTCAGCCCCGACGCCAGCAGCATATGGGTCAGCCTGTAGGGCATCGACGGGTTGAAGATGATTGCCCACCAGTCGACCGCATGCGCCACGCCGTCGCGCATCTCGAATCCGGCCGGCGTCTGCATCCAGGAATTGAGCGCGATGATCCAGAATGCCGAGACGGTGGTGCCGCCGGCGACCAGCACCGTCGCCAGCGTGTGGATGCGGTTGGAGACGCGGCGGAAGCCGAACAGCATGATGCCGAGAAAGGCCGCTTCGAGGAAGAAGGCGGTGAGGATTTCGTAGGCCAGCAGCGGCCCGGCGATGTTTCCGACCTTTTCCATGTAGCCCGGCCAGTTGGTGCCGAACTGGAAGCTCATGGTGACGCCCGAAACCACGCCCATGGCAAAGGACAGCGCGAACACCTTCACCCAGGTGAAATAGGCGCGCATCCAGGCTGAATCTTTGGTCGCGTTGTAACGCAACTTGAAGAACAGCAGCACCCAACCCAGCGCAATGGTGATCGTCGGAAATAGAATATGGAATGAAATATTCGCGCCGAACTGGATACGCGAAAGTATGAGCGGGTCCATGATGGGCTCCGGCTGCTGCAAATACTCGCGAAGGATAGGCCCGAAGCGAGTTCAGGTCAAAGCGGCGTCCTGCCGCGAGGCTGAACGCCACAGGACAATTTTGCCGGTTGCGTGCCGTGCAACTCCGGGCCTGTGCGCCGCACCTGCAACGGCCGGCCGGCACGATTGTCGAGAACTGTCAGCAGGGCATTGACTTGCGGTTGCAAGCACCGACATTCGGCCTATATCAGGGGACCTCTTTCAAGCAGCCGTTTTCATCCATGCCTTCCATCCTGTCCATTTCCGGGGTCTCCAAGACCTACGCCACCGGTTTCACCGCGCTCAAGGAAGTCAATCTCGACATTCAGCGCGGCGAGATCTTCGCGCTGCTTGGACCCAATGGCGCCGGCAAGACGACCCTGATCTCGATCGTCTGCGGCATCGTCAACCGTTCGTCGGGCACCGTCACCGTCGACGGCCACGACATCAACAAGGATTATCGCGCCGCGCGCGGTCTGATCGGGCTGGTGCCGCAGGAACTGACCATCGACGCCTTCGAGAGCGTCTGGGCGACGGTCAATTACAGCCGTGGCCTGTTCGGCAAGCCGGCCAACCCCGGCTTTGTCGAGAAGGTGCTGCGCGACCTGTCGCTGTGGGACAAGAAGGACGCCAAGGCGATCACCCTGTCGGGCGGCATGAAGCGCCGGCTGATGATCGCCAAGGCGCTGTCGCATGAGCCGCGCATCCTGTTCCTCGACGAGCCGACCGCCGGCGTTGACGTCGAGCTGCGCCAGGACATGTGGGCGATGGTGCGCCGGCTGCGCGAGGACGGCGTCACCATCATCCTCACCACGCATTATATCGAGGAAGCCGAGGCGATGGCCGACCGGGTCGGCGTCATCAACCGCGGCGAGATCATCCTGGTCGAGAACAAGGCCGAACTGATGCGCAAGCTCGGCCGCAAGCGGCTGGTGCTGGAACTGCGCAATCCGCTGACGGCCATTCCCGAGGCGCTCTCGCGCTATGCGCTGGAGTTGTCGCCCGATGGCGGGCAGCTGACCTACACCTATGACAATCAGGCCGAGCGGCCCGGCGTCGCCTCGTTGATGCGCGATCTCGAGGCCGGCGGCATCCAGTTCCGCGATATCGACACGCAAAACTCTTCGCTCGAGGAGATCTTCGTCAATCTGGTGAGGAGGGAGCCATGAACCTTCGCGCCGTATGGGCGATCTATCGGATGGAAATGGCGCGTGCTTTCCGCACCGTGCTGCAGAGCATCGTCTCGCCGGTCATCTCGACATCGCTGTATTTCGTCGTCTTCGGCTCGGCCATCGGCTCGCGCATCACCGAGATCGACGGCATCAGTTACGGCGCCTTCATCGTGCCGGGTCTGATCATGCTGTCGCTGTTGACGCAGTCGATCTCCAACGCCTCCTTTGCCATCTATTTCCCGAAATTCGTCGGCTCGATCTACGAGCTTCTGTCGGCGCCGGTCTCCTATCTGGAGATCGTCATCGCCTATGTCGGCGGCGCCGCGACCAAGTCGATCCTTCTCGGTCTGATCATCCTGGCCACCGCCTCGCTGTTCGTGCCGCTGACCATCCTGCATCCGTTCTGGATGCTCGCCTTCCTGGTGCTGACGGCGGTGACCTTCAGCCTGTTCGGCTTCATCATCGGCATCTGGGCGAAGAGTTTCGAGCAGCTGCAGCTGGTGCCGCTGTTGATCATTACGCCGCTGACCTTCCTCGGCGGCAGCTTCTATTCGATCAACATGCTGCCCGAGATCTGGCGCACGGTGACGCTGTTCAATCCGGTCGTCTATCTGATCAGCGGCTTCCGCTGGAGCTTCTACGGCAAATCCGATGTCTCGGTCGGTATCAGCCTCGGCATGACGATCGTCTTTCTGCTGATCTGCATAGCGATCGTCGCCTGGATATTCAGGACCGGCTACCGGCTCAGGAACTGAGCGGCGAAAGCGCCCTGAGCGCCGCTAGGTCTGTTGAGATTCAGGTCAGGCCGAGTCGAAAATGGTGGATTCCGAGAACCGGAGCGGAGCGTACTTTTTGTACGTGAGCTCAGTTCTACTGCGTGGCAGTAGAACTAGGGAAGCGCAGGAAGCCGCCATTTGCAGGCCGGCCTCACCTGAATATCGCCAGACCTAGATCGCCTTGATCAGCCGCAGCAGCCCCAGCATCTCGACATACGTTCCCTGGCGGAAGGCGATGTAGACCGGCTCCTCGACGCCGTGGAAGCGGCGCTTGAACGCCGCCTGGCCCTGCAGGTTGAACCTGCGGCGATTGACCCAGGGCGAAGAATAGGCGCGCTGGAAGGCATTGCGCCAGAAATCGCTTTCGGCAAATCCGCTCGGGCCCACATCGACGAGCGGCGACAGGCCGAGCGTGACCACCGAGATGCCCTCTTCGCGAAAACGGTCGACGGCGAACTTGGTCAGGCCGATCTCGGCATGCGGTGAGGCGTCGAGATGCTTGCGCTTGAAGGCGGTGGTGTAGCCGATGACCTTGCCGTCGGCAAACAACGGGTCGAAGTCGAGCAAAGCGACCAGTTCGCCATCGGGACCGTGCAGGACGAAACGGCGCATGTCGGTGCCGAGATGGTCGGCGAAATGGCGGTTGAGAAAACCCATCTCCCAGCGCTTGACGATGCGGTCGCCGCGCCAGTTTTCCGAAAGCCGGGCGATCTCGTCGAGGTAGATCGTGCGCTTGTCCTCTTCGAACGAAAAGCCTTTCTTCAGCAGCCAGCGTTCGGAGTAGCGCACGGTCTCGTTGCGCTTCCCGGAAAAATCATGCTCGGGCAGGGCGAGGCGGGTGTCGATGCCGAGGCGATTGACCTTGTAGCCAAGGCCGGCCAGCACGCGTGCGGTGTCCTCGCCGACCTGCACGAACCATGGGCTGCCGGCGGTCTCGACGAAACGCTTGATGTAATCGGCCCGACGCACCGGAGCCGCCACCGGGTCGCCGAGCGCGAAATGGTGCTTCATCTTGGTACCGAAGGCGATGTAGCCGTCGGCATCGCCGAAATAGGAAAGCTTGCCTTGCACGGCGGTGGAATAGGCGAGCGAGAAGTCGCCATAGCGGCGCACCAGTGCCAGGCGTTCGATATGGGTCAGCGCCTGCCGCTCGACCTCGGGCGCGGCGGCCTCAAGGATCTTGTCGAAATAGAACCGCAAGGAGGGCATGGTCGAGATTCCGCGTGCCGCCTACAGCGCCGGCCGTCCAGGACGCGCCAAGGTGCTGTAACACTTTGATTCTGCGCATGACTCGAAAATCGGACTCGATTTCGGGCATGCGCGTGGGGGATAACCGAGACCCGCCAGCCACCCAAGGCCTCGAATCAATCACATTGCCGCGACCTGATTACCGTTGATATCGCGCATATGCCATATAGAGCGCAACCGCGGCCCGGCGTGTGGCGCTAAATCGCATCGCTCGAAATTCGGCCGCGGTTTGCTGCAGGGGATCCTGCGCGCGATCAAACGGTTACAGCGTCCTGCGAGCCTTGCGGCGGGACGGCCAATGGGATTCGAGTGAATGACTGATACGACAATCAGATCGGTTGCGGATCTGCCGGCCACGGTCGAGCCGGCAATCGTCGTCGGCGCCGGTGCTGCCGGGCTGGCCGCCGCGCATGCCTTGATGAACGCCGGCGTGCCGACGGCGATCCTGGAAAAGGAAAGCCGGCTGGCCGAGCCCTGGCACCGGCGCCACCAGCAATTGCATCTCAACACCCATCGCGATCTTTCTTCGCTGCCTGGTCTCGCCTTTCCCCCTGGCACGCCCGCCTTTCCGCAAAGAATGGTCGTCATCCGCCACATGAACGATTTCCAGAAGGAGAACCGGCTGCCGGTGCAGTTTGGCGTCGCGGTCGAAGAGATCACCTTCAAGGGCGATCACTGGGCATTGCGCACCAGCGCCGGACCGCGCTTGGCCCGCAATGTCGTCATCGCCACCGGCCGCGACAGGCAGCCGTTCACCCCCGAATGGAAAGGCATGAAGGATTTCGTCGGGCGCATCATCCATTCGGCGGATTTTGGTGACGCGCAAGCCTATGCGGGCAAAAAAGTGCTGGTCGTCGGCGCCGGCAATTCGGGCTTCGATGCGCTCAATCATCTGGCCGGCATAGACACGGCCGCCATCTGGCTGTCGGCCCGCAACGGTCCCGCCCTGCTGCCCAAGCGCATCTGCAAGATCGCCGTGCACCGGCTTTCGCCGATCATGGCGCGCTTGCCGTTGCGGCTCGCCGATGCGGTGATGGCGGCAACGCAGCGGCTGGTTTTCGGCGACCTGACCAAATTCGGCCTGCCGCCCGCGCCTGCGGGCGGCGCCAGCCGCCTGAGCTCGGATTACACCGCGATCGCGGCCGACGACGGCGCCGTCGGCGCCATCAAGGCCGGCAAGATCACCGTCGTGCCGGGCATACGGGAATTCACCCGCGATGGCGTGATCCTGGCCAATGGCAGCCTGATCCATCCCGATATCGTCATTGCCGCGACAGGCTACCGCACCGGGCTGGAGCCCATGATCGGCAAGCTCGGCGTGCTCGACGCCAAGGGCGTTCCGCTCTTCAACGGTGGCGAAGCCGATCCAAAATTGCCCGGTCTGTGGTTCACCGGCATGCGGCCAAGCATTCGCGGCTGCTTCGCCAATGCCGGCATCCTGGCCAAGGCGATCGCCAAACGAATTGCAAGGTCGGCCTCGCACCAATCCAGCGCATCACGCTGATTTCGGTTCCAGCCGCCGGAAACCGACGGCTTCCATCAGCATGTCTTCTTCCACCATGCCGGCATTGTGCAAGGCGAGCAGGTTAAGCGCGATTTCCCGCGCGTCGGCGGAATCGGGATGTGCCTCGCGCCGCCGGCAGGCCTCGTCGAACACGCGCTGCAGCTTGGCGATATCGGCTGGCTTGAGCAAGCCACGGTCATAGACGGACTTCGACATGGCGATCTCCTGATAAAGACCTAGAGCGCCATGTTTAAATTGCCAATCTTTCCCGAGGCTTGACGGATTTCACGCAAAAAAGGGAGGGACTTCGGGTCGCCGAAGTCCCTCCCTTGAGATTGCAAACGAGTACCTGATATCAGACCGCGATCTTGCCGCCGCCCTGTTTGGTGATGGCGACGACCGACGGCCGCACCGGCATGTCGGGCTTGAAGTCGGGCCAGCGCGTCGACAGGTCCTCATAGTAGGACGGGCGCCCGAACGCTTCCCAGTCCTCTCCGCCGTCGCCCGGATGCTGGACGGCGACGAAGGCGGTCTGGTCGTCGGGCGCAAACAGCGGACCGCACATTTCGGCGCCGATCGGCACGCGGAAGAACAGTTTCGAGGTCGCCCGCGCGGCCCCCTCCGTGTCCACCGCCCATAAGCCATCGGTGCGGCCGGTGGCTTTCGGACCCTGGCCGTCGGTCGCGACCCAGAGACGCCCGGCCGAATCGACCGCGCAATTGTCGGGCATGCCGAACCAGCCATTGGCCGTCGTTGCCGTCGAGAAGGTGGCACCGACATCGGCAACCGAGGGATCGCCGCATTTCAGCAGCACTTCCCACTTGCCCTTGGCGGCCGTGAAATCACCGCCGTCCTCGGCGATCTCGATGATGTGGCCGAAGGCGTTTTCGGCGCGCGGGTTGGCGGCGTCGACCTGGTCGGCCTTGCGCTTCGAATTGTTGGTCAGCATGACATAGACCTTGCCGTTGACGCCATTGGGCTGAATGTCTTCCGGGCGGTCCATCTTGGTGGCGCCGAGCAGGTCGGCGGCGCGGCGCGTCTCGATCAGCACGTCGGCCTGGCCAGTGAAACCGTTTTCAGCCGTCAGCGGCCCCTGGCCGAACACGATCGGCAGCCATTCGACCGTGCCGTCTTCGGCGAACCTGGCGACATGCAGCGTGCCATCGTCGAGCAGGTCCTTGTTGGCGGCACGGTCGTTCGGATTGAACGCGGCCCTGGTCACGAACTTGTAGACATAGTCGAAGCGCTCGTCGTCACCGAGATAGAAGACGACGCGGCCGTCCTTGGCGACGATCGATTCGGCGCCCTCATGCTTGAAGCGGCCCATGGCGGTGCGCTTCCTCGGCGTCGAGGTCGGGTCGTTGACATCGACCTCGACGATCCAGCCGAAGCGGTTGGCTTCGTTGGGTTCCTTGGCGAGGTCGAAACGCTCGTAATGCGCCGCCCATTCATAGGCGCCTTCGGGAATGCCGAGACGCTTGTAGTTCGCGGCTTCCTTGTGGTCTTCCGGCAGCTCGCCGGAAAAATAGCCATGGATGTTCTCCTCGGCCATCACATAGGTGCCCCAGGGCGTGACGCCGCCGGCGCAATTGTTGACGGTGCCGAAAACCTTGGTGCCGGACGGATCGGCTTTGGTCTTGACGCGGTCATGGCCGGCGACGGGGCCGGACAGCGCCATTTCGGTGTTGGCGGTGATGCGGCGATTGAGCTTGCCGTCGCGCACCACCTGCCATTTGCCACCGTCCTTGCGGATCTCGACGATGGTGCCGCCATGGGCGGCCATCTCGACATCGACCTGCTCCTTCGAGAGGGGTGCGACTTCGGCCGACTTCTTGCCGTCCTTTTCGACGATCTTCACGATGCCCGGGAACATCAGATGCGGATTGGTGTATTCGTGGTTGACCACCAGCAGGCCATGTTCGGCCGAGCCGTCGATCGGAATGTAGCCGACATAGTCATTGTTGTAGCCGAACTGTTTCGCCTGGGCCTCGGCCGACTGTTTCGTCGGGTCGAAGTCGGGCGAATCGGCAAAAAGCGGATCGCCCCAGCGCAGCAGGACATCGGCATCGTACCCCGGCGCGACATGGTGCTTGTCGTCGATGCCGGCCTCGAGTTCGTCGAACGCGAAGACCGAGCCTTCCGCTGCCCGGGCCTCGTCGGCGCTGATCAGCGCCAGCGGGCTGACGGTGGCGGCGATGGCCGAGACGGCCAGCGAGCCCTTGAGGAAGCCGCGGCGCGAGAACCGCGCGGCGATGATCTCGCCCATGGTGCGGTTGTCGGAGGCGTTGATGGCCGGGCCGTCGTTTTCCTCGAGCAGGCTGGTGCGGAATCGGGTGTCGGGGGAGCGAAGGTCAGTCATGGTGGCTTGCCTCTGGCTGTTGGGTGGCTGGAGCGTGGGGTACCTGTTTGACCCCCCTTATAATCGCCGGGTCACATTTTCGTGACATCGGGAGACCTTTCAGACGCGACAGGCAGTACGCGCAGCGCTGGCTCAGCCTTCCCGAAGGTTGTGAACTGCTCCGGAATCGTCTTTTCGAGAGGAAGGAGACCTTCGGCGGCATGTTTCGCCGGGCATCCTGCAACGGCGCATGACGTCAGTCTTGCAAACGGATCAACGGACAAAGCCGGCTCGACAAAGTCACCTCCGCCGCCCCCGGCGGAGGTGACTTGATGTTCGGCGTCTGCCGTCGTCAGGCGTAGGGAAAGCGAGTCTCCCATTTAGCGATGGCGGTCGCGGCGCCGTTCATGCGAAGCTAATGTAGCATACGCTTGGGACTTTAGTCCAATCTTGCGCTTGCAATGGTCCTAGTTGACAACCGCAACGGTCGGAGGTCGCTTCCGGGCGCCGCGTCTTTCGGCAATGTTGTTGCACTGCAACGTTGGGGTGGAGCGCGCCGGGCTCAGTCGTCGGAGATCAAAATGCACAGATCGGTCACGACCCGTTGTTGCCGGCTGGCGCTCAAATCGGCAGCGGCGCTGGCGTTGACGATTGCTCCCTACCAAATTGTCCTGGACGGCTCCGTTCCCGGCATTCACACCGCCAGCGCATACGCCAAGGGTGGCGGTAACAGCGGTGGTGGCGGCGGCAACGGCGGCAATTCCGGCGGCGGCAATGGAGGGAACAGCGGCGGGAATAGCGGGAATGGCAACAGCGGCAATAGCGGCAACAGCGGCAAATCGGGATCCAATCAGGGTAAGAGCGGAAGCCATGTCAATGCAAAGACCGGTGACAAGATCGACGTGACCGGTAACAAGATCACGGTCCGGCATCCCGACGGCATAACGGAAAAGCTCGAGAACGGACGTTTCAGCATGAAGGACGCGCTCGGTCGCACGATCATCGACCGCCAGGCCACGCCGGCCGATGCCGATCGTCTCAAGGCCTTGTGAAGCTGGCCAACAGGCAACGGTCAGCTTTGCACGTCACCTCCGCCGCCCCCCGGCGGAGGTGACATCGTTTTGGCGGTGCCACGCCGGTCCCGAGGCGCGACGCGCTTTGCGCGGTCCGCACCTTGCGGAGGCACGCAACCGTTCAATTATTGTTTTTCGCAATCCGGATGATTTCAGGTCGAAGCGGCCTGAAAACTGAATCCGCCTCTAAATCAAAGAGATAGAGCATGATGTCTTCCGAAAACCGCTTCACACCTTTCGGCATCATGCTCTCGTTGCTCTAGGAAGGCCTGTCGCGGTCGCGCAACTCACGCATCATCAAGGCCGCTTCGGTGCGGTTTCGCACATTGAGCTTCGACAGCACCCCGGTCATGTGATGCTTGACGGTCTTCTCCTGCAGCTCAAGCCGCAAGGCGACTTCCTTGTTGCTCAGCCCCTCCGCCACCAGCCGCAGGATTTCCGTCTGCCGATCGGTGAGCTGCCGCAGCCGTTCCGCAATGCCGTCGGTCGGCTGCTGGGACTGGAGATCCGAAAGCAGCCGGGCCGACAGCGTCGGCGACAGATAGCTTTCGCCGGCTGCAACATTGCGCAGGATGTCGGCGAGCCCGCGCGACCCGACGCCTTTGAGGACATAGCCATTCACCCCTGCGTTCAGCGCCTTTGTCACATCGGCGTTGGCCTCCGAAACGGTCAGCATGACGATCTTCTGGGCCGGATGGCTGGCGAGGATGCTTGCGACGGCGGTCAGCCCGCCGCCCGGCATGGAGATATCGAGCAGCAAGATGTCGGGCCGCACCGTCGTGGCGAGGCGTTCGGCATCCTGCGCCGTGGCGCCCTCGCCAACCATCTCGAAGCCTCCGATCTCCGACAGGCTGCGCGTCACACCTTCGCGAAAGAGGGGGTGATCGTCGACAATGGCGATGCGAATGGTCCCAGTCATGCTTGCTCCTCGACCGATAGACGGATCACCAAACGCGTACCTTGCGGCCCGGTCAAGGTTTCGAACTGTCCGCCAATGCTTTCGACCCGCTCCCTGAGGCCGGCGAGGCCGAGACCCTCGACCCGTGCCGCCGGATCGAAACCGGGCCCGCCGTCCGACACTTCGACAAAAAGCCGGCCACCTTTCATCCCCGCACTCACCGCCTGATCCTTGCCCAACCCGTGGCGATAGGCATTGTTCAGCCCTTCCTGGACGAAACGATAGATGCTGATCTTCTCGGAGGCGCCGGGCTCCGGCAACTGCCCGGTCAGCGTCAGCGTCACCGACGTTCCCGTCCTCTGCTCGTGTTCCTTGACCGCCAGCCGCAGAATGTCGGTTGCGGCAGCCGTCTCGATCTGCGGCAAAACAAGGCCGGTGCAGATGCCGCGTATTTCGCGCATCGCGTCCTCCAGTGTCTTGCGGATCATTGCGACCTCGGTCGAACGGCTTACGCTCGAATGGCCATCGCTGGAAAAAATAGGGCTGTCCATGCGCAGCGCCGCCAGTGCCACGAGTTGGGCCGGGCCGTCATGGAGGTCGGCGCCGATCCGGCGCAGATATCTTTCGTTGAGCGCGGTGGCGCGGCGGGACGCCCGTTGCACGCGCAGCCGCAAGGCACTGTTTTGCGCCACCAGACCCTGCAGCTCCGAGACCTGGCGGCGCAGTGCCCCACGCTGATCGTCGATGGTGCGGCTGCCGCGCAGGACGATGCCCGACAGGAGCAGGAATGCCGCGAGCGTCGCGCCGGCCACGATCAGCCAGCTCGACCACAGGGCGGACGCCAGGGTGGCCTGGAAATCGTCGGCGATCTCATAAAACTCGGTGACCGCCACCACCTCGCCGGACCAGGGCTCGCGCACGGGATTGTAGATCTCCAGCAATGGCAAGCCGGTAGCCTTCTCCTCGCGTTCATCATCATCGAATGTATTGAATTCAGCGACGACATTGCCTTCGAAGGCGGAACGCAGATTGTCGCTCGGACCGAAGCGGCGGCCGATCAGGGACGCCTCCTTAGCGTAGAGAACCGTGCCGTCGCGGCGCCAGAGCACGAACGATTGGAGGCGCTTGCCGAGCGCGCCCTGGCCAAGCGTCTCGTCCAGCGCCTGCTTGACGGACTCGCTGAGCTCCTGGTCCTTGCGCAAGTCGGGAAGCAGCGGCGCAATCACGCTGTCGACATAGAGCGCCGTCGTGGCGGCCGAATTGCGGATGACGCCGTCCCGGATCTGCGCCGTCACCCAGGTGCCCACCACCAACATGACGGCCAGCAGGCCAAAGCCGCCGGCAACGACGAATTGCAGGGCAAGGGAAAGCTCGCTCCAGCGCCGCATCAGGTTTTGAAAACTGCGAATCATGAGCCCCTGACCGCCCTTCGAACCGACAGATTGGGCGATGTTAGTACTTTGAGCTTCCGGCTTGCCATTGCCAAGGGCTTCGTTTGGTCGAGGTCGCTTGACGTCCCGGCGCGCTTGGGAAACAACGTCCGCGACGCATGCGGCGGGAGCCGCTTCGAGAGGGGGCGAAACGTTGAGTTTTTCGGGATTGCTGCAGCTCGGCTTTTCGACGGTCATTTTCCTGCTGGCGGCGACAGCCGCCAAGCAATGGGGCCTTGCGCCGAGCCTTGGCAAGATCGCGCTGACGCTGGCGCTCTATTCGCTGGGCAATCTGATCATGCTGCGGCTGATCCGCGAATTCGGCATGTCGGTGTCGTTCAGCCTTTCCGCCGTCATCCAGCTGGTCTCCGTGAACGTCGTGGCGCTGGTCTTCTTCGGCGAGCGCGTCAATGCGCTGCAGGCGACCGGCATCATGCTGGCGATCGCAGCGGTGGCGCTGATCACGCTCGGACCCTATCTGCAAGGCCGGCTGTAACGGGCGAATTGCCGATGAAGAACGCCGCGAACGCTTTGCTCAACCGGGTCGAATTCCCGGTGCTGCTGGCCGGCCTGGTCATCGCCGCCGGCCTGTGGGGATTCGAGGAGCTGATGGAGATGGCGCGCGCCACCACGCCGCACGCCTTCGACACCGAAATCCTGCTCGCCTTCCGCCAGGCGGGGCGCCCTGACAGCCCGATCGGCCCGCTGTGGCTGCAAGGGGCGATGCGCGACATCACAAGCCTTGGCAGCGGCAGCGTGTTGGTGCTGATCGTGACGGCGGTAATCGTCTATCTCCTGCTTATCCGCAGGCCGGCGACCGCCCTTTTCATCTTCGTGGCGGTGGCCGGCGGTCAGGTGCTGTCGAGCCTGCTGAAAGCCGGCATCGACCGGCCGCGCCCCGAACTCGTCTCGCATCTCGTCAACGAAACGACGCTGTCTTTTCCGAGCGGCCACGCCATGCTGTCGGCCGTGACCTATCTGACGCTCGGCGCGCTGGCGGCACGCTTCCTGCCCGGTCGAACGACGAAGATCTATGTGCTGTCGCTGGCGGTGCTGACGACGCTGCTGGTCGGCATCAGCCGCATCTATCTTGGCGTCCACTGGCCATCGGATGTGCTTGCCGGCTGGTGCGCCGGCTTCGTCTGGGCGATGCTGTGCTGGCTCGCTGCCCGGGCGTGGCAGCGATGGCGCGGGCAGCGCCTGAACGGCGACAGCGAGACTGGAGACTAGATCAGCCGGTTGATTAGCCCGTGCCCGCAGCCCACCGACAGCAAGGCCGCCCAGGTCATGAAGGTCTTGAAGATATTCAACCGCGTTACCCCCTGCCTAGATGGACACCTAGCGCGCAATCCCGGGAAGTATCTGAAAAAATGATCAGTCAATACGCCGCGCCTTACGCCTCAGACCTTCATACTAATGCTTGAAACATCACAATAATGGTATTATACCTTATTCCTGCAGACTCAGACGGGGATTCCGGCCGATGATCACTGCCGCGCAGATGCGCGCCGCAAGGGCGCTGGCCGGCATCGATCAGAAGACGCTCGCCGAGCGCGCCGGCGTTTCGCTTCCAACCATCCAGCGCATGGAGGCGAGCGATGGCGTGGTCAGGGGCGTGGTCGACACGCTGATGAAGGTCATCCAGGCTCTCGACGAGGCCGGGGTGGAGCTGATCGGCGAGAACCAGACCAGCGAGCGCGGCGGCCGGGGCGTGCGCCTCAAGCCTGCCGTGCCGCGGGATCCCAAGGCTGAGCCGGCATAAAGTCGCGACGGCGACCGCCGACAGCCCTGCCGACGATCCCGCCGCCTTTCAGGGTGCGAAAGGCAGTCCATGGATCAGACGCAGCGGGCAGTGCATCAACCGGCCCACAGGTCGGCCCATAGGCCGGTAAAACCGACATTTTCCGAATTGTTCACGCCGAAGCTGGTGACGGTCTGGCGCGAGGGCTACACGTTCGCCGACTTCAAGGCGGACGCCATTGCCGGGCTGACGGTCGCCATCGTCGCGCTGCCCTTGTCGATGGCGATCGCCATCGCCTCGGGCGTGACGCCCGAGCGCGGCCTCTACACCTCGATCGTCGGCGGCTTCATCATTTCGGCGCTCGGCGGCAGCCGCTTCCAGATCGGTGGTCCGGCCGGCGCCTTCATCGTGCTGGTGGCCGCGACGGTTGCCCGGGTCGGCATCGATGGACTGCTGTTGGCAACGATGATGGCAGGGGTCTTCCTGCTCGCCATCGGCTATCTCCGCCTCGGCACCTACATCAAGTTCATTCCCTATCCGGTGACGGTCGGCTTCACCGCCGGCATCGCCGTCATCATCTTTTCAGGACAGATCGTCGAACTGTTCGGGCTGAAGCTTGCCGGCAGGGAGCCGGGACCGCTGGTGCCGAAGTTGATCGCGGTCGGTGAGGCGGCCGGCACCATCAATCTTGCGGCGACCTTCGTGGCGGTGTTGACCATCTTCACCATCGCCGGCCTGAAGCGCTGGCGGCCGACATGGCCTGCCATGCTCATCGCCATCGGCCTGGCATCGCTGGTCGTGGCGCTTCTCTCGCTGCCCGCGGAGACGATCGGCACTCGCTTTGGCGGCATCCCGCGTAGCCTGCAAATGCCCGCTCTGCCGCCGATCAGCCTGGGCAGGATGATTGACGTGCTGCCGGATGCCATTGCCTTTGCCCTGCTCGGCGCGATCGAATCGCTGCTGTCGGCGGTGGTCGCCGACGGGATGACGGGCCGGCGGCATCGTTCCAACTGCGAACTGGTGGCGCAAGGCTTCGCCAACATCGCGTCCGCCCTGTTCGGCGGCATCTGCGCCACCGGCACCATCGCCCGCACCGCGACCAATGTGCGGGCCGGCGCCCACGGACCGGTTTCCGGCATTGTCCACTCAGCCATCCTGCTCGCTTTGATGCTGGTGGCGGCGCCGCTCGCCAGCTACATCCCGCTCGCCGCCCTGGCTGGCGTGCTGGCGGTCGTGTGCTGGAACATGTTCGAGAAGCAGGCCTTCGCCACCTTGCTGCGCGCCTCGCGCGGCGATGCGCTGGTGCTGATGGCGACCTTTCTGCTCGTCATCTTCCGCGATCTCACCGAAGGCATCGTCGTCGGCTTTGTGCTGGGCTCGATCCTGTTCATCGACCGCATGGCCAAGTCGATTGCGGTCGAGGCCGATCAGCCGCTGGTGCAGGAGGATGTCGCCGACAGCGCCAACGCCTACGATGCCAGCGAGGCGACCGACGCCGACACCGTGGTCTACCGCATCTCCGGCGCCTTCTTCTTCGGCGCCGCTTCGACCGTCGGCACCGTGCTCGACCGCATCGCCGACCAGCGCAAAAACTTCATCCTCGACTGCTCGGCCGTACCGTTCTTCGATTCGACGGCGGCCAACGTCATCGAGGGCGCCGCCCACAAGGCCAGGCGCGCCGGCGTCCGCTTCATCATATCAGGCGCCGCGCCGCAGATCCGGCGCATGCTGATCAACCACGGCGTGAAGCGTCCGCTGGTGACTTATGCAGCGTCGATCGAGGAGGCGCGGGCGCAGTTGAAAGGCAAGATCGAGGTGCGGTAGGGGTCACGGCAGGATGCGCTGATCCATATTGGCCGTCAATCAGTCAGCCTGGCAGCAGCCCATAGGCATAGGCCATCTTTTCCGTCTCTGCCGTGCTGCTTTGCGAGGCGTCCACAAGGATGCGTGTGCCCCAACTGTCGATGCGATCAATCTTAAAGCCAACGTCGCGCACCATGGCAAAGAGACAATCCCTATTGGGCACCCAGAAATTGGTGATGTCGCCGGCAAGGGAAGCCGCTTCGTAGTATTGCGCGACCGCGACGCCAGGCATCAGGGCGGGCGCAAATTCCGTTTCAACCAGCAGGCGACCCTGACACAGTCCGGCAACGATGTTCAGCGCGCGCACCATGTCGGGCAAATGATAGAGAACGCCCAGAAAAAGCACGATGTCGAACGCGCCAATGTCTGATGCAGGGATATCGTACAGGTTCATTTGGCGATAATCGAAGTCCAAAGCAGTCAGCTGCTCCATGGCTCCGAAACCATGGACGTTCTTGGCCCGATAGTCGATGACCGTCACCCGCGCTCCGCGACGCGCCATGTTCATCGAAAAAAAACCGTCCGATGGACCTATGTCTAAAACCTTGAGGGCAGACATATCTTTCGGCAATTGGAGTTTTTCGAGCAGGAATCCTGGGTCATAGGAACCCGGAGTGACCACGCCTGGGAAGACTTCAAACTTGTGGTGCCAATGGGTTACCTCTGCAACGATCGCCCGAGCGCGGTCGCGATCGAGTGACGTCGAAGCTGGTGCTGCAGGGTACATATCTCTAATCTCCAATCAGGTCCTGCCTCACTCAGGAGAAATTTTTGACCCGAGCCTCATATGCCGGCGATGCACGCCAGGCCGCGACTATGCATGCGGGTTCCACCGTTGCCAACAGTGCAACCGATTTCCCCAACAGTCGCGATGGGCGAATGAATACCCCCTTCTGCAACGACCGACTGTTGCCGGAGCGCTTCACCGTTTCACGCCACGGTCCTCATCCGCCTGCTTTGAAACAACTTTGCACGTACTATCGTTTCACACGGCTCCTGGATCTGCCCCAGGCGTTGAGCGCGTTTCCCTGGAGGCGTCATGACCAACAGAACCGCCATAGTTGTTGTCGGTATGCACCGCAGCGGGACGTCTGCGCTGGCGCGGGTGCTCAGTCTTCTCGGAGCAGCCTTGCCACGCAACCTCAATCCCGCGGGATTGGGCAACGAGATCGGCCATTGGGAGCCGGAGGCTGCTGTTCGCCTCAATGACCAGATTCTAAATCTGGCCGAGTCCCCCGTAAACGACGTCCAAGGGCCGGCCGGCGAATGGCTGCAACGGCCTGAGGCTCTCGCCTTCGTCGACAGGCTGGTGGATCTGATTGTCGACGAATATGGCGACGATCCGCTGTTCGTGCTGAAGGATCCCCGAATCGCGCTGCTGTTTCCCTTGTGGCGCGTCGCGCTGGGTAGACTAAAGATAAGGTGCGCCGCTGTCGTCATCTCGCGCAATCCAGTGGAGGTTGCGCTCTCGCTGGCGAAGCGACAGGGCGTGGCAGGTGATTGGCAATCGTGGCCGCTGGAGAGGGGCGGACTTCTGTGGTTGCGCTACAATCTTGCAGCCGAGGAATACACGCGCGGCGTCGATAGGGCGTTCTGCGACTATCCGAAATTGCTCGAGGACTGGAGATCGGTCGTGCGCCGCCTGGGCGATGAACTCAATATCGCATGGCCGAAATCCATCCCGGATGCCGCTTCCGAGATCGACGGTTTTCTTTCGCGCGACCTGCGGCACCATCAAGAGCCCGAAGACTTGGATCACCGCCATGGGGTGTGGTCCGAATGGATCGCGCCGATTTTTTCGGAGTTGCGTGGCGCAACCGAAGGTCGTGGCCCTGACCCGGCCATTTTCGGTGCAGTGAAGCAGTCGTTCAGCGATATCTATACCGATATCTCTACCGGTATTCAGTCTCCTCCGGTTCAGCAGCCACCATCAGGGCGATCTCGTCTGCGCGTCATGCGCCGGTGTAGGGGCAGGCGAAAGATATGTCTTGTCGGCGGCCTGTTTTGGAAGGCTACCCATGGTGACGGCGCGGCGATGGCCGCGGTCGAAGCCGCCATAGCCGACGACACTGAAATTTCCATCGTCGACATCGACGCCTTCACCGATGCAGATGAGACCGCCTTTGCCGCCTTTGCCGAAAGCCATTCCTTCGACATCGAGTATCCCGACGAGGACGACCCGCCAATCGAGCCATCCTTCCTTGCTTCAACGATCCGGTTATTGAGATACGCCCGGGCGCGGCGTTTCGATGCCATTCTCTTTCAGGACCAGAATGCCCTTGGCAGCGCAAGCGCCGTGGCAAAGCAGACCGGGTTGACGCTCGATGGCATTTCTCTTGCCGTTGTTGCCGCGGGGAGCCCCGACTGGATCAGGCAAAAGGATGGTGCGCTTCCATCAACTCTCGTGACGATCGGCATCGAATACCTGGAAAAAATGGCAGTCGAGCGAAATACCGCTCAAGCGATCATTGCCGCAAACAGCAATGCGCTGAAGGGCGAGGTCGGCCGGTATGTACACAGTCTGCGGATAGCCCTCGAGGAGCGATCGAGAGATGCCTCAGAGGCGGCACGTTACGCGACCTCCCTAGAAGGCACGGTGGATCAATTGAGGAAGGCGAATCAGACCGCGGCCGAATACGCCAGAAGTCTCGAACAGTCGCGGATTCAGATCGAGGCGGCCGCTGGCGGCAATGCGCTGGATATGGAGGTCGGCCAGTATGTGCACAGCTTGCAAGCAGCCCTCGAAGCGCGATCGAGAGATGCTGCGGAGGCGGCGCGTTATGCGAACTCACTAGAGGGCACAGTGGCCCTGTTGCGGAAGGCGAACGAGGCCGCGGCCGAATACGCCCGAGGTCTTGAACGGTCGCGAGCTGAAACAGAGGAGTATGCCAAGTCGCTGGAGGCAGAACTAGAAAAAGTCAACCCGACTACACAAAGCTGACGGCGAAGAGCTTAGAACCGGCACATTTGACCAAGCCACCTCATTTATAACCGGCCAGGCATCGGCATTCCGTGCCTGACGCCGCGCTGGTTTTGCCTAGAACACGGCTAGGCATGCTTAACTGCCGTCGGCGGTTTAGGAAAAAAGCCGGAAACGGGCGAGATACCAGATTGCCTTGACACCATCGCGCCATCCGATTTTCTTGCCCTCCTCGTAGGTGCGACCGAAGTAGCTAATGCCCATCTCGTAGATGCGCCAACGGCCTGCAAGCGCGATCTGGGCACTGAGCTGGATTTCACAGCCAAAGTCGTTGCAGGTCAGACGCAGCCGGCTCAACACGTCTCGCGTGAACATCTTGTAGCAGCATTCAATATCGGTAAGTGTCTGGTTGAAGAGCAGATTGAACGCCAGAGAGATGAGGCGATTGGCCAGATAATGATGGAAATAGAGAGAGCGGTGAGGCCGGCCGTAGAAGCGTGAGCCATAAACGACATCAGCAACTTTTCGCCTGACAATGAGGTCATACATAACGGTCCAATCCGCAGAATCGTATTCAAGGTCGGCGTCCTGGATGACAATGACGTCGCCCTTGACTTCTGCCAGCCCGGTCTGCAGCGCGGCGCCTTTTCCGCTATTTCTGTCGTGATAGAACACGCGCACCGCAACTGGGGCACTCGCCTGTCCCTCGGAGAAGACGAGACCTCCTTCGACGCCGACTGTCAGAGTCGTGGCGCAGCGGGACCCGGTTGGAAAATTGGCCTGGAGCCACTCGCGGGTGCCGTCGGAAGAGCCGTCGTCGACGACGATGATCTCCTTCGCCACCTCGGGAAGTGCTGTACTCACCATCGCCAGAACATGTGGCAATGTCGCTGCTTCGTTGAAGACCGGTACGATTACGGAGAGCATGGAACCTCGAGGCCGGCATGTCAGCTGTTGCGGTGGAACCCGACACCGCCGGCTAGGATAGAGCGACCATCAAGATCATGCCGATGCCAATGGTGGCGAAGAGCGCCCGATAGCACCGCTGCAGTCGACGCAGGCTCTCGGACGTCAGGCCGGCCCGCATGGCGCGGCGGGACGCCAACAGATGCAACGGGACGAGCCCAGCGGCATAGACGAGAGCAAACGGAACGAACCCGAGTGCAGCCAGCGCGACTAGGTAGATGTAGGAGGAGATAAAAAGCACCAGGCCGGCGACAAAGCTTTGCGTCTTGCCGAACGCCACGGCGTTCGTGCGTATGCCGTTGATCAGGTCAATCTCGTGGTCCCGCGCCTCATGCGTGAAATGGCCGGCAGTGAATACCAGTCCAAAGAAACAACTCAGGACGACGCCCTGTGCATCGATCGCGCCAAAGGCCGTGTATCCAAGCAGGAAATGCAGGCAACCGCCGACAAAATGCAGGGCCGAGTTGAACAGCGGCGCCGCTTTCAAATGCAAGGCGGGGCTGGAATACAAGGCACTTAGCCCGGCGATCGTTGCTGCGATAAGAAGCGTTCTCGTTTCGACCAGCGCAAGGAGGAGCAGACTGATCACCAGCAACGAGCCGGCGAGATAGCCGGCTTCCGTGCGCGTCAGGCCTTTTGCAGCGAATGTCCGGCCGGCCCGGTCCGGATCCTTGAGATCGCCGAAGATACCTGACCAGTCGTTGAGAACGAACACATGAGCCATCAGGCACAGATTGCCGGCCATCATGATGACCCCGGTGAGCACATGGCTGGCCGACAAGGCTCCAACTGAGAAAACGGCTCCGATGAAAGGCGTGGCCTGCAGGGCCGCGACCTCATCATAACGGATGCAAGAAAGCCAACGCAGCAACAACTGCATCGCCGAGAGGCGACTTCGAGAGGCTGCATCGCCGACGATTTGCGTCACTTGTCACCACATTCCTGTTTCGAGCCGCAGGCAAGCTTCGAATGCATGAGTTCATTCTCGAAATAGAGCCGCAACCAGAGGGCATAGCCGAAATCTTGCGACCAGTAGAATCGTCTTACCGTCGCGCTAAGGTCATTGTGATACAGAAGCGGAGGTGTGTGGCTCAATAAGGAAAAGTCATCGGCCGCAATATCCTTCAGCAACTGGGCCGTGCGTTGATAAGTCTCGGATGAGCCGGCATGGCTTTCCATTTGCCGAAGCGCGCCTGCGGCCCGAACCCAGATGTCCTGGCCGGGAATGTCGGTCTGCAGTCGCGATTGCGGAACCGGCAGCAGGCAGCCGGCTCTTTCCAGGTCCGCCAACCGCAGCATCGGCATGAGGGGCGCATCGGCATAGTAAACCCAGATATCGTCATCGGCCGCCTTCTTCGAGAGGACTTCGCATAGCGACCGCGCGGCGGGTTTGTCCACTTGGTCAAGAAGGAGGAAGATGTGCATCTGGATTGCGGCATCCGCAGGATTAGGGTCGTGCCCCGGGTCGAGGCATTGGTACTTGTCCCTTGTCGCAAGCCAGGTCTGGTAAAGCCCGTCAGCCCGCCTGAATTGCGTGATGGTGGCAAGCGCGGGTTGCAGCAGTTCGCGCTTGTCGCTGGGCGCAACCCGCCACGCCAGGGCTGTGTCGTCCGAATCGGGAGTGATGGCGCAGCCAAGCGTGCCGATCGTGGGCGCATCCGGCCGACCATGATAGCGCACAAGGCCGCTTTCCTCGATCTGTGCAGACAGGAACTGCCGCGCTCCTGCAAGCATGTCTCTCACGCCGGCGGCTTCGGCCACCGGGCTCGCCACGTCAAGCATGACGGCGTTGAGATAGGTATTGAGTTCCAGGCGCGGCTGCTCGAACCGGCTCGCGCTGGTATAGGATGTAAGCCAGTAGCCGCCGGCCTGCTGATCGTTCGCGAGCATCTGCCTGGCGTGCCGCGCCGCGCTGGGCAGATCGCTGACATGCTCAACTGCAACTTTGTCCTCAGGAACAAGGAAAGAGATCTGCTTGAGCAGGCGCGGGTCGCCACCCTGGGTGGCGCGCACCAGAACCGCCAGCAAATGCTCGCCCGGCGTCATATGATCAATCGGGATGGTCACGCGCCAGCCAGCCGGGCTCGATTGCCCCAAAGCCTTCTCTACATCGGCTCTGCCAAAGAAATCCCTGGTTCCACCCAGCTGCCGGCCGTCGATCAGCACACCGACATCGGCTGGAGAGTGATTGTTGGTGAGCGCCCATCCCAGGATCTCGAGCTGTCGGCCTGCTTCGGCGCCGACGGCTTGACCTGCGGGCAAGATGTTAACGGCGTCGATGTTGCCTGTTAAATCGACAACGAGGTCGGCGCGCACATGCGGGTGAGAGAGTTCGGCGATGAAGGCCGCGTTATGAATGTCCCAGGCCGGCCGCATTCTGTCCGGGCCCTGGGTTGAGATAACGGGCATGTCGAAAATGCCAGTGTACCAGAAAGCGCCGATCGCCTGGGTCGAGACCGCCGCCAGCGATGCAAGGCCGAACGCCGCGCGACCGCTGCGCAACAGAGCTGTCACAACCGGCGGGAGCATCCATATCAGCATGGGCAACATATCGGTAAGCCATCGCGGCCCCCACGACATGCCTTGCCGCCAGTCGATCATGGCGTAGAACAACACCTGCACGATCATCGAGCAACCGACTGCCGCCGTTAGACCTCGTCCCGGCTGTTCAGCCGCGATGCGGCGGAAAAAAATCGGGACAAACAGCAAGAACGGGGAGAAGACGAAGAGGCCTCGAGTCGGGCTGAAAAGCAGACCCGCGATACCGCCCATCAAGCTGTCATTTAAATCGCCGACCCCGACATGCACTGCATAAGCACCCGCAATATTGCCGACGAGCATGACATTGTAGGCAAGGGTTAGAGCGACGGGGACCATGCCTGAAAAAACGAGCAGTGCTCTCATGCGGCCAGCCCACCACAGGCCATAGATACCCAAGCCCGCAGCCAGTATGGCATCCGGCTGGCGGTTGGCCGCAATAAGCGCGCAGAGCAGACCGGCGAGCAGGACCCGCCACGGCTTGGCAGGGCCTGTAAGCAAAAGCATTGTGCCTATGACCAGCAACTGCGCCAGGCCGTGCATCCAGAGGGCCTGACTGCTGATGACCCATGTCGTGGTGCCGAATGCATAGAGCAAGCTCAGAATGGCTGCCCACCCTTCATCGGTCCTGCGCCGAAGCAGCAAGTAGAGCAGCCCCACAGAGACCGCCGCTATCGAAGAAGCGCAGAGCTTTTCCATGATGCGGGCGAGCTTGTCCAACAGCAGCGGGTCGGAACCATGTCGGTCCAGATAGATGACAGCCGGCAGATAGAGTGGGGAGAGGACGACGGGAACAACGATGGGAAATTTCGATACGTAATCGCCCCCCCGAACCTTCACGATCCAATGGGCATTGTAAGTCTTGTCCGGCGTTGACGGAGGCTTTCGGCCCTGAGCGACCAGGTCTAGGATCGGGTTCAGGGTCAGGCTGTGATTCTGCCAGATTGAAAAGGGCAGATAGCGCGCTGCGAAGCTGTCCGCTGCCGCGATCGAGCGCATATTCGCGTTGAAGACCAGGAGGGAGAGGAGCCCGAGGAGCAAAGCGATCGCGACATCGCGTGCGCGGATGCGTCGAAAAGCCAGCGTCGACACCATCTGGCTCGGAACGTGGGCGGTCATTGCCACGATCAACGATCTTTCCCGTTCCAAAGCTCATAGTGAGACGTGTAGCGCTCGTACAACGATCGCGTTGCGGCTTCAACCGGACATACAAATATTTAGATCAAACCGGCCTGCCGGCGATTTGGGGGATAAAGATTGCCACTGTTGGAAACGCACACCGCGAGGCGGGTAAATCTGATCGGCATCGGAGCCCCAAGGACCGCCACCAGTAGCCTGGCATGGATGCTGCGGGGTACGGGAAAGGTCTTCGTGCCCGAAGAGAAAGAGATGAATGGCTTCGGCATCGACGCGGATGTAACAGAAAGCGTGTACGACATGCGCTTCTCGGAGGCGACGACTGAGCATCGCTATCTCGCCGACATTTCTCCCGTCTATCTTTCAAGCATCCAGGTGGCGGAGGCGATAAAAGCCTACAATCCGGACGCGAAAATCATCGCAACGCTCAGGGACCCTGTCAGCCGAGTGATTTCACAGTATAGGCACATGAAGGGGAAGATAGATCCGTATTTGGGTCCCGAACTTGAACTCGATATAAATTCCTATATCAGAAAGGGAGTGGCGGATATATACAACAATAAATTGGAGGATAATTCGTGGTATTCCGCAGCAATGAATATAAACCACTCATTTTACGGAAAGCATTTGCAAGCTTACTATCAGAGATTCCCCAAAAACCAGATGCTCGTGCTGGTCTATGAGGACCTAACGCGACGGCGTCCGTTCCACCGGGGTCTCTGGGCGCGGCAATTGCAGCGGTTCCTGGGTGTCAATGTAAACCAGGAGTACCACGACAACCGCGCGGTAGGGTTCGAAACGAAAATCGCTGGCGATATGGCAGTCGATTTGAAAAAGCTGTTCGCGGCAGACGTGTCCACGACCAGCGACCTGATCGGCCGCGATCTGGCCAAGCTATGGGGGTACTAGATCGCTGCTAGAACCCTGCCGCATGGTTCGACGAGACCCGTTGCATGTCAGCCTCGACCATCTCGGCGACCAGATCCTCCAGTCGAACCGTGGGGCTCCAGCCAAGCACCTCCCTGGCACGCGAAGGGTCGCCGACAAGTAGGTCGACTTCCAAGGGCCTGTAGAAAGCCGGGTCAACAGATACAACGACTTTTCCGGTAGTCCGGTCGATACCTTGCTCGTTGTGCCCCGTTCCTTGCCAATCCAGAAAGATGCCGCAGGCTTTCGCGGCCATCTCGACAAATTCACGAACCGTGTGCGTTCTCCCGGTCGCCACAACGAAATCCATTACAGGCGTCGTTTGCAGCATCCTCCACATTGCATCGACGTAATCTCGGGCGTGGCCCCAATCTCTTTTCGCCTCTAGATTTCCGACCCGCAGAGGCCCTTCGCCGCGCAACGCATATTTGGCCATACCAAGTGTTACTTTTCGAGGGAGAAACTCCACGCCCCTCAGAGGCGACTCGTGATTGAAGAGGATCCCGCTACAGCAATGCAAGCCATACGCCTCTCTGTAGTTCACAACAGTCCAATGCGCGAACAGCTTGGACACTCCATAAGGGCTCCGTGGATAGAAGGGAGTTCTTTCATTTTGCGGGACCTCTTGCACTTTACCAAACATCTCGGACGTCGAAGCCTGGTAGAATTTAGCTTCCGGGACGACAGATCTAACGCCTTCCAGAAGTCTCAATGTTCCAATCGCGGTCACCTGAGATGTATAGATTGGCTGTCTAAACGAATCTCCGACAAAACTCTGAGCCGCAAGATTGTATATCTCATCAGGCTGGACATTCTCCAGCACCACACGCACGTTTGAGTCCTCGGTCAGTTCCATCGACACGAATTCGATATCTCGCAGAACCTGCATATCCTGGAGACGCCATGTGCCTATCCCCGACGTGCGGCGCATGGAGCCCACCACACGGTATCCCTTGTCGAGAAGCAGCTTTGATAGATAAGCTCCATCCTGCCCCGTGATGCCCGTTATCAAAGCGGTCTTATTTGCCACAGCCCGTTTCCTTGCGATTGTGGATTTCCCCTGTCGTGGGCTATGGCAACGTTTGGATGCCAAGGCAAAGGAAGATTCGGGCCCAGCATGAGGAATGCGTTCTTTACGATTTCATCGTGGAACTATCTCCACTATTCGCGGACGCTGGCGTCTTCGTTTGCTCGCCACCATCCAGACTTCTCACGCATACTTGCCATCGCTGACACACCTCGAAACGACATGCAACAGGGCGCCTTCCCCGAATTCGACGCTCATATTTTTTTCGACGAACTCGATCTGCCTGACCGTCGCTCATTCAGTTTTCGCTACGATGTCATGGAACTGAACACGGCCATCAAGCCTACGGTATTCCGGCGACTTTTTGCCGAAGGTTTTGACCGCGTGATTTACCTTGATCCGGATATCTTCGCCTATCGTCGCTTCGACGAGATATTGCGGGCATTCGACGAGGGAGCGACTTCCATCCTGACACCGCACTCCCTCGCCCCCAATCTCCATTCCGAGAGCCCAAACGACCTGACCTTTATGCGATCCGGCATTTACAATCTGGGATTTTTGGCCCTTGCCAGGACGGACGAGACGTCGGCTTTGCTGGAATGGTGGGAGTCGCGTCTGCAAAACGAGTGCGTCACCGATCGCCTCAGCGACGGGATTTTCGTTGACCAGAAATTCATGGACCTGTGGCCCGCCTATTGCCCAGGCACACACATCCTGCGCGACCCAGCTTACAACGTGGCGTACTGGAACCTGGACACCCGCACCATCAAAGCCACGAATGAGAACTACGAGGTCAACGGCTCGCCACTCGCCTTCTTCCATTTCAGCGGGATCACTCCCGGCGACAGGGGCGTCCTGTCGAAGCACCAGCAGCGATGGAAACCAACATCTACGGAAGCGTTGGCAAGCCTCACGGCGGGTTATCATGACCAGCTGGAAGGTTTCGGGGCAAGCAGTTCTTCTTCAGTCCCCTATGGCTTCGGGACGTTCTCCGACGGCACCAAGATTCCGAAACTGGCGCGAATTCTCTTTCGTGAGAAGCTCGAGCCTTTCGAGGGCGATCCTTTCACTCTGATGCCGGACCATCTGGACCGCCCAGCCGGCATCAAGCCCAACCCCGGTGGTGTGGTCACACAGCTTGCGCACGCACTCTGGACGACGAGGCGCGACCTACAATCCTACTTCCCTCTCCAAGAGGGGAAATCCCAGATAAACTACGCCGACTGGTATATCGCCGGTGGCGCAACGTCGGCAGGGATTCCTCCCAGGTTCACGCAAACTGTCGTCAAGAGAATCCGCCAACTAGGTCACGGAACTGCAGATGTTTCCGCCACAGAAAAATCGGTGATCGCGCCGCGTATCGCGCGCCGCGCTTATCGGACTCTCATGAAAGCCCAGCCTCACATTCGCTGGCTCTATGGAATGGTACCACCGGCCAAGCGAAAGCAATTTCTCGATGCGATGTTCAGGCATGCGTGGCCCGCAAATTTCGACACGACATCGAAGGCCGCCCTTGGGCCCGGCCTGTCCCTGATCGGTTATCCATTTTCAGAAACGGGCGTGGGTGAAGCAATGCGCTCGCTCGCTCGTTCAGTCGACGGTGCCAACATCACCTATGATGTCACGAACTTTGACGAGCAGGTTCTTTCGTCGAGGAGGGATAGAGCCCTGACGTCTCGTATCGTTGTTCGGCCGTCCAAAATGGTGAACGTTTTCTGCGTAAACGCCGACATGCTGGGGTCAACCATTCATGGCATTGGCGGGGGTGTTCTCCAAAACAGATACAACATCGTCAGGCCTTTCTGGGAACTGCCTTCGATCCACCCGCAATGGCTGAACAGTCTGCAACATATGGACGAAATCTGGGCCCCGACCGCCTTCGTTCGGGATGCCTTCATGGCCGGTACCGACCGCCCCGTTGTGCATATTCCGGTGGCTATATCCGTCCCGCCCGACATCGAGGCGAGTCGCGAGCGTTTCAAGATTCCAAAGAATTCTACCGCATTTCTGTTTGCATTCGATTTTTCGTCCTACCCGGACCGGAAGAACCCGGACGCTGTTTTACAGGCCTACCTGCGCGCGTTCGGGCATGATCGAAATCGACGGGTTTCTTTGGTTATCAAGACGATGGGTAACAGCCCCCACAAGCGAACAATTCTGAATTCTATTCGTAGCCTGGCGCAGACCGACAACAGGGTTGTGTTGATTGATGAGGTTCTCACTCGAACCGAAACCTATTGTCTGACAAAATCGTGCGATGTCTTTGTCTCGTTGCATCGCTCGGAGGGCTTCGGGTTGGGAATTGCCGAAGCCATGGCTATGGGCAAAGCCGTTGTTGCAACAGACTTTTCGGGAAGTAAGGATTTTGTTGGCACGCAGACGGGGTTTCCTATTCCATACCGATTGATCGGCGTCGAACCCGATCAATACCCCTATTTCATCGAAGGCCAGAAATGGGCCGATCCCGACATAGATGAAGCCGCACGGGTCATGGCGCAACTTGCCGACAACGTTGAGGTCGTGGCCGCTATGGGCGAGCGTGCTCGGAGGTACATGGCCGCGGTGCACAGCCCCGAGGCGGTCGGCAAGGTGATCGCTAGTCGCCTCCAAGACATCCAAGGATATAGGAATTCCATTTTGGATACCTATTGATGTTCGCCAGGGACGTCAGCGGACCGGCAGCTTCCGGTCCCCAAAAAGGTGACATCAAAGCATCTGCTCGGTGACGTCCGCTGTTGCGCTTGGCACAGGTGGGCCGATCCGGGGACGCCGTTTGTTAGCCACAAGACAAGTTCGAGTTGGTGATCATCGCCGACGAACGACCTTCACCTCACGGCTGCGAACATCTCGCAGCTCGGCCCTGAGGCGTCGACCGTGGCGCTCAATCGAGCTTCAGCGCCGCCACTTCGCCCTCGTTCATCAACGGCACATAAAGGATCGACTTGGCGGCGCCGATGTCGGCGCTGCCAGGCTTGGAATGCGCCATCGTTTTCCGGTGGTTCCGCCGGCACGATAGAGCGTGCCGGTCATGTAGGCGGTAGCGTCGATGGTGTCGCTGCCTGCCTGACCAGGCACCGCGCCAATCGTCTCAGCATGATTGCATCTGGCGGCTGAGCTTGCCGCGCACGGCCCTGGCGGTGCCGACCGCCACTATTTTCGCCGCTGTCTTGCCGCCCGGACCTGCCATGCGGCCGGCGATGCCGACGGCGCCATTGACCGCGCCCATCATCTTCATCTGCCCGGCGGTCTCGTTCATGCGCGCCCGGCAATCCTGCATTTTTCTGGTCGCCTCGACTGCAGCCAGGGCTTCGCCAAGACCTTCCGGCGAGTCCGCGCCGGCCGCCAGCTCCGCCAATTGCGCATGCTGGTCTGGCGTGATCGGCGGGCTGGCGGCCGTCTGGCTGCAGCTGGAAGCCAGCAGGCAGATAAGCATCGCGATCGGGCTGCCCCGCCTGACACGTGCCGTGGCTGGGAAAATGCCGCGATATTTGGCCTCGAGGCCGCCGCCCGGAGTTGCTTTTCCCACCGCCCATTTCCTGTTGCCCAACATCCTATCGCGCCATCGCCGGGCCGAGGACGAGGCTGCGGATTTTCGGCGTCAGCGGCCTGACGACGTCGGCGAAGGGGTCGCCCTCGGCCCGCAAAGCCATCAATCCTTCGACCTCTTCGTCGATGGCCGAGATGGTCTCTGACTTCTGTGCGTCGGTCAGCTCCCTCATGCCGGATATGGCACCCCTGAGCTTGGCGAAAATGGCATCGAGTTCCGCGACCGACATCGTCGCCAGGAACCCGCGCATGGTCTCGCCAAGCGCGACCTTCCAGCTGTCGGCGGTGAAGCCGGCTGTGCCGATCAAGCCCTTGTCCGCGGCATCGCGCTCGTACCAGTCGGCGGCGATCTCCTCGTCATAGGCGAACTGACCGAATTCGGGCTGCAAGGCCTCGATCAGGCCGACGACCGCCGACGCATCCCGCGCTGTCAGCGCCAAGGCATGCGGGCTGTCGAACATCATGCCGGCAAGTGCGAGCGCGCCGGCCAGCCGGCGCATGGCTGCGAAACGCCGCTCAGCCATAACAGTCCTCCACAACGCCGGCCCGGGCACTGCTCGTCGCCTGGGACTGCAGAACCGAGCCGCCGATCGAGGCGGCCTGGCCGGCAATGACCCCACCATTGCCGGCCAGACCGCCAAGACCCCCCGCCATCGACAGGACACCGCCGAGCAGAGCCGCATTGGTCTGCGCCTTCGCCGCCTTCTTGGCGGCCTCGGCGCAGGCGGTTTCCGTCGATGGTTCGTTCCGGGCCTTGTTGCTGCCGGCCGCGCTCGCGATCGATGCCGGGTTGCTGTCGGCCTGGCCCGTTTGGCAGCCCGCCAGGGCAATGGTCAGGGCCACGAAAATGCTTTTTTTCATGGTGCTCCTCATCATCGGGCAGCGCGCGGCGGCAGCTTGACCTCGCGGTGATCGGTCACCGTGTTGCCCAACGAGATCGACAGCAGATAGGCACGCGGATTGAAGCCCGCCGCGGCCAGTGCCGACAGCGTCTTGAACAGTTGCAAATGAAACATCGTGCCCCCTTGGATTGCCGCCAATACGGTTCCGGTTTCGGAATCGCGCCGCAAACTAGGGGCATCGAAGGGGGACAGCTTGGACAGAACGGCACTGAAAGCGGCCAAAACGGCCCGGTATTGACGTTTTGCAGGCCGCGGCGCATATGACCGCGCTCTTGGCATGGGGGTGTCGATGACTGCGACGATGGGGCCGTCAGCTTCGTTCAGGCTGGCGACGGAGATGTTTCCGGAGCGGGATCGCGTCGAGATTACGCGCGAGGTTTACGGCCGCACGGTTCTGAGGGTGGACCTCGATCCGCTTGCGCCGGCGCAGATCGACATGCGGGTGCGCGCGTTGCCGGGCCTCGGCATCGCCACCGGCAGCTCATCGGAATTCCGGGTGCATCGCACATCGTCGCTGATCGACAACGACGACTTCGTTCTTCTGGCGGCCCTCGATGGGGGCAGCGTGATGAAGCACCGCGGCCGCGAGGAGGCGGTCGGCAACGGCCAGGCGCTGATGATGAGCGGTGACGAGGTTGGCCTCAACCTGATCGGCGCCGGCGGGTTCCGCTTCATCAATCTGAGTTTTTCGCGCAAGCAGCTTTCGCCTCTGATCGGCGATCCGGCAGCGGTCCTTATGCGGCCCTTGCCGACCCAAAGCGGGGCGATGCGGCTGTTGCTCGACTATATCAACTCGATCCAGGAGGTCGGAGACGAGTTGACTGCGGAGGCCTGTCACCTTGCGGCGACGCATGTCTTCGACCTTGCCGCACTCGCCATGGGCGCGACCAGGGATGCGGCCCAGATCGCACGCGGCCGTGGCGTCAGCGTTGCCCGCTTGCGCGCCATCAAGGCCGATATCGTCGCGCATGGTGGCCATGTCGACCTGTCGGCGCGGGACGTCGCCGCCCGCCACGGACTGTCGGCCCGCTATGTCCGCAAGCTGTTCGAGAGCGATGGCACATCCTTGATTGATTTCATGATGAACCAGCGGCTGGCGCGTGCCCATCGCATGCTTGGCGATCCGCGCCATGCCGGACGCAGCATCACCGCGATCGCCTACGAGGCCGGCTTCAACGATCTTTCCTATTTCAACCGGGCGTTCCGCCGCCGTTATGACGCCACTCCCTCGGACGTGCGCGTTGCGGCTTGCAAGCACTGACGCCAAAGCGCCGCCTGCCGGGCGGCGCTCCCGTGCCGTGCCGTCCATGCTGTTGGACTCATTTGATCGCGTCTATTCGGCGGCCTTTGCCCCGGGATCGGCAACCTTGTCGTCCCAGACCATCTGCCGGTAGTCGAAACCATATTCCAGCGTCGGTTTGACGATGCGGAAATAGGGCGACAGGTCGAAATCGCGCGGCGTGTAGAGCGAGTGGTGGCGGATGTGCAGGATTTCCTTGCGCGAATAGTTCGACTGCGCGGAGGCTCGGCCGGGCGCACGGGTGATTTCGGGCAGGATCGGATAGCGGATCTGGCCATAGGCCTCGGCGATCAGCGTCGAGCAGATCGCCCGTGTCGGGTCGCCGGAGCCGAAGGCCAGCATGCGGCGGCGCCAGCGCACCGGCACCGGCGGTGTGGGCAAGAAAAAACGCAGCATGTCGAAAATGTTCTTGAGGTCGTATTTCAGGCCGAGCCTGCCGATCATGAAGGCGACGACCTTGTCGCGATCCTCCGGCGCCAGCCCGCTCGCCCGGCAGATGCGGGTGTTGTAGGTGCGGTAGCGCGACAATGGCACGGCGACGCAGCCTTCGCCGATCGTGACCTCGATCAGGCGCGGCCGTTCCGAGCCGTCTTCCGGCGCGGGCAAGGCATCGCCGACATAGAAGGCCGCATGCGACCAGGTCGACTGGGTCAGGTACTTGATCGCCGCCGAGATCTTCTGATTGCCCTCGATCAGCAGGATGTCGCCCGGCTCAAGCGTGCGGCGCAGCGTTTCGGCATCGGACGGAGTGTAGGGCTCGTAGCCGGACGATTCTCCCTGCAGCCGGCCGGCAAGCCAGCGGCCAAGTCGATCCAGAAGCGTGTCGCCGGGCTCGGTCATGCCCCATGGCGATTAGCATGGGCGGGTAATGAGGGCTAGCGCACGCCTTCCTCCCCCGTCCGGAGCGCGAGGAAGAGCGTCCTACGATGCCGCGGCCTCTTCCGGCGGCGCAGCCAGATCGTCGCGCGCCTTGCGGGCCAGTTTGCGTGTCGAGCGTTTGGGATTGTCGCCGAACAGCTCGGCCGCTTCGGCCAGGCAGCTCTTCTTCAGCTGCTTCTCCGACCGCTTCAGCAGCTTGCCCAGAAGTTTCGTGTCCTCGGGCAGCCCGAGTGGCTGGTCGTCGGCCTCAAGCAGCGCGCGCATCACCAGCACATCGTGCAGGTCGCCCAGCCGCTCGCCCAGTTCGTCGACCGCCTTGCGCCGGGCCTTGATCGGTGTCGGCCACAGCCTGCCGAGCAGCGACAGATGCATGCCGTGGGTCTTGGCCGCCTTGCGCAAATCGTGGAAATCATCGGCCGCGCCCCGCGATCTGGCCTTGTCGAGCGCCTTCCTGGCACGGCGCAGCGTGACGCGGGCACCTTCGGCAAGCACGTCGGCCGCCTGTTCCGGCTGGTCGGGCAAGGCCAACGCTTCGACGCGTTTGAGGCCATCCTCGCAAGCGGCGGTCGCCGCACCGATCGCCGCTTCGAGCCCGCTGCCTTCGTGCAGTTCATGCTGGCGCGCGATCAGCCTGTCGCGCGCAGCAGTAAGCCCATCGTCGGCGCTCTCCTTGGGAAAGCTCGCCGCCAGCCGGTCGATGGTTTCGATCAGCGCTGTCGCCTCGCGCGGACCGGCAAGCAGGCCTGCTACATTGCGATAGCACTGGTTCTCGGTCTCGCAGAATGTTTCGTCGCCGGAACGAACAAGCCGCAGCAGGGCGCGGGCGCTCTTCAGCCGCTTGCGGCACTTGTGCAGCGCCTGTTCCGGCCGGCTCCGTGCGGCGTCAAGGTGATGCAGCGCCTTGCCGATTTCCTCGGCAAGGATACGCCTGACCTCGCCGGTCAGCGGCAGGCGCGGATCGATACGAAAGCTCATGCGGCGATCTCCGGTATCCCCCCAAGGGCGAGCGACGCGTTGTAGAATTTTGACTCGCCGGTGACTTCGCGGCCGAGCCAATCAGGCAGCATTTCGTCCGGCACGTCCTCCGGCGTCTCAAGTTCGGCGATCACAAGTCCCGCAAGCGGACCGCCGAAGACATCGATTTCGTAGAGATAGCCACGGTGCCTAACATGGTGACGTGTCTTCTCGATGACACGTCCGATGGCGAAGTCCAGCATCTCCACCGCCTCCGAGAGCGGGATCGGGTATTCGAATTCGTCGCGTTCGCGCGCCTTGCTGCCGAATTTGAGTGTCAGCTTGGCGGAACCGCCATCGCTGATGCGGATGCGCACCGTGCGCCCGGGGCCGGCAGCGAGATAGAACTGGAGAATGCGGATATTGGCCTCGGCCAGTTCCCGCCATGCGGTGCTGGTGACCAGGAATTTTCGTTCGACTTCCTTGCCCATGGCCGGGCACTAAAGCGTTTGCCGCCGTCGATGGCAAGATAATGACGAACAGAAGTTGACTTTAATCAATCGATTGATTAAACTGCGCTCATGGTCAAACTGCCTGAGCCCAAAATTCTTCGCCGCGAGCCCGCCGAGATGACGCGCGCGGCCCTTGTCCAGGCGGCGCTGAAGCTGTTCGGAAGGCAGGGCTTCGATGGCACCTCGACGCGCGAGATCGCCGCCGAGGCGCGAGCCAATATAGGCTCAATCGCCTATCATTTCGGCGGCAAGGAGGGTCTTCGCGCCGCTGCCGCCGACTTTATCGTCGAGACCATCCAGGGTGTAGCCGGCCAGGCGCTCGGCAATGTACAGGCGCCTGCGCCGGGACCAGCCAATCCGGAGGCGGCGCAAGCGCTACTCTTCGCGGCGCTGGAGCGGATGGTCGGCTTTGTCGTGGCCAGCCCGCAGGCCGGCGAGATCGTGCAGTTCGTGTTGCGTGAGCTTTCGCATCCGACGGCAGCCCTCGACCGCATCTATGACGGCGTCTTCGAGCCGACGCATCGCCGGCTGTGCCAGCTCTGGGAACAGGCGACCGGCGAGCCCGCCGAAAGCGAGGCCACAAGGCTCACCGTGTTCACGCTGATTGGCCAGGTCATCTATTTCCGCATCGGCCGCGAGGCGGTGATGCGCCGCATGGGCTGGAAAGACATCGGCGCCGCCGAGGCGGCCAAGGTGGTGGCGGTCACATCGGGTAATCTCAAGGCCATATTGGCTTCCAAAAAGAGCAAAGCATGAAGGGGCAAAGACCATGAGCTTTCTGTGTTCGCTGCCGCTCGCCGCGCAGCTCTTCTCGGCCTGTGCCCCGGCTGCCCCGCTGGCCGTCGGCTATGTCGAAGGCGACTATGTGCTGCTGGCGCCGATCGAGGTGGCGCAGGTCGAGACCGTCACGGTGAAGCGCGGCGACCGTGTGGTGCCTGGCACGACCGTGGTGACGCTGGAAAGTGCCGATGCCAAGATCGCGGTGGCGCAGGCGCAGGCCGGCCTTGCCCAGGCGCAGGCGCAATTGGCCGATCTGCAGATCGGCAAGCGGCCGGAAGAGATCGCCGTGCTGAAGGCCGAGGTCGACATGGCCAGCGCCCAGGCCGCCGACGCCAAGCGCAAATACGACCGCGCCGCCGATCTGTTCAAGCGCGGCGCCGGCACGCAAGCCGATTTCGACACCGCGTCGGCCACGCTGGAAACGGCCAATGCGCAGGTCGGCCAGGCCAATGCCAATCTCGCCGTCGGCGGCCTGCCTGCACGGGCCGAAACGATCAAGGCCGCCGACAATCAGGTCAAGCAGGCGCAGGCCGCGTTGGAGCAAGCTCAGTGGCGGCTGTCGAAACGGGTGCTGGCAGCGCCTTCGCCGGGCCGCGTCAACGATGTCATCCGCAATCCGGGCGACACATCAGGTCCGACCGCGCCGGTGATTTCGATCCTGCCCGACGGCGCGGTCAAGCTCAGCGTCTACATCCCGGAGAGCGCCTTCTCCTCGGTCAAGGTCGGCACCTTGCTCGGCGTCCATTGCGACGGCTGCGGCCCGGATGTGAAGGCGCGCGTCAGCTACGTGTCGCCCGATCCTGAGTTCACGCCGCCGGTGATCTATTCGTTGGAGAACCGGCAGAAGCTGGTCTACCTGGTCGAGGCGCGGCCGGAGGGCGATGCCGGGCCGCTGCAGCCCGGCCAGATCGTCGATGTTGATCTCGCGGACAGCGCAAGATGAACGCCATCGACGTCCACGGCCTGGTCAAGCGATTTGGCGACAAGACCGTCGTCGACCATGTGACGATGTCGGTCGCCGAGGGCGAGATCGTCGGCTTTCTCGGCCCCAACGGTTCTGGCAAGACCACAACCATCCGCATCATGTGCGGCCTGCTGACGCCGGACGAAGGCGAAGGCACGGTGCTCGGCTTCAACATCCGCACCGACAGCCTGCGCATCAAGCGTGAAGTCGGCTACATGACGCAGAAATTCTCGTTCTACGAGGATCTGACGATCGGCGAGAATCTCGAATTCGTGGCGCGCCTCTATCGGCTGAAGCCGGTCGAGGAATATGTCGCCGGGACGCTTGAAGACCTCGGCCTGACCACGCGCCGCAACCAGTTGGCCGGCACCTTGTCGGGCGGCTGGAAGCAGCGGCTGGCGCTGGCCGCCTGCATCATGCACAAGCCGAAATTGCTGCTGCTTGACGAGCCTACGGCCGGTGTCGATCCGAAGGCACGGCGCGAATTCTGGGACGAGATCCATCGCCTGGCCAGCGGCGGGCTGACCGTACTGGTCTCCACCCACTACATGGACGAAGCCGAGCGCTGCCACCGCATCAGCTATATCTCCTACGGCAAGATGCTGGCCACCGGCACGGTCGCCGAGGTGGTGAAAAATGCCGGGCTGACCACGTTTGTGCTGCAGGGTCCGCGGCTCGATCAGGTCGCCGAAGCGCTCCAGGGCCGCTCCGGCGTCGACCAGGTGGCGCCTTTCGGCGCGACGCTGCATGTCGTCGGCTCCGACAAAAAGAAGCTCGAAGCCGCACTCGCCGACGTCGAGAAAGAGCACAAGGGCGTGAAAGTTTCGCCCGGCGAAACCAGCCTCGAGGACGTCTTCATCCAGTTCATGTCCGGCTCGAAGGACAACATGGCATGAACAGCGTCTTTTCCTTCGCCCGGCTTGGCGCGCTGCTGATCAAGGAATTCATCCAGATGCGGCGCGACCGCATCACCTTCGCCATGATGCTCGGCGTGCCGCTGATACAGTTGGTGCTTTTCGGCTACGCCATCAACAACGACCCGAAAAGCCTGCCGGCAGCACTCGTGGCGACGAGCAACGATCCCTACACGCGTGCCATTGTCGCGGCGCTGCAGACCACCGGCTACTATCGTTTCGACCATGTCGCGCAAAGTGCCGCCGAGGCCGAGTTCCTGATATCGCGCGGCGACGTCGCCTTCGTCGTCACCATCCCCGCCGATTTCGCCAGGAGGGTGGAGAGCGGCAACAACCCGCAGATACTCATCGAGGCGGACGCCACCGACCCGGCGGTGGCCAGTGGCGCCATCTCGACGCTCGGCACAGTCGCCAGCCAGGCGCTGCTGAGGGCGCAAGGCACGCAGGAAGCCGCCGCCGAGGCCGCCAAGGGTCGGCTCGATGTCGTCGTACACCGGCGCTACAATCCCGAAGGCATCTCGCAATACAACATCGTGCCCGGCCTGCTCGGCGTCATCCTGCAGATGACCATGGTGATGATGACCTCGATCGCGCTGACCCGCGAGACCGAGCGCGGCACGATGGAGAACCTGCTGGCGATGCCGTCCAGCCCGCTCGAGATCATGATGGGCAAGGTGCTGCCCTATCTGGCGGTCGGCGGCGTGCAGGTGGTGGTGGTGCTGGCGGCGGCGAAGCTTCTGTTCGCCATCCCCTTCACCGGACCGATGTCGCTGCTCCTGACCGCCGTGCTGATCTTCGTGCTGGCGCTGGTGCTGCTCGGCTATACGATTTCGACCATCGCCCGCACCCAGATGCAGGCGCTGCAGCTCACCTTCTTCTTCTTCCTGCCGTCGATCATGCTGTCGGGTTTCATGTTCCCCTATCGGGGCATGCCGGACTGGGCACAAATCTTCGGCGAAATCTTCCCGCTGACGCACTTCCTGCGCATCACCCGCGCGGTGATGCTGAAGGGCGCGGAACTGCCGGCAGTGGCCGGCGAGATCGGCTGGCTGATGGTGTTCGTGGCGCTGTTTGCCGGGGTTGCGCTGGTGCGGTTCAGGCGGACGCTGGATTAGATGCCGCACGACCTCCAGTCTTGGCACCAGCCTTTGCGGAAGGGAGAAATGCTTTCGCCAATCTCCATGGTTTGTAACTGCCACTAACCGTTGAGCGATTTCGGGCCGCTGACGAAGGCGCTCCCCTTGACGTAAAACCGCAGCGGGCGATCGGCATCCTTTGTAATGCCGATCCGGATGCCTTGGGCGATGTCGCCGGCTTGATGCTCGTCGGTTGCCAGCCATAGCGGGCCTTTGCGGCAAAGATCGAGCCCGTCGAGCGAACGATCGATCCGCAATGCCTGGGCCAGCCTTCCCGGTCCTCGCGCCAGGTCGCGCAAGCGGTCGATGCCGCGATTGAGCCGCATGAGCGCAATGCCTTCGAGCGGCTCGAGCGCCCTGATGAGCACGCCGGTTCCGACCCCTGCCATCTCGCTCGAAACGTTGAGCATGTAGGAGATGCCGTAGGCGAGATAGACATAGGCGTGCCCGGGTTCGAGAAACAGCGAACGGTTGCGCGGCGCCATCCCCCGGTAGCCATGCCCGGCGGCGTCACCGGTCACATAGGCCTCGGTCTCGACGATGCGGCCGCTGGCGATGCCTTCGGGCAGTTCGCGCACCACGACCTTGCCGATGAGGGTGCGGGCAAGGGATGCCGTATCGTCGGGCAGCTCGGAACGCGTGAGCGGGCGGTAGATGACCATGCTCAGCGCGGCGACGATTTGGCGGCGGGCGAGGAGTGATCCAAGGCGGAGCCCGTCGCCAGATACTCCATATCAGATACCCCTGGACATCGCCGTCTCAAGCAGCCGCCATGATCCCGGCATAAGTGCCGAAATCGACATTGCCGCCGGACAGCACCACGGCAATGCATTTGCCGGACAGCTCGATCTCGCCCGATGACAGTGCCGCCAGCGCCACACAGCCGCCGGGCTCGACCACCAGCTTGAGATAGGCCATGGCGTCGCGCATCGCCTGCGCCGCCGCCTGGTCCGAGACGGCGATGCCACCGGTGAGATTCCTGCGGTTGATCTCGAAGGTGATCACGCCAGGCTCGGCGGTCAGCAGCGCGTCGCAGATCGAACTATGGCCGGGCTCGTTCGAAACCCTTGCACCGGCGGCCAGCGACTGGCGGGTGTCGTCGAAATGCTCGGGCTCCACGGCCCAGACCGAGGTGTCAGGCGAGGCATCCTTGACGGCAACGGAGATGCCACTCGACAAGCCGCCGCCGCCGCAGGGGACGATCACCGCGTCGAGGTCGACGCCAAGCGCTTTTGCCTGGCGCATCAATTCGAGGCCGATCGTGCCCTGGCCGGCAATGATGGCCGGATCGTCGAAAGGCGGCACCAGCACCATGCCTCTTTCCATGTAAGGACGGATCACGGTCATGCGGTCGTCGCGAAAGCGGTCGAACGGGACCACCTCCGCGCCCATCTTGCGCACATTGGCAATTTTCATCGCCGGCGCGTCCGAAGGCATGGCGATCACCGCCTTGACGCCGAACATCGCGGCCGAAGCGGCGACGCCCTGCGCATGATTGCCCGATGAGAAAGCGACGACACCTTGGCTGCGTTCCGCCTCGCTGAGCGACGACAGCTTGTTGTAGGCGCCGCGGAACTTGAACGAGCCGGTGCGCTGCAGCGTCTCCGGCTTGAACAGGATGCGGCCCCCGAAGCGTCTGTTCAGCTCCTGCGATTCGATCAAGGGGGTTTCGATGATCAAGCCGGAGAGACGCGCGGCGGCGGCGTGGATGTCGGCGATGCCGGGAAGGGATATGGCGTTCATGTGAGGTCCAGTGGACAGGGTCTTTTCATGATGCCCGCAAACAGATGTGGCGCACCAATGAAAAAATGTGACCGTTACAAAGTTTGGCGGGCGATCGCCTACGCCACGGCTGCACGCCCCCCTCTGGCCTGCCGGCCATCTCCCCCTCGAGGGGGGAGATTACGCACTCAGTCGACTTCGCCACCTATTAACGCTGCAAGGTGAGCGGAACGACGAAGCTGCCAATCTCCCCCCTTGAGGGGGAGATGTCCGGCAGGACAGAGGGGGGCGCTGGCCCGCAGACATCCCCCATGTTCAGCCGAGTAACGTCCTCTGCCTCTTGCCCCCACCCAGCTTGCGCCAGTTGTTGAAACGGTGGCTGGCGGCGGCAAAGGATATCTTCATCTGCTGGGCGACCGAGTAGCGCGACTTGCCCTCGTCGAACATGCGGTAGCAGCACTCGACGCCCTCCTCCGTCAGTTTGCCGTCCGGCGCCTTGTTGTGCGGGTTGGCGGGGTCGAATTTCTCGACCTGCTGCTCGACCAGCCCCTTCAGGCGCTGCAGATCGGCCTCGATGCTGGCGATGAGATCGAGAACGGGCTTGGGATCATAGTGGTGCGGAGGCTGTTTTGCCGTCATCTGCCGGTTCCTTGTTCTTGGCTTGAGTCCAGCAATATAGGTGAACATTCACTGATAATGAAGAGTCACCGCGGGCGTGGGGCTTCAACAATTCTTGACCGCGACCCAAGCGCGCAATTGACCGAAGGTGTTCAAAACCCTAGTTTAGAACTATTCTAAACTAGGGTGAATTCCTCATGCTTTCCCGTGTTTTCGGCTTCGGCCGCCGCCCCTTCGAATCGCTCTCCGAACAGGAGATCCTGGCGCTGGCCATTTCCTCCGAGGAGGATGACGGTCGCATTTACCGGGCCTATGCCGACGGGCTGACGGAAAACTTCCCGCAATCGGCAAAAGTGTTCGAGGAGATGGCCGAGGAAGAGGATGGCCATCGCGATGCGTTGATCGAGCTTTTCCGCAAGCGGTTCGGCGAGCGCATACCGCTGATCCGGCGCGAACATGTGAAGGGTTATTACGAGCGCAAGCCCGACTGGCTGGTCCGGCCGCTCGGCATCGAGCACGTGCGCAGCCATGCCGAGGCGATGGAGCGGCAAGCCTACCTTTTCTATGTCGAGGCGGCCAAGCGCACGGCAGATGCTTCGACGCGAAAACTGCTCGACGATCTGGCGGTGGCCGAACTGGGCCATGAGACCCTGGCGCAGCGGCTGGAACAGAAACATGTGCCGGGCGCCGTCAAGGCCGACGAGGCCAGCGCCGAGCAGCGCCAGTTCATCCTCACCTATGTGCAACCAGGGCTGGCCGGGCTGATGGACGGGTCGGTGTCCACTCTGGCGCCGATCTTTGCCGCTGCCTTTGCCACGCACGACACCTGGCAGACGCTGCTGGTCGGGCTTGCCGCCTCGATCGGCGCCGGCATTTCGATGGGCTTCACCGAAGTCGCTTCCGACGACGGCAAGCTGTCGGGCCGCGGCTCGCCGATCAAGCGCGGTCTGACCGTCGGTATTATGACGACGCTGGGTGGTCTCGGACACGCGCTCCCCTATGTCATTCCGCATTTCTGGACGGCCACCGGGGTTGCCGCGGTGGTGGTTTTCTTCGAATTGTGGGCGATCGCCTTTGTCCAGAACCGCTACATGCAGACGCCTTTCCTGCGCGCCGCCTTCCAGGTGGTGCTGGGCGGCGCCCTGGTGTTCGCGGCCGGCGTGCTGATCGGGAATGCATAGTTTTTTCCCTTCCCCCTTGTGGGGGAAGGTGGATCGGCGCGCAGCGCCGAGACGGATGAGGGGTGTTCCAGCGGAGTGAGACGTTGGCGTTCCCTGGAACACCCCTCATCCGTCGCCTGCGGCGACACCTTCTCCCACAGGGGGAGAAGGAAGAAACTTGCCACTCACCCATTCACCGCCCGGCTATCCCTAGGCGCCTCGTCTCTCTCCGTCAGTCCATAATCCCTCATCACATGGGCGATGCGCAGACGGTAGCCGGCAAAGATACCGCCCCGGCCGGCCTTCTGCGCCTGGCGGTGTTCCTCGGTGTTGCGCCAGGCCTTCACGGCTTCCTCGTCGCGCCAGAATGACAGCGACAGGATGCGGTTCGGATCGGCCAGGCTCTGGAAACGCTCGATGGAAAGAAAGCCGTCGATGCCGTCGAGCAGTGGACGCAGGTCCGCGGCGATGCTCAGATAGGCGTCGCGCCGGCCTTCCGCCGGCTCGACCTCGAAGATGACGGCAATCACGGCAGCACCAGTTTCGCGTGCGGGCCTGAGGCCAGTTTCAGAAACATGCGATCCTCCTTCAGGATGAACCTCTCGCGCTTGGCGAATTCGTAGTTTGCCTTGCCGGTGGGATCGGCGGCAAGCCGGGCGCGATAGGCTTCGTAGGCGGCCAGGCTCTCGATGTTGTAGGCGGCATAGGCGGTCGTCGCCGAGCCCTCATGCGGCGCGTAGTAACCGATCAGATCGGCGCCGCAGCGTGGAATGGCCTGGCCCCAATTGCGCGCATACTCCTCGAAGGCCGCCTTGCCGAACGGGTCGATCTCGTAGCGGATGAAGCAGGTGATGGTCATTGTGGTCTCCTTGGGGTGCGTCGATAGTTCGAGCGGCATCGAAAAATTGTGTCGTCTGGTCTGCTAGGGCTGCCAGAAGGACTTCGCGCATTCGCGGCGCACGTCTTGCCGCGTTAGCCCAAGATCGCGCAGCTGATGATCATCGATCTCGGCAAGGTCCAGACGCTGCAAATGGCGGTCATACCAGCGGGCCAGCAGCCGCGAACGCAGCCAGCTGACGAACGGGAAGAATTGACGGCTGGGGAGCGGGGCTGAGGGGAAAGCGGTTCGTTCGGCCATCGTCGTCTCCTTGATCTCACCTGAGAATAGTGATTATCTGACAAGAACGCTTCGATGAGGAACGAACTATGCGTGAAGGACCCGACATCGCCCGCATCGCCAGCCTGGTCGGCGACCCGGCACGGGCAAACATGCTGAATGCCCTGATGGGCGGCACGGCGCTGACGGCGAGCGAACTGGCGCTCGAGGCCGGCGTTTCGCTGCCGACCGCCAGCTCGCACCTGGGCAAACTGATGGAAGGTGGGCTGCTCACGGTGGCGAGCCAGGGCCGGCATCGCTATTACGGCCTCGCCGGACCGCAGGTGGCGGGCATGATCGAAGCCATCACAAGCGTCGCGGAAGCCGTCGGTCCAAAGCGTGTGCGCCCGGGTCCGCGCGATGGCGCCATGCGCGTGGCGCGCGTCTGCTACGATCACCTCGCCGGCGAGCAGGCGGTGGCGATGCTCGATCGGCTCGTCGCCAAAAACGTATTGGTCCGCGACGAACAGGAGATCAGGCTCGGGCCATCGGCGGCTTCGCATTTCGCGGCGATCGGCATCGACGTTTATACCAAGCCGCGCCGGCCGGTGTGCCGCGCCTGCCTCGACTGGAGCGTGCGCCGTTCGCACCTCGCCGGCACGCTGGGCGCCGCCATCCTCGAGAAGATCCTGGCCGAGAAATGGGCGCGCCGCGAGAAGGACAGCCGCGCGGTGATCTTCTCGCCGCCGGGTAGACAGGCGTTTGAGAGGGTGTTTCTGTCTTGAACGGGCGAAGCGTTAACCCCGCCTCAGAGCCTTGCCCTGCTTAAAGAAATCCGACCACGGATCGGCTTTCGCCAGCTGTTTCAGCGTAGTCTTGCCGCCGATCGGGAAAGCGTTCGGCGCCAAGCCGGCATCGATCTCTGGCCAGGTCACCGGCATCGACACGGTGGCGCCCTTCTTGGCGCGTGACGAATAGGGCGCGACCGTCGTCGAGCCCCTGCCATTGCGCAGATAGTCGACGAAGATCTTTCCCGTGCGCGCTTTTTTCGACAGCGTCGCCGTGTAGCGGTCGGGAGCACCCTGCTCCAGCGCACGGGCAAAATCATGGGCGAAGGTTTTGACCTCCTCCCAATCCGCCGCTGGTCTCAGCGGCACCATGACGTGAAAACCCTTGCCGCCCGAAGTCTTGACGAAATTCGGCAGCGACAGCTCGTCGAGCTTGCCCCTGATATCGAGTGCCGCCTCGCGGACCGCTTTCACGTCGACACCTTCATCGGGATCGAGATCGAAGATGATCTGGTCGGGCTTTTCGATCTCGTCGATCGTGCACCCCCAGATGTGGATCTCGACCACGCCATACTGGACCAATGCGGCGACACCATCGAAATCCCGGATGTACAAGATCTCCTCGCCGTCAGTCGGATCCTTCATGCGCGCGATCTTGTCGCTCATACCGGCCGAGGCATGTTTCTGGAAGAAACGCTGGCCACCGACACCGTCCGGCGCCCGCACCAGGCTGAGCGGCCGGTTGACGACAAACTGTTCCATGCGCGGCCAAACCTGCGCGTAATGGTCGAGCAGGCCCTGCTTGGATATGTTTTCGTCCGGCCACAGCAGCTTGTCGGGATGCGAGAGTTTTACCGTGGTCGTCATCGATCCGGCGGCTTTGCCGCCCGATGCCGGCTTGGCCGTGCTCTTGCCTGTCGATGGCTTGCCTGTCGACGCTTTGGGCTTTTCCTGCACGACTTCCTCCGCCGGCTTGTCCTCGCGCAATCCCTGGAACGAGGCGTGGCGTATTATACGGTCCGAGGTCCAGCTGCGAAACTCCACTTCGCCGACAAGTTCGGGCTTGACCCAGACCAGGCCCTTGCCCTTCGGCACCGCGGTGGAGAAGGGCGATGTCTTTGCCGTCAATGCATCGAGTTTTGCCTTCAGCTCATTGGCGCCCTTGCCGGAGAAACCAGTGCCGACGCGCCCGGCATAATGCAGCTTGCCGCCCTCGTGGAAGCCGACCAGGATCGAGCGCAGGCCGCGCCCGGTCTTGTCCGACGGCAGATAGCCGCCGATGACGAATTCCTGCCGCGCCGTGCATTTCGACTTCACCCAGGTCGGGCCGCGGCCGCTGCGATAGGGTGCATCGGCACGCTTGGAGACGACGCCTTCCAGGCCCATCCGGCAGGCATGCTCCAGCATGATCTTGCCGGGTTCGGAAAAGTGGTCGCTGAAGCGGACCGCCGGATTGTCGGACTGCTTGCCGAGCAAATCCTGCAAGGCCTGCTTGCGCTCGACCAGCGGCTCGCGCCGCAAATCCCTTCCATCGAGGCGCATCAGATCGAATACGTAATAGATGAAGCGATTTGTCCGCTTCGCCGACAGATCCTGCTGCAACAGCGCGAAAGACGAGACGCCGCTGTCGGCCAGCACGACCACCTCGCCATCGATGATGGCGTCGCTGCACTTCAGCCCGGCCAGCTCCGCGACGATCTCGCCGCCGAATTTCGTCGTCCAGTCGAGGCCGGTGCGGGTCAGCAGCCGCACGTCGGTGCCGGCTATCTGTGCCTGCATGCGATAGCCGTCGAACTTCACCTCATGCAGCCAGTCCTTGCCCGGCGGCGCATCGCGCTCCAGCGTGGCCAGCTGCGGCTCGATGAAGTCGAGTTTCTTGCCCGCGGCCTTCGTCTTGCCGGCGGCCGGCTTGTTGGAATGCCAGACCTTCGGCTTCTCACCCTTCGCGGTCTTGCCCTCGCCGACCTCCTCGATCGTCAGGCCCGACTTCACCGATTCCGGCGCCTCCTTGAGGATGTCCTCGCCGGGACGCGCTGCGGCATCGTCCGACTTGATCAGCAGCCAGTTGTCGCGCTTTTCACCCGCACGCGGCTTCAGTCGCACCAGATGCCATGCCCCATGCAGCTTGTGTCCCTTGAGCTCAAAGCTGATATGGCCCTTCTTCATCGCCTTGGCCGGGTCGATCTCGGGGGTCCAGGTGCCCTCGTCCCAAACGATGACCGAACCGCCGCCATATTCGCCCTTGGGAATGGTGCCCTCGAACGGCGCATAGTCGATCGGGTGATCCTCGACATGCACGGCCAGTCGCTTCTCATGCGGATCAAGGCTCGGGCCGCGCGTCACCGCCCAGCTCCACAGCACGCCGTCATGCTCGAGCCGCAGGTCGTAATGCAGCCGCGTCGCGGCATGCTTGTGGATGACGAAGATGCCGCCCGCGCCGCCCTGCTTGGTCCGGGCGACCTTGCCGGCCGGTTCGGCGGTCTTCTTGAAATCGCGCTTGGAATGATATTGTTCGAGGCTGGCCATCCGTTGGGTTCCTCAGGCCGATTTGCGTTTGGGCGCGCTTGCTTTCGGCTTGGCGCGTTTGGACTTCGTCGAAGAAGCTTTGGCCGAGCCGCCATCCGCCGACAGGCTCTTCTTCAGCGCGTCGAACAGATTGACGACATTGGAAGGTTTGGGCGCCGCCTTGGCCTTCGGCGCCTTGTGGCCGGCCTTCTTGGCGCGGATCAGTTCCAGCAGCGCGTCCTCGTATTTGTCGTCAAATTTCGAGGGATCGAACTTCGTCTTCTTCTTGTCGATGATCAACTCGGCGAGGTCGGTCATCTCCTGATCGGTCTTCACCGACTCGATGTCGCCGAAGACGGTGTCCGGTTGGCGCACCGTGTTGTCGTAGCGCAGCGTCGTCAGCACCATGCCTTTGCCGAGCGGCTCGATAACCACCGGCCGTTCGCGTCGGTAGAGCACGATACGCGCCAACCCGGCCATCTTCTTGCCCGCCATCGCGTCCCGAATGACGGCGAACGCTTCTTCCGACACCTTGTCGGCCGGGGCGACATAATACGGCGTATCGAGATAGATCTGCTGGATCGAAGCTTTGTCGACGAAACCGTCGAGCGCCATCGTGTGCGAGGATTCGATCTGCACCGCCTCGATCTCGTCTTCCTCGATATGGATGAAATCGCCGTCGTCGAGTTCATAGCCTTTGATCTCGTCATCCTCCTCCAGCGGCTTGCCTGTTTCGGCGTCGACATAGAGCCGCTTCACCGTGTTGCCGGTCTTGCGGTTGAGAATGCGAAACGAGACCCGCTCCGTGTGGGTGACGACATTGGTGAGTTCGACGGCACAGGTGACCAGCGAAAGCTTCAAATAGCCTTTCCAGGCCGGACGCGGCGCCATGATATCTTCCCTTCCAGACCAGATGAAGGTGAGAACGGACAGACCGCGCTCCAGTTCCGCGCTCACGGACCGATCTGGATGCCAAGGGCCGCTTTGAGTGGTTCTGGCCGTCAGCATGGAAATTTCGCGGGTGCCACAAAAGTTGAAACAGAACCGCGCACGCGCGACATTCAAACGAAACATATGTGATGCAAAAGTCACATTGGCCGGAATGCCGACGAACTGCACCGAAAGACCCCGAATCAGCCGCAATCCAGCCACGAAGCAAGGCATTTTCGACCAGATATTAACATCACGTTCACCGACTATTCACGCCTCGACGCTATGATGACCGCAATTCGGAAGGGACATCCGAAAATCGGGACAGGGACAAGGGTAATGAACTTCCTCGCGCACCTCATCGGCTATGCCGCCGCCATCCGCGAATTCGTCGCGCCGACCTATCGGCCCGAGCGCTATTACATGCGCGGCCCCGGCCCTGCTTGCGCCCGTCGCGGCAACTCGCTGGGTGCGCACTGATCATGGCTTTCGAAAATCGCCACAACAGCAGGATCTGCAGGCCGGCCGCCTCTACCCGCGCCACCACCTATCGCGCCGAGCGTCCCGCTCTCGCCGACAGGCGCCGTGCGACAACGCCACGGCTTTGATGCGATCGCTGGCGAGCCTGTCTCTTTAAGACGGGCTGCCGAAGTCTCCATCGACTACCACCTCAAGCCGATGACTAAGGCTTGTTCCCCCGGCGCCCAAAAACCTTTGGTCCGCTGCCGGTGACAATACCGAGACCGCGAGCGAAGCGGCCCATCTCGGCAAGTCGACGATATGTGTCGTCAACCATTTCAGCTATTTCAGGCTTCGGCGCGGGCCGGCCCTTCCAATCCGGGCTTCCTTTCACGCGGTAGTGCGTGTGGGGCACATAGATCATGTCATGGTTCCCCGCGACGACCACCATGTCGTGCGGAAGGGTCAATTGCGGCACAAGCTCGTAGATGAAGCGGTGAAACTCTACAGCGACAAGCGCATTGAAAATGGTCTCGGTATAAGGCGCGGCGTCGCGCCCGACTTTTTCGGACGCTGTTCCGGCATCTTGCACGACGAACCCGTACCGCGAATGGTCGCCGCGAACGATCGATCTCTTGAAGGCGAGTACTTCATGCATCCCATCGATCTCGGCGACACCGACCTGGTCGAAGCCACCTTGCCATTTGCTCGCGGTTGCAGCGTATTGAAGCCCTATGTCCTCGTCTGATTTCACAAGAAAATCATAGACGTTGCGATTGTAGAGACTGACGTCGACGCCTTGCGTGAAACCGTGTTTGGCGTCGCCCAGCTGCTCGTGATCTGAAATATCGATGCTCAGGCCAACGATCTGATCGATGGTGCCGTGGTCATGTTCTATGGCGTTGAACAGTTCTGAGATCGAGCGCTGGATATCGGCTTTCTCATCACCGATCCCGAGCCCGAGAACAAAATCGAAGTCCCGGATCGGCATATCCCTCAGGGTCTTCGCGAGGTGTTCTTTTCCCGCCGCAAACTCTCGCTGATCGACAATCTGCCTGGTAACGTTGAAAATATTGTTCTTCCAAGCTCGAAATTCTTCAATCAGCTTAGCGCGTTCAGAATTGGCTGACATCGTTGAACCCCTTGATCCGGGTGTAGACTGCTATGAACTCTGTTAATAATCTCTCTTTAGCCAAGCATAAATGCGACATTTGCCAGCTTTGATAAGTGCAGGCAGTCGAGTTGTTACCAGCCTTCTGTTCAAGTATCACCAGCTCACCGATTGTGCCGCTATCGCCTATCGCGGCGAGCGCCCGGTTTTCGCCGACGGCGACATGCGACACTGCCAAGTCTTTGACGCCGCCCCCGGCTGGCTTAATCTCCCAGGGACATGAGCTGCCGAGGCCAGCGTGACCGACCTTCCCAGTCCTTCTCCGTTCGACGTCCATCATCCGCTGATCGTCTTCGATGGCGTCTGCGTGCTCTGCTCCGGCTTCGTGCGCATGGTGGTCAGGCTCGACCGCCAAGGCCGTTTCCGCTTCGCCACCGCGCAGTCGCCCTTCGGTGACGCGCTGTTCCGGAAGCATGGACTGCGCACGGACTCCTACGAAACCAACCTCGTCCTGATCGACGGCGTCGCCTTCACGCGCCTCGACAGTTTTGTCGCCGTCATGTCGGAACTCGGCTGGCCGTGGCGGGCGATGAAGGCTTTGCTGCTGCTGCCGCGCCCGCTACGCGACTGGCTCTATGATCGCGTTGCCAAGAACCGCTACGCGCTATTCGGCAGGAAGGATAGTTGCGACATTCCTTCTCCGGAGCTGCGCGAGCGGTTCCTTGGCTGAGGGTGTGGCTGCTGGAGAATGAGCCGCCGCTCACCGGCTTGATTATGCTACCGCGGCTGGCTCGTGCCGTCCGATCCGCACGGCTCCAGCGCGATTGTATCGCCGGCCGCCTTGCCGAGTTCCCGGCAGCCTTGGACCGAGCACAGCATCCAGCCTTCGCCGGTTGTGCCCGAGGCGGCGAGCACGACGCGCCGCTGTGGACCGACACCAGGCGCGTAGATCCACCAGCCATTCTTCAGCACCGCGTCTTCCGGAGGCTCCATGCCGGCGCCCGAGCCCTTGATCCGCGCCTCGATCAGCTGCAGGCCGGAAGGCGTGACCTTCCAGTCCTCCTGCCAGCGCGTCCGTTCCACCGAATGCGTCCAGGACAGCGTGAAGGCGGCGACGGAGAGCGTTACCGTCTTGCCAGCGGCCAGGATGCACAGGCTCATGTTCTGCCTGAAGCCCGCCGCGCACGAAAGCAGTGCCAGCCGATCCAGGCCAGCGCCAGCGCCCAGCCGGCCTCGTCGGTCAGCGGCACCGCGGCGACCAGCAGCACGCCGGCCGCGAAGGCGATGAGCCGTTCCCACAATGCCATGCGGCTGGCGAGGAAACCGACGGCGGCGGCACCCCACAGCACGATGCCCATGCACGCCTTGGCGACGATGTAGGCAACCTCGACCGGATAACCGAACTGGGCAGCGATCGGCCCGGCGTCCTGCAGCATCAGCGCTGGCGTGTAGACCGCCATGAATGGCACGACGAAGCCGGCAATGGCGAGTTTGGTCGCCTGGATGCCGATCTTCAGGCCACTTTCCTTGGCCATGGGTGCCGCGGCAAAGGCGGCCAGCGCCACTGGCGGCGTCAGATCGGCCATGATGCCGAAATAGAAGACGAACATGTGGCTGACCAGCAGCGGCACGCCAAGCTCGAGCAGCGCCGGCCCGGCCAGCGACGAGGTGATGATGTAGTTGGGAATGGTCGGGATGCCCATGCCGAGCACCAGGCAGGTGAGCATGGTCAGCAACAGCGACAGGAACAGATTGTTCTCGCCGATCGAGATGATCCAGCCGATGAAGGTCGAAGCGATGCCGGTCAGCGTCAGCGTGCCGATGACGATGCCGACGATGGCGCAGGCAATGCCGACCGGCAGTGCGTTCTTGGCGCCTTCGGCAAGCGAGTCGACACAGATTTGCAACGTCGCGCGGCCGCCCTTGAACGTGAAGCAGGCGACGACCAGTGCGGCGATCACCAGGCCGAGGAGATTGACGCCGAACTTCATGAACGAAGCGGCGGCAAGCCCGAGCGCGATCCAGAAGACGATGCGGAAGGCGAGCGGTCCGATCGCTGCTGCCAGCGGCGTGCCGAGGATGAGCACGATGGTCAGCGCCAGGCCCATCGTGCCGGCGAAGATCGGCGTGTAGCCGGCAAACAGCAGATAGATCAGCGCTGCCAGCGGTAGCACCAGCGGCCAGTGTTGCCGCACCGCGTCCCACGGGTTGGGCAGCTCGGCCTTGGCCATGCCGTGCAGGCCGGCCTTGCCGGCTTCCAGATGCACCTGCCAGAAGCAGGCGCCGAAATAGAGCAGCGCCGGGATGATCGCCGCCTTGACCACCTCGGCATAAGGCACGTTCAGCGTCTCGGCCATGATGAAGGCGACCGCGCCCATCACCGGCGGCATGATCTGGCCGCCCATCGAGGAGGTCGCCTCGACGGCTCCGGCAAAGGCCGAGCGGAAGCCGAAGCGCTTCATCAGCGGGATGGTGAACTGGCCGCTGGCCACCACATTGGCGACGCCCGAACCGGAAATGGTGCCCATCAGCGCCGACGACAGCACGCAGACCTGCGCCGGGCCGCCGCGCCATGTGCCGACAAGGCCCAGCGCGAAATCGTTGAACAGCGCGATCATGCCTGCGCGTTCGAGGAAGGCGGCAAAGACGACGAAGATGAAGATGTAGGCGGCCGAGACATAGATCGGCGTGCCGTATATGCCTTCGGTGCCGTAGGCGAAGGTGTCGACCAACTGGGCGAAATCATAGCCGCGATGGACGAGCGGCGGCGGCAGATGGTTGCCGAAAAAGCAGTAGGCGAGAAAGATGAGGGCGATGATCGCCAGCGGCAGGCCCATCAGCCGCCGCGCCGCCTCGAAGACCAGCACCACCAGCACCGCGCCGACGATGAGATCCGGCGTGGTCAGGAAGCCGGAGCGGCGAATGAGATCGGTGTAGAACACCCAATTGTACAGGCCGGTGCCGAAGCCGAGCGCCCCGAGCGCCCAGAACGCTGCTTTGGCCGGCATGCTCTTGGCGCGCAGATTGGCGATCAGGCCGAAGCCGAGCAGCAGCAGGAAGCCGACATGCATCGCCCGCACCACCTGGCTCGGAATGCTGCCATAGGCTGCGACATAAATCTGGAACACGGAAAAGGCGACGGCGATGAGAAAGGCGGCCTTGCCGGCAAGGCCGTCGCCGAAGCCCGGCGGCAGGCCTTCGACCTGTTCTTCGACGGCAGGCAGATGGAAGGTGGCGGGTTTGTTGTCGGGTGTTGTTCCAGACGTTGCTTCGCTCATCCGACGGTCTCCAGAAGGAGCGAAGTGTAGTGCGAGGCGCCCCCCTCTGTCCTGCCGGACATCTCCCCCTCAAGGGGGGAGATCAGCAGCATCCATGCCGGCGCTCGTCTTGCAACGTTGGCGATTGGCGAAAGGAGTGGTGTCGGCCAATCTCCCCCCTTGAGGGGGAGATGCCCGGCAGGGCAGAGGGGGGCGCTTGTCGAAGACATGTCTAGTTGCCGAGCCATGCTCTGCTACTTCAACAAGCCCTTCTCCTTGTAATACCGCTCGGCACCGGGGTGTAGCGGCACCGGCATGCCGTCGAGTGCCTTGGTCGGATCGATCGCCTTGGCAGCGGCATGCGCCGCGGCCAGCTGGTCGAGATGGTCGAACATCAGCTTGGTCATCTGATAGGCGGTTTCGTCGGGCACATCGGCGCGTGTGATGAGGAAATTGCCGACGGCGGCGGTGGCGACATCCTCGCTCTGGCCCTCATAGGTACCCTTGGGGATGACCACCGAAAGATAGGGCGAGCCGATCTTCGCAACATCCTCGGCCGGCACCGCCACGACATTGATCGGCACCGAGGTGGCGAGGTCGCGGATCGAGGCGACGCCGAGCCCGGCCGATTGCAGCGTGGCGTCGAGCTGGCGGTTCTTGATCAGCTCGACCGATTCCGCGAAGGGCAGATATTCGACCCGGCCGAGATCTTCATACTTCAGCCCGGCGGCGGCGAAGATGGCGCGTGCGTTGAGCTCGGTGCCGGATGCCGGCGCGCCGACCGACAGGCTCTTGCCCTTGAGATCGGCCAGCGTCTTGATGCCGGACTCCCGACTGGCGACGATCTGGATATAATTGGGATAGATGGCGGCGATGCCGCGCAATTTATCGAGCTTGCCGGGGAAACCGGCCTCGGCATTGCCTTCGGCGGCCAGCTTGACGGAATCGCCCAGCGCAAACGCGATCTCGCCCTTGCCCTGCTGCAGCAGATTGAGGTTTTCGACCGAAGCCTTGGTCGCCTGCACCTGGGTGCGGGCGCCTTCGATGCCCTTGCCGTAGATTTCCGACAGCGCCACACCGAGCGGATAATAGACGCCGGATGTGCCGCCGGTCAGCACATTGATGAATTCCTGCGCCTTGGCTGAGACAGAGCCAAGACCAAGCGAGAGCGCCACGGCGCCGGCCGCAACAAATTTCGTTCTGAAATGCAACATCTGATCTCCTCCCTGGAATATCGACGACCGCACCGCCTCCCTGGATGCGAACCGGGGCGAGTGTAGACAGCGGGCCGCAAATGCCAACCCGCAATTGTGCTCGTTAGACGAACGGTTGAGGGATCAGGGTGACGGATCCGGAAAGAGATGGCGGCTTGCGCTAAAAGCCATCGGAGCCGAAAGTTTTTTCGAGCGGCCTGTCGAAATCGGATGCTGCCGCGCGACATACGTCCGGCTCGCAACGAAGCGGCCTTCGAAACAACGGGAGAAGACCATGCGATACATGATTTTGATCTATGCCGACGAAGCCGCGATGGCGAATGCCCCGGCCGAGGCGACCTACCAGATGAGTGCCGCCTATGGCGCCTATACCGAAGCCCTGAAGAAATCCGGCGCGTGGCTGGCCGGTGACCGGCTGCGCCCGAGTCAGGCGACCACCTCGGTTCGGGTGGCCGATGGCAAGACCAACGTCCTCGATGGCCCCTATGCCGACACCAAGGAGCAGCTTGCAGGCTTCTACATGATCGAGGCCGCGGATGCCGACGCCGCGATCGCCTGGGCGGCGCGCTGCCCGGCGGCCAGCGCCGGCACTGTCGAGCTGCGGCCGATCTGGGAACTGACCGAGTACCTGTCTGAGAAATGACGATGTGATGGACAGTCGCTCCGAGACCGCCCGGGCGGCCGCCGAGGCTGCCGCCCGGCAGAGCTACGGCAAGCTGGTCGCCTGGCTCGCTGCGCGCACGCGCGACGTGGCCGCCGCCGAGGACGCGCTGGCCGATGCCTTTGCCGCCGCCCTCGAGCGCTGGCCGCGAACCGGCGTGCCGGAAAAGCCGGAAGCCTGGCTGCTGGCGGTGGCGCGGCGGCGCCGTGTCGATGCGGTGCGGCGGCGGCTCACCAGCGAGGCCGGTCGCGAGCATCTCAAGCTGATTGCGCAGGAGGCGGAGGCACGCATGACCGAGGAAGACCTGCCCGACGATCGGCTGCGGCTGATGTTCGCTTGCGCCCATCCGGCGATCGAATCGAGCGTGCGTTCGCCGCTCATTCTGCAGACGGTGCTGGGGTTCGACGCCGCGACGATCGCCTCCGCCTTCCTGGTCTCCCCCGCAACCATGGGCCAGCGCCTGGTGCGGGCCAAGAGCCGCATCCGTGAAACCGGCATTCCGTTCCGCGTGCCGGAGCGGGCCGAACTCGGCGAAAGGCTGGACGCGGTGCTGGAGGCGATCTATGCCGCCTTCGCCGAAGGCTGGTCCGATCCGGCCGGCACCGAAACGCGGCGCCGCAACCTGGCGACCGAAGGCATCTGGCTCGGCCGGCTGGTGGCCTCGCTGATGCCGGAGGAACCGGAGGCACTGGGCCTGTTGTCGCTGATGCTGTTTGCCGAGTCTCGCCGCGCCGCACGGCGCAGCGCCGAAGGCGACTTCGTGCCGTTGGCGGAGCAGGATTGCCTTCTATGGGACCGTGCCCTCATCGACGAGGCGGAAGCGCTGCTTTCCCACGCAGCGGCCAAGGGCGTCATCGGCCGCTACCAGCTTGAGGCGGCCGTGCAGTCCGCGCATGCGGCACGAAGGCTCACCGGCCGCACCGACTGGGTGGCAATCCAGGAACTCTACGACGCGCTGCTTTCGATCGCAGGATCGCCGGTGGTGGCGATAAACCGCGCGGTGGCGATCGCCGAGGCCGAGGGCGCAGTGGCCGGATTGGCGGCTCTTTACGTGCTGGGCGACGACAAGCGGCTTGACGAGTACCAGCCCTATTGGGCCGCACGCGCCGGTCTCCTGGCCAGGCTTGGTCAGGTACCGCAAGCCTGCGAAGCCTATGACCGGGCGATCGGCCTCGAGCGCGACCCGGCGGTGCGCCGGTTCCTGCAAGGAAAAAGAGCGGTGCTCAGAAATTGAGCTTCAGCCCGGCCACATCTCGTGCGAGGTGTTGAGCGTCTTCATCAGCGGATGGTCGCGCAGCCGCGCCCACAGGCGTTCGATGTTCGGCCATGCCGTCCGCGCGCTGTCGATGTCGGGATACCAGGCCACCAGCATGACCAGATAGATGTCGGCCAGCGACATCCGGTCACCGACCAGCCAGTCGCGGCCTTCGAGCGCGGCATCGATAACGGCAAAGCCGCGGTCCATCTCGGCCACGGCCGCCTGCTTGACCGCCTTGGTGCCTTCGGGATCGGCAGTGTAGCGGTATGCGTAGTAGAAACGCAGCACCGCCGAATAGAGCACAGACGACATAAAGGCCATCCAGCGCAGGAAATCCGCGCGGGCAGGCGCTTCTGCTCCCGGCGCCAAATTGGCGTCGGGGTGGCGCTCGGCAAGCACGATGCAGATCGCCGCCGATTCGGTCATCGAGCTTCCGTCGGGCAAGGTCAGCACCGGCACCTGGTTCAACGGACTGATGTCGAGGAAGGCGGGATCGGGCCGGTCGGTCTTCGGCACGTCGATCTGCTCAAATGGTACATTGGCCAGCGCCAGCGCCGCCTCGACCACGAAGCCACCGCTGCCGGGACGGGTATAAAGCTTGTACATAAATTCTCCCCCGGCCTGCGCAAAGCAGGCCGGGGGAGATATGAACCGGAAGCGGTGTGGCGCTCAAGCCGCCGATGGCGGCCACGGGCGTTTTTTCAGCGGGCCAGCTTGGTCGCGAAGAAGCGCCGGACTACGATCCCAGCCCCTCGAACAGGATTGTCGACAGGTAACGCTCAGCGAAGGACGGGATAACCACCACAAGGTTCTTGCCCTTGTTCTCCGGCCGCGAGCCGACGACGATGGCCGCCTGCAGGGCGGCGCCCGAAGAGATGCCGACCGGCACGCCTTCGAGGCGGGCGACGAGGCGGGCATTGGCCACGGAATCCTCGTTCGACACTTTGACGATCTCGTCATAGATCGTCGTGTCGAGGATTTTGGGCGCAAAGCCGGCGCCGATGCCCTGGATCTTGTGCGGGCCGGGCTGGCCGCCCGACAGAACAGGCGAGGAGTCCGGCTCGACGGCGACGACATGCACGGAGGGCTTGCGCTTCTTCAGCACCTGGCCGACGCCGGTGATGGTGCCGCCGGTACCGATGCCGGCGACGAAGATGTCGACCTCGCCATGCGTATCGTTCCAGATTTCCTCGGCCGTCGTCGTGCGATGGATTTCTGGATTGGCCGGGTTCTCGAACTGCTGCGGGATGATCGCGTTGGGGATCGTCGCTGCCAGTTCGTCGGCCTTGGCGATGGCGCCCTTCATACCTTTCGGGCCTTCTGTCAGCACCAGCTCGGCGCCCAGCAGCGCCAGCATTTTCCGGCGCTCGATCGACATCGTTTCGGGCATCGTCAGGATCAGCTTGTAGCCCTTGGCGGCAGCGGCGAAGGCAAGCGCAATGCCGGTGTTGCCCGACGTCGGTTCGATCAGCGTGGTCTTGCCGGGAGAGATCTTGCCCGACGCCTCCAGCGCCTCGATCATCGCCACGCCGATGCGGTCCTTGACCGAGGCGATCGGATTGAAGAATTCGAGCTTGGCGATGAGATTGGCGACGATGCCCTTTTCCCGGGCGAACTTGTCGAGCCGCACCAGGGGCGTATCGCCGATCGTGTCGGTGATGGAATCGTAGACGCGGCCGCGGCCGGGCACGCAGGCTGATGTGGCGGGCTTCTTCATTTGTTTCGCTCCCAGAACTTCAGGCGAGTAAGGATTTCAGGCAAGTGGAATTGCAGGCAAGATAGGACCTTCGACCGTGCAAGATAGACTGTCGATTGAAAATATCCGAGTGGGACCTGTGTCTAAAACAGTGCCGTCTCGGAAAAGCATTTCCCGCAAAGGCCTGTTTGCGAAATGCTTTGGCCGAAAGCTCGCTATTGGCGGGCGGCAATCGCTGCAGCAGCACCGACCATGAAGCCGGCAGCCGTGCGGTTCAGCGCCTTGAGCGCGCGCGGAGATTTCAGGAACCAGCGCGCCTTGGCAGCCAGCGCAAGATACGGCACCAGCACCACCAACAGCACGACAACGGTCAGCGCGACGAGGATACCATAGTCTGCCAGCGTGATGGTTTTCAGGTCGACGATGGTCGGCGTGATGGCGAGATAGAAGATCATCGTCTTCGGATTGCCGAGCGTGACAGTCAGGCCGGCGGCAAAGCTCGACAGCAATCCCGCCCTGCCCGTTTGGGCTTCGACGGTCTCGGACGTGATGCCGCTGTTCCAGAAGCGCCAGCCGAGGAAGGCGAGATAGGCGACGCCGAGCCATTTGATGGCGAGGACAACCATGCCGAAACTCTGTGCGACGAAGGCGAGGCCGAGCACCACGGCGGTCAGGTAGGTGATGTCGCCCACCATCAGGCCAAACGACATCGCCAGCGACGAGCGGAAGCCGGAGCCGAGCGCACGCGCGACCAGCGCGGTGATGCCGGGACCAGGGATCGCGGCTGCGATGCCGAGGGCGGCGCTGTAGGCGAGGAATCCGGTAAGGGTCATGGCATTCGTCTCAGATCAGAATGCCTTGTCGCATGGGACCGGCTAAGATTGAATTCCCTGGGGTCGGATTCTATTGCACCAGATATCGGGGGCCTCGCCTCACGAAGCCCCCTCATCCGGCCGCTTCGCGGCCACCTTCTCCCCGCTGGGGAGAAGAGACGAGCACGGGCCCGCCTACCTCCTCTACCCGCCGGGGAGAGGTCGGATTGTCCCGAATTGCTCTTCGCAATTCGGTTGGCAATCCGGGTGAGGGGGCCTGCGCTACCCGAGCAGATCAGGAGCGACCGTCGCCATGGGTGACACGCCAGATGGTGCCGTTGCCGTCCTCGCTGACGATCAGCGCGCCGTCGTTCGCCACCGCTACGCCGACCGGCCGGCCCCAGACCTCGCCGTTGGAGACGACGAAGCCGGTGATGAAATCCTCATATTCGCCGGTCGGCTTGCCGTCCTTGAACAGCAATCGCACCACCTTGTAGCCGGTCCGGTTGCCGCGGTTCCATGAACCGTGCAGAGCGACGAAAGCATCGCCCTTGTATTCGGCCGGAAAGCTCTTCCCTTCGTAGAAGGCGATGTTGAGCGGAGCCGAATGCGCCTGCATCAGCACATCGGGAACGGTCGTTTTGCCGGCAAGATCGGGGCGCTCACCCTTGTGGCGCGGATCCTCATTGTCGCCGATATAGTACCAGGGCCAGCCATAGAAGGCGCCCTCCTTGACCACGGTTGCGTATTCGGGCGGCACATTGTCGCCAAGCGCATCGCGTTCGTTGACGACGCACCACAGCGCGCCGGTCGCCGGCTGCACGGTCATGCCCGAGCAGTTGCGCAGGCCGGTGGCAAGGATGCGGCCGTTCTTGCCATCGGGATCGAAGGCTAGGACGCCGGCGCGGCCGTCCTCGGATCCCCATGTGGCGCCGAGCGGCTGCGATTTCGCCCAGGCATCGAGGCCGCCCTTCGGTTCCTTGCCCATGCGCTCGGCGACATTCGATCCCGAGCCGACCGACAGATAAAGCGTCTTGCCATCCGGCGAGAAGGCGATGTCGCGGGTCCAGTGATGATTGGCCGGGATGTTGCCGACGATGGTTTCCGGATCGCCGGAGGCCTTCAGGTCGCCATTGCGGTAGGCAAAGCGCACGATGCTGTCGCTATTGGCGACATAGACCCATTGCGGGTCAGCGCCCGGCGGATAGAAGGCAATGCCATAGGGCCGTTTGAGACTGCCGGCAAAGATGCCGTCCTGCACAGGGCTCGCACCGCCTTCGGCGAGGCGATAGATGCGGACCTGGTTGGCTTTGCTGTCGGCGACGAACAGGTCGCCGTTCGGCGCGACGCGCACGACGCGTGGATTGTCGATGCCCGATGCAACCAGCTCAGCCGAGAACCCCGGCGGCAGTTGCAGCTTCGCGTCTGCCGGCATGTCCGCAACGCCGGCGCTGTTAGAGGTCGATCTGTTGGCATAGGGCTTAGGCAGATCATCCGGTTCGATCAGGCGGCGTGTGCCCGGCTTGTCCGCTCGCCAGTCACCGAAGGCGTCCGCGCCTTTCAGCACGGGCTCGTCCGCCTGCTGGGCGAATGAAGCGGTCGAGAGAAACAGTGCGGCGGAAAGTGCGGGGCCGGCAAAACGCATCATTCGGTCCTCCAATGTTTGGCGTGAAAACAGGAACGACCGGTTTCGTCGATCGTTCCACGGCACATGATGAGGTGAAGGAAGCTCCCGGTTTCCCGTTTCAGGTCCCGGCGGCGTAGAAATCGTCGTCGAGGCGTTTTTCCAGCTCGACGAGATCGGCCGGCAGCGGCAGGCCCATGGCGCGCATTTCCTGCAGTTTTTCGCGCAACTGCTCCTGGATCTCGTGCTGGTCTTCCGGCTGGTTGACCATCTCCTCCAGCAGGAGGCTGATCCGGGCCTTGAATTCTTCGAGCGCCATCATCGTCTCCTCGGTTGGATCAGCTCAGCGCAGCATGCGGGAAATCAGCTGCGCCGTATAGTCGACCATTGGGACGATGCGCGCGTAGTTCAGCCGGGTCGGGCCGATGACGCCGAGCGCGCCGACGACGCGGGCATCCTTGTCGCGATAAGGCGCCACCACCAGCGACGAGCCCGACAGCGAAAACAGCTTGTTTTCCGAGCCGATGAAGATGCGCACGCCCGAGCCTTCCTCGGCGAGGTCGAGCAGCTGGATAAGCCCGTCCTGCGTCTCCATGTCCTCGAACAGATGGCGCAGCAGTTCGATGTCGGCCTGGGCGGTGACGTTTTCGAGCAGATTGGCGCGCCCGCGCACGATGAGCCGTGCCGGCAGGCCGCTATCGGCGCCGGCCCACACCGCCAGCCCCTTCTCGACCAGGTCCTGCGACAGCGTGTCGAGCGCGGCCCTGGTTTCTTCCTTGATGCGGGCGATCTCGATCCGCGCCTCGGCCAGCGTGCGGCCGCGTATATGGGCGTTGAGGAAATTCGAGGCCTCGTGCAGTTGCGAGACGGTGATGCCGGCGGGCAGCTCGACAACGCGGTTTTCGACGTCGCCATTCTGCGACACCAGCACCGCCAGCGCCTTGGTCGGTTCGAGCTGGATGAATTCGATGTGCTTCAGCGCCACCTCGTTCTTGGCGGCCAGCACCAGGCCGGCGCCGCGCGACATGCCCGACAGCATCTGGCTGGCCTCGGTCAGCATGTGTTCCAGCGTCGCGCCCGAGCCGGACGCCCGCACCTGTGCCTCGATGGCGCGGCGCTCCTCGTCGGAAAGATCGCCAAGCTCCATGAAGGCATCGACGAAGAAACGCAGGCCGGCCTGCGTCGGCAGCCGGCCGGCCGAAATGTGCGGCGCGTAGATCAGGCCGAGATGCTCGAGGTCGCTCATGACGTTGCGGATGGTGGCCGGCGACAGCGAAGACGGCAGGATGCGCGACAGGCTGCGCGAGCCCACGGGTTCGCCGTCCCTTAGATAGGAGTCGACGATACGCCGGAAGATGTCGCGCGAACGCATGTCGAGCGACTGGAGCGCGGGCGACTGCGAAGCGGGATCGACTGCCTTGGTCATACGGCCAAAAACCTCCGGCCCAAGGATACAGACTCACACTGCACCCGCGCAACCCGGTGTCTGTGTGAGATCACCCGGTGTTTTGGTGAGATCACCCGGTGTCTGAGTCCGATCGTCAGGCCATTTTCCTTTGCGCCACGGGGCCCATGCGGTTACAAGCCGGCCAAGATTCCGAAAAATGACAAGAAAGCAGCCTGAATGCGCCCTTCCAAACGCCAATTCGACGAAATGCGTGCCATCTCCTTCGAGCGCGGCGTCTCCAAGCATGCCGAAGGCTCATGCCTGGTGAAGTTCGGCGACACGCATGTCCTGTGCACGGCCAGCCTCGAAGAGAAGGTGCCGGGCTGGATGCGCAATTCGGGCAAGGGCTGGGTGACGGCGGAATACGGCATGCTGCCGCGCTCGACCGGCGAGCGCATGCGCCGCGAGGCTTCGGCTGGCAAGCAGGGCGGCCGCACGCTGGAAATCCAGCGGCTGATCGGCCGCTCCCTGCGCGCCGTGGTTGATCTGCAGGCGCTGGGCGAGCAGCAGATCACCGTCGACTGCGACGTCATCCAGGCCGATGGCGGCACCCGCACCGCCTCGATCACCGGCGGCTGGGTGGCGCTGTATGACTGCCTGCGCTGGATGGAAGCGCGCCAGATGGCCAGCGTCGCCAAGGTGCTGAAGGACCATGTCGCGGCGATCTCCTGCGGCATCCATGACGGCCAGCCGGTCATCGACCTCGACTATATCGAGGATTCTTCGGCCGGCACCGACGCCAATTTCGTCATGACCGGCAAGGGCGGCATCGTCGAGATCCAGGGCACCGCCGAGGGCGAGCCCTTTTCGGAAGAGCAGTTCGCGGACTTGATGGGTCTGGCCAAGAAGGGCATCCAGAGGTTGGTGAGTTTGCAGCAGATGGCGGTGGCTTAGTTTTTCGATGCCGAATTTGAGCGCCCCCCTCTGGCCTGCCGGCCATCTCCCCCTCAAGTGGGGAGATTGGCGACTTCTGCGTTGTCGCGCACCCTGCAACGCCGGAGATTGGCGAATACCGAAATGGCATCCGATCTCCCCACTTGAGGGGGAGATGGCCGGCAGGCCAGAGGGGGGCGCCTCGTGACACCCTCCGCGATCCTGGAATCGGCCCTCTACGTCACAGACCTGACCGCCGCGGAAACGTTCTACACCGACATCCTCGGCCTTACCCTGCTCGGCAAGGTCGACGGTCGCCACCTGTTCTTCCGCTGCGGACCGGGCGTGCTGCTCGTCTTCAACGCCGAGGCGACTAAAATCCCGCCGGCGCCTGACGCAAGGCTGCCGGTGCCGCCGCATGGCACGGTCGGCGAGGGCCATCTGTGCTTTGCTGCGACCGCCGATGAAATCGTCGGCTGGAAAGCGCATCTCGCGGCGAAGAAGATCGCCATCGAAAGCGAATTCGAGTGGCCGCAGGGCGGCCGTTCGATCTATATACGCGACCCCTCGGGCAATTCGATCGAATTTGCCGAGCCACGAATCTGGGGCCTTTGATGCATTCTCTTGATGGCAAGAAGATCGTCGTCGCCAGCCACAATGAAGGCAAGCTGCGCGAATTCGCGGACCTGATGGGGCCGTTCGGCTTCGAAGCGAAGTCGGCCAAGGAGTATGGCCTGCCGGAGCCGGATGAGACCGGCACCACTTTCGAGGAGAACGCCTACATCAAGGCGCTCGCCGCCGCCAAGGCGACCGGCCTGCCGGCGCTGTCGGACGATTCCGGCCTATGCGTCGACGCGCTTGATGGCGCGCCCGGCGTCTACACCGCCAACTGGGCCGAAACCCCGGATGGCAGCAGAGATTTCGGCATGGCCATGCAACGCACCGAAGTGGCATTGCAGGAAGTGGGAGCGGCCTTGCCGCAACAGCGCAAGGGACGCTTCGTCGCCGTCATCTGCCTGGCGTTTCCCGACGGCGAGGCCGAATATTATCGCGGCGAGGCCGAGGGCACGCTGGTCTGGCCACCGCGCGGCGAACTCGGCTTCGGTTACGACCCGGTCTTCCTCCCCGACGGCTTCGAAAAGACCTTCGGCGAAATGAGCGCTGAGGAAAAACACGGCTGGAGGCCCGGCCAGCCGACGGCGCTGTCGCACCGCGCCCGCGCTTTCCAGAAGTTCGCTAAAGCGAGATTGGGCTCGGCATGAGCATGCTGCTCGACCGGACGCCCGGCTTCGGCGTCTATGTCCACTGGCCATTCTGCGCGGCCAAGTGCCCCTATTGCGACTTCAACAGCCATGTCCGCCACCAGCCGGTCGATCAGGACCGCTTTGCCGCCGCCTTCGAGGCCGAGCTGGCGACGATGCGCGAACGCACCGGGCCGCGCGAGGTGACCAGCGTTTTTCTCGGCGGCGGCACGCCGTCGCTGATGAAGCCGGAAACCGTGGCCAGGGTTCTTGACGCCGTGGCGAAGAGCTGGACTGTGCCTGACGGCATCGAGGTGACGCTGGAGGCCAATCCGTCCTCGGTCGAGGCCGAACGCTTTCGCGGCTACCGGGCAGCCGGCGTCAACCGCGTGTCGCTCGGCGTGCAGGCGCTGAATGACAAGGATTTGCGCTTCCTCGGCCGGTTGCACAATGTCGAAGAGGCCCTGCACGCCATCGGCCTCGCGCGGGAAATATTCCCAAGGCTGTCCTTCGACCTCATCTACGCCCGCCCCGGTCAGACGCCTGAGGCCTGGGCATCGGAGCTGGAACAGGCGATCGGCCATGCCGCCGACCATCTGTCGCTCTACCAGCTGACCATCGAGGAAGGCACGCCCTTCCACGCCCTGCATGCGGCGAAGAAATTCATCATTCCCGACAATGACCACGCCGCCGACCTCTATGCGCTGACGCAGGAGATCACCACGGCGCATGGTTTGCCGGCTTACGAGATTTCCAATCACGCAAGGCCGGGTGCCGAGAGCCGGCACAACCTCACCTATTGGCGCTATGGCGAATATGTCGGGGTCGGGCCGGGCGCGCATGGCCGCTTCGTCGAGCATGGCCGCCGCACGGTGACGATCGCCGAGCGGATGCCGGAAACCTGGGCCAATCTGGTCGAGGCCAAGGGCCATGGCGTCACCGGCGGCGAAATCCTGACGCGTTCGGAAGAGGCCGACGAATTCCTGCTGATGGGCCTGCGGCTCGCCGAAGGCATCGACCTCTCCCGCTACGAGGCGTTCTCCGGACGCGGCCTGTCGTCAGCACGGCTGTCGATGCTGCAGGGAGAGGGGCTGGTGGCGCCGATCGGCAATGCGCGCCTGCGCGCCACGGCCGCCGGCATGATCGTGCTCGACGCCGTGGTCGCCGATCTGGCGCGGTAGGCAGGTAGCTTTGCCTGCGCCAAGCTCCTCCCGCCTCGTCATCCACGGGCGGAGCGACGCGAAGCGGCGCGCAGACCCGAGGATCCATGCCGCGACGGCTGCTGCGGGGCGTCACGGTCCAGAATGGGCATGCCTGCTCTGCCACTTGTCCCGTCAAACAATAGATTTCGTTGCCGGCGCATCTTCTCCACGCCAGCTTTCCAAATTCTGCACCGTAGCGAAATTCAGAAGTCACGGAATGGATCCTCGGGTCTTCGCGACGTCGCTTCGCTCCTGCTCCGCCCGTGGATGACGAAGGTGGGGAAGCCTCGTCCAATCTCCGAAGCTTAGGATTACACTTCTGAAGGCACGCGTTTCACGGTATCTCGGTTGAGACCTCATCCGCAAAGGCCACCGGCATGAACCTGACCGTATCCTCCTGGCAATTCTGGGCATTGCTCTCAGCTGCGTTCGCTGCCCTGACGGCGATCTTCGCCAAGGTTGGCATCGAGAACATCAATTCCGATTTCGCCACCTTCATCCGCACGGTCATCATCCTGATCGTGCTCGGTGCCATCCTGCTTGCCAGCGGCCAGTTCCAGTCGCCGGCCACGATCTCGGCAAAGACTTGGGCTTTCCTAGGCCTGTCCGGTCTGGCGACCGGCGCGTCATGGCTCTGCTACTTTCGCGCCCTGAAGATCGGCAATGCGGCGCAGGTGGCGCCGATCGACAAGCTAAGCGTCGTGCTTGTGGCGGTGTTTGGCGCGGCCTTTCTCGGCGAGCGGTTGTCCGGAGCGAATTGGCTTGGCGTCGCTCTTATCGCGGCGGGCGCGGTGCTGGTCGCCTATCGAGGCTAGTTGCGCGCCGTTGCGGGCATTCTTTGTTTCAAGACGGGTGATGAAGATATCGAAGCGATTGGGCATCGTCCGGTCAGTGCTCCGTCGTGCTATCGGGTTTGTTGTCGGAAAGCCTGACGTTGGTCGGCAAAGCGCTCACGGCTCGCTCTTTGGCCAGGCTGTGCTCGGTCTTGGCAGATAGGCGCTTGTCCCTGGGCGCGGCACCGCGCTTGCGGCCGGCATAGTAGGGCTCGAAAGCGTCCTGTATCTTCAGGCTGTCCATCCTGTCCTCCTCCGGAATCAGGGGGCTAATCTGCCAACGCCGGTTTGGTTCCCCACTGTGGCAAAGGAAAGGCGAATTCCTTACATCGGCGTCAGCTTTTGCAAGCCCGCGTCAGCCGTGCCAAACAGGGCTGAATGGAGAAGTCATCGGTGACCGCAGAGACGAGCAAGCGCAGCTATGTGGTAGGGCAGACCGAGATCGCGGCACGGCCATTGGAGCCGGCGCTCTATCTGGTGGCGACGCCGATCGGCAATCTCGCCGACATCACGCTGCGCGCGTTGGAGACGCTGGCCGCCGCCGACATCGTCGCCTGCGAAGACACGCGGGTGTCGCGCGTGCTGCTCGACCGCTACGGCATTCGCCGCCGCACCACGGCCTATCATGAACACAATGCCGGCGAGGCCGGGCCGAAGCTGATCGCGGCTCTGCAGGCCGGACACAGCGTGGCGCTGATCTCGGATGCCGGCACGCCTCTGGTGTCCGATCCCGGCTACCGGCTGGTCGGCGAGGCGCTCGACCACGGCATTCGCGTCGTGCCGATCCCCGGCCCGTCGGCGCCGCTTGCGGCGCTGACCGCATCCGGCCTGCCCTCAGATGCCTTCCTGTTCGCCGGATTCTTGCCGGTAAAAACAGGACAGCGGCTGACGCGGCTGGAAGCACTGAAGGCCGTGCCGGCGACGCTCATCTTCTTCGAATCGCCGCGCCGGCTGGCTGACTCCCTGGCTGCCATGGTCGAGGCCCTCGGCGGCGAGCGCAAGGCCGCTATCGGCAGGGAATTGACCAAGACCTTCGAGGAGATGCGAACCGGCACGCTGCAGGCGTTGGCCGACCACTATGCGGCGGCCGATACGCCGAAGGGCGAGATCGTCGTCTGCGTCGGCCCGGCCGAGGCCAAGGCCGACGAGCCGGCCGATATCGACCGCCTGCTTTTGTCGCTCGCCGCCGAGATGCCGGCTTCCAAGGCGGCGGCGGAAGCCGCGAAAATGACCGGCGGCCAGAAACAGGCGCTCTATCGTCGTCTGCTGGAACTTAAGGATGCCTCCGGAGAGGATGGTGGCTGAGCGCCCGAGCGCCAGCCGTCAAAAAGCCTATCGGCGCGGCCATCGCGGCGAATGGCTGGCGGCTGCGGCGCTGATGTTGAAGGGCTATCGCATTCTCGCCCGCCGCCATCGCACGCGCTTCGGCGAGATCGACCTGATCGCGCGGCGCGGCGACCTTGTGCTGTTCGTCGAGGTCAAGGCGCGCCGCACGCTGATGGAAGCCATGGAGGCGATCGGTCACGAATCGGAACGTCGCATAGAAGGCGCGGCTGACATCTGGCTGTCGCGCCAAGCGGACTACGGCAGGCTGTCGATGCGCTTCGACATGGTCGCGGTGCTGCCCTGGCGCTGGCCGGTGCATGTCGAGAACGCGTTTTACGGGAGGAGTTGAGTTGCTCGCCCTTCGCTGGCTCCCTGCCCTTCGGGCGTTCAGTCCCTTCAAAAGGTCCACCGGACCTTTTGATCCGCCCGAAGGCGAACCGGGCCTTCACCGTTCGTCGTTCGGAAAGCCAAGCAATTGGCTTTCCGTCCGCTTCGCGGACCACTCCTCACCCCCAGATCATCAACGCCATCAACCCGACACCGCCGACCACCAGTCGCCACCAGCCGAACAGCGCGTAGCCTTTGCGCGAGACGTAGTCGAGCAGGAAGCGCACGACGATGAGCGCCGTGACAAAGGCGGCGACGAAGCCGACGGCGATGATCGGCAGGTCGGCACTGCTCAGCACGTTGCGGTTCTTGAACAGGTCGAAGGCGAAGGCGCCGACCATGGTCGGGATTGCAAGGAAGAAGGAAAATTCCGCGGCCGCGCGCTTATCGACGCCCAAAAGCAGGGCGCCGACGATGGTCGAGCCCGAACGCGATGTGCCGGGAATGAGCGACAGGCACTGGAAAAGCCCGATCTGCAGGTAAAGCCGGGTCGGGAAGCGCTCGACGTCGCGGTAGACCGGCTTGAGGTTCATGCGGTCCACCGCCAGCAGCACGACGCCACCGATGATCAGCATGATGCAGATCAGCCTCGGCGATTCGAACAGCACCGTCTTGATGAAATCATGCGCCAGCGCGCCGATGATCGCCGCCGGCAGGAAGGCGATCAGGATGCCGATGGCGAAATGCCGCGTCAGCCGGTCATGCGGCAGTTCGAGCAGCATCTTCCACAGGCGGCGGAAATAGACGCTGAGGATCGCCAGGATGGCGCCGAGCTGGATCAGGATCTCGAAGGCCTTGCCGGTCGAATGGAAGCCGAGGAAATGACCGGCAAGCAGAATATGGCCGGTCGACGACACCGGGATGAACTCGGTCAACCCCTCCAGCAGGCCGAGCAGCAGGGCTTCGACGATGGTCTGGCTTTCCATGGCTACCTCGGCATTGGCGTGACGGCTGACAGAAGGGCTTGCTTGTCATGGCGTTGAAGTCCCCCTATAGGTCGCAACACCCTGACGGCCCGCTAACCGGGCGGCCAAGACTTACCGGTGCGCCCTGCGATTCGCCAGTGCGCTTTATCATCGCGGAACCATGCTGACGCTTTTCCACCATCCCATGTTCGCCACCTGTCGCTTCGTCCGCCTCGCATTCGGCGAGTATGGCGAGGAGCTGGCTTTGATCGAGGAAAAGCCGTGGACCCGGCGCAAGGAGTTCCTGGCGCTGAACCCGGCCGGAACGCTGCCGATCCTGCTGGCAGAAGGCGACGTGCCGATCGTCGGCGCGACGGTGATTTCGGAATATCTCGATGAAACGCGCGGCGTGCTGAAGCGCGACAAGCGGCTGTTCGCCGAGGACCCGATGCAGCGCGCCGAAATCCGCCGGCTCATCGACTGGTATCTCAACAAGGCCGAAAGTGAAGTCACCCGCCATCTGGTGCGCGAGCGCGTGCTCAAGCCGGTCATGCCGGAAACGGCTGGCGGCGGCTCGCCCGATTCGGGCGCGATCCGTGCCGCGCGCGCCAACATCCGCCAGCACATGAAATACACCAACTGGCTGGCCGGCACCCGCCATTGGCTGGCTGGCTCCAGGGTCACCTATGCCGATCTCGCGGCCGCGGCGACGCTGTCGGTGCTCGACTATCTCGGCGAGATCGACTGGCGCGAGCACAGCGCTGCACGCGAATGGTACACGCGGGTCAAGTCGCGGCCCTCCTTCCGGCCGCTTTTGACCGACCGGGTGCGCGGCCTGTCACCGGTGTCGCATTATGCGGACCTCGACTTCTGACCCCGCTAAACTGCGCGCGCTGATCGACGCGGAGGCGCAGCGCGCCGGCTTCGATGCCGTTGCCGTCACCTCCCCCGATGCGATCCCGCTGGCGCCGGCGCGCCTGGCCGAATTCGTCGCTGATGGCTTTCATGGGTCGATGGACTGGATCGCCGAGACGCTGCAACGCCGCAGTGAACCAATGGCCCTCTGGCCGCAGGTGCGCTCGATCATCGTGCTGGCGATGAACTATGGCCCCGACCATGATCCGCGCGGGGTGCTGGCCAAGCGCGACTCCGGCGCGATCTCGGTCTATGCGCAAAACCGCGACTATCACGATGTGATGAAGGGGCGGCTGAAGGAGATCGCCGGCAAGATCGTGGCGCGCGCCGGGGGTGATGTGAAGGTATTCGTCGACACCGCGCCGGTGATGGAAAAGCCGCTGGCCGAGGCCGCCGGGCTCGGCTGGCAAGGCAAGCACACCAATCTGGTCAGCCGCGAGCACGGCTCCTGGCTGTTCCTCGGCACCATCTTCACCACCGCCGAACTCGTGCCCGACCGCGCCGAGATCGACCATTGCGGCTCCTGCCGCGCCTGCCTCGACGCGTGCCCGACCGATGCCTTTCCGGCGCCCTACCGGCTCGATGCGCGGCGCTGCATCTCCTATCTCACCATCGAGAACAAAGGGCCGATTCCGCACGAGTTCCGCGAAAAGATCGGCAACCGCATCTATGGCTGCGACGATTGTCTTGCCGCCTGCCCGTGGAACAAATTCGCCCGGGCAGCTTCCGAAGCAAAACTCGTCGCGCGCGATGATTTGCGCGAGCCGCCGCTCGCCGACCTTTTGGGTCTCGATGACGCGGCCTTCCGCGCTTTCTTCTCCGGTTCGCCGATAAAACGCATCGGCCGCGACCGGTTCATCCGCAACGTGCTGATCGCCGCCGGCAATTCCGGCGATGCCTCTCTTGCCGACACTGTGCGCGCCTTGCTGGACGATGCCTCGCCGCTGGTGCGGGGCGCGGCAATATGGGCGCTGGCGCGGCTGGTGCCCGATGCCGAATATTCAGAACGGGCAGCCATCGGCCTGAAAACCGAAAGCGACGAAGCCGTGCGCGACGAATGGCGTCTGGCGCGGCCAATCAGGGCGAATGCATGAGCGAAAAGCAGATATTCATCTTCGGCGCCGGCTATTCCGGCAGGGCTTTTGCTCGGGCTAACAAAGGCGCCGCGACGATCTTCGGCACGACACGCTCGCCGGAAAAATTCGAGACGCTACGGCAGGCCGGTATCGCGCCGCTTCTGTTCGACGGCGCGATGACCGGCGAAATCGGCGATGCATTGGGAAAAACAACGCATCTGCTGATTTCGGTCGCCCCGGAAGAGGCCGGCGATCCCGTTCTGAATGCCGCACGAGAGGCAATCGCTCAAATGCCGGCGCTCGAATGGATCAGCTATCTCTCCACCGTCGGCGTCTACGGCAATTATGATGGCGCCTGGGTCGATGAAACGGCGGAATGCCGGCCGGTGTCGAAGCGCTCGGTGATGCGGGTGGCCGCCGAACGAGACTGGCTGGAGCTGGGCCGCGAGATCGGCCGACCGGGGGCGATCCTGCGCCTGTCCGGCATTTACGGCCCCGGCCGCAACGCGCTGGTCAATCTGGAAAACGGCACTGCAAGGCGGCTGGTCAAGCCGGACCAGGTGTTCAACCGCATCCATTGCGACGACATTGCCGGCGCCCTGTGGCAGCTCATCGAAGGCAATACAGGCGGCATCTTCAACGTCACCGACGACCTGCCGGCGCCGCCGCAGGATGTCGTCGCCTATGCCGCTTCGCTGATGGGTATCGAACCGCCGCCCGAGATTCCCTTCGACGCCGCCCAACTTTCGCCCATGGCACGGTCCTTCTATGGCGAGAACAAGCGTGTCGCCAATGCGGCGATCAAGGCGGCGGGCTATTCCCTGCGGTTTCCAGATTACCGCGCCGCCTTCGACCATATGTGGGCAAGCGGCGATTGGCGTGACGGCGAAGCGCGCAGCCCGATGAAGCGCTGACCATCGAAGCCGCGGGCGCGGCGTGCTATGATTCGGCCCTGGGATTGCGGTGGAGAACCGGGTTCATGAAGACAGCGATGAGGCTATCTCTAGGCAAAACGCCCCTGTTGGCCGCTGCGCTCGGCCTGCTTGCCGTGCTTGGGTTAGCCGTTCAGCCGGCGAGCGCCGAGGAGCGGGCAAAAGACCTGTTCGGCGCCAAGAAACTGCCGGCCGCGACCGCGGCGCAGTCGATCGGATTCTATTCCAAGGGCTGTTTTGCCGGCGGCGTCGCCATTCCCTTGGACGGTCCGACCTGGCAGGTGATGCGGCCGTCGCGCAACCGCCGCTGGGGCCATCCGACGATGATCGCGGTAGTCGAGAAATTGTCGCGGGACGCAGCGGCCGATGGTTGGCCAGGCCTGCTGATCGGCGACATTTCGCAGCCGCGCGGCGGCCCGATGCTGACAGGACATGCCTCGCACCAGATCGGGCTCGACGCCGACATCTGGCTGACGCCGATGCCCCGCCGCCCGCTGTCGATGGCGCAGCGCGAATCGATGAGCGCCACCTTGATGGTCGATGAGAAGACCCATCTGGTGAAGGACGCGCTGTGGACGCCAGCGCACACAAGGCTTCTGAAGCGGGCGGCGAGCTACGGCCAGGTCGAGCGCATCCTGGTCAATCCGGGCATCAAGAAAAAGCTCTGCGACACCGTCAAGGGCGACCGCTTCTGGCTGCGCAAGGTCAGGCCGTTCTGGGGCCACGACTATCATTTCCACATGCGCATCGGCTGCCAGCCGGGCTCGCCCGGTTGCAAGGCGCAGGAAGCGACGCCGGACGATGACGGTTGCGGCAAGCCGCTGGCCTGGTGGTTCACGCAGGAGCCTTGGCGGCCCAACAAGAACCCCGATGCGCCCAAGGCGCGCGACCTGATGACGATGGCGAACCTGCCGGGCGAATGCCGCGCGGTGCTCGACGCGCCGGGGCCGGACTCGGCCGAGGCGGCGACCTACCATGGCGGCGGCGTGCCGGTCGCGGCCGCCGCGCCCGAACCCGAAACGCCGTCATTGCCCGCCACCCCGGCCGCCGCCGGCTTGCCAAGCACGGTGAACGCCTTCACGGCGACGCCCGAGATCGGCGTGCCGCTGCCGCGACCGCGGCCGCCTGGAAACTGACGATCACGGCTTATAGCTTACAGCCTTATAGGCAGGCTCAATCGGTTCAGCGCCTCATTTTTGCGAAACCGTGGCGGTTTGGCCGCAGAGCCGGCCTCAGCGCGCCGCCGGGATCGAAAACCGTTTCCCTTTTCAAACCCATGCGCTAGTCAACGGAAGAACGGCCAGATGCCGTCGGGGGCGCCGGAGACGGACGAGAGCATGCCACGCACAGGCGACGACGACACTTTGCTGCGGTTTCCGATCCTGATCGGCGACATCGGCGGCACCAATGCGCGCTTTTCGATCGTGCTCGACGCCAATTCCGAGGCAGGCGAGCCGACCATCGTCCAGACGGCGAACTACAACACCATCGACGAGGCGATCCAGGCGGCCGTGCTCGACCGCTCGTCGGTGCGTCCCAAATCGGCGGTGCTGGCGGTGGCTGGCCCGGTCGACGGCGACGAGATCGAGCTGACCAACTGCCCCTGGATCGTCAAGCCGAGGAAAATGTTCGCCAGCCTCGGCCTGAGCGACATCGTCGTGCTCAACGATTTCGAGGCGCAGGCGCTGGCCGTCGTTGCGCTCGGCGAGGAGCACATGGAAAAGATCGGCGGCGGCACGCCGGAGCCCAATGCCGGGCGCGTCGTGCTCGGCCCCGGAACCGGGCTCGGCGTCGCCGGGCTGGTCCATGCGCTGCACCATTGGATACCGGTGCCCGGCGAGGGCGGCCATATGGACATCGGCCCGCGCACACCGCGCGATTTCGAGGTTTTTCCGCATATCGAGAAGCTCGAAGGCCGCGTTTCGGGCGAGCAGATCCTGTGCGGACGCGGTCTGGTCAATGTCTACAGGGCGGTGGCCAAGGCGGACGGCAAGCCGTCGCCCTTCACCACGCCGGCCGAGATCACTGCCGCGGCACTTGCGAAAACCGATCCGGTTGCAGTGGAAGCGCTGGAGATTTTCGTCACCTGCCTTGGGCGCACCGCAGGCGACCTTGCTCTGGTGTTCATGAGCCGCGGCGGCGTGTTCCTCACCGGTGGCATCGCGCAGAAGATCGTGCCGGCGCTGAAAGCCGGCAATTTCCGCGCCGCTTTCGAGGACAAGGCGCCGCACAGCGCGATGATGCGCACCATGCCGGTCTACGTCATCACCCACCCGCTGGCCGCACTTCTGGGCCTTGCCGCCTATGCCAGGAACCCCTTGCTGTTCGGTGTCCAGACGGAGGGCCGGCGCTGGCAGGCCTGAAAGCCAGCGAAGCGCTCGCGCCCCGCGACGAAGTTAATCAGGTGCGGGCATAGGCAATCAGGCCGCAGGGCGTTAAGAGGGGTGCCGAATTTGCAGCCCCGGTCCCACGAGGCGGAAAACCACAAAGCGCTCCCGATTTGACACTTGAAGCTCCAAACAAACAAAAAGCCCGGCCCGGCGAGGTCACAGCGGTGCTCCGCCGCATCCTCGCTGAAAACGGCAAAGAGTATCGCTGGACCTATGTCGTCGCCGTCTCTTGCCTGCTGATCGTTTCCGGCACCACCGCCTTCACGGCGTGGATCATGGCCCCGATGATCAACCAGATCTTCTACGAACGACGCGGCGATATGCTCTGGTTGATCTGCGCCGGTTTCATGGGGGCCTCCCTGCTGCGCGGCTTCGCCGGTTACGGCCAAGCAGTCGCGTTGGCCAGTATCGGCAACAATCTGGTCGCGCGCTACCAGAAGCGTAGCTTCGACCATCTGATGAAGCTCGGCGTCAACTTCTTCAACGATACGCGTTCCGGTCGGCTGGCGGCACAGGTCAGCGAGAATGTCGGCGGCGTTCGCGATCTGCTGTCGCTGACACTGACCTCCATCAGCCGCGACGCGGTCACGCTGGTCGCTCTCGTCGGCGTGATGATCTATCAGGATCCGGTGTTGTCGCTCAGCTCGCTGCTGATCGGCCCTCCACTGATCTGGGCCGTCGTCTATATCACCCGCCGACTGCGGCGTATCAACCGGGAATCCGTCCTGATCAATTCGCGGCTGAACGGGTCCGTGCAGGAAGCCACGCAAGGCATCGCCATCGTCAAGGCCTTCACCTTGGAGGCCGAGCTGGCGCGCCGCATCGGCATCATGGCGGACACGGCCGAGCAGCGTAACAACAAGATCGCCCGCGTCTCGGAGCGGCTGTCGCCGATTTCCGAGATTCTGGGCGGTCTCGCCATCACCTCCGTACTTGCCTATTCCGGCTACCGGGCGTTGTATCTTGGGCAGCCGCCGGGCGCGGTTTTCTCCTTCATCACCGCGCTGATCATGGCTTACGATCCGGCAAGACGCCTGGCGCGCACACAGGTGGGCATGGAACGTGCCCTGGTCAACGCGCGCATGATCTACGAGTTGCTCGACCTGGAGCCGAAACAGGGCGACGCACCCGATGCCGTCGAGGCGAGGATCACCACCGGCGAGGTGCGTTTCGACAATGTGACGTTCGGCTACAGCGCCGACATGCCGGTACTTAGGGACCTGAGCTTTACCGCCGCGGCCGGCAAGGTGACGGCGATCGTCGGTGCGTCGGGCGCCGGCAAATCGACGCTGGTGGCCCTCTTGCAGCGCTTCTACGACGTCGACCGGGGCAGCATCGAGGTCGATGGCCAGGACATCTCGAAGGTAACCAAGCATTCGCTGCGGCAGTCGATCGCCTATGTGGCGCAGGCGCCCTATCTGTTCGAAGGCACGATCCGCGACAACATCCGCTACGGCCGTCTGTCGGCCACGGACGCCGAGATCGAGCAGGCGGCGAAACAGGCGGCAGCCGACGAGTTCATCCGCCAGCAGCCGCAAGGTTACGACACGCCGGTCGGCGAAGGCGGCTCGACCCTTTCCGGCGGCCAGCGCCAGCGCGTCTCGATCGCCCGCGCCATCGTGCGCCAGGCACCGATCCTGCTGCTCGACGAGGCGACATCGGCGCTCGACAACGAGGCGGAGGCGCGCGTCCAGGAAGCGCTGACCCAAGTCATGCAAGGCCGCACCACCATCGTCATAGCGCATCGGCTGTCGACGGTGGTCAATGCCGACCACATCATCGTGCTGGAAGAGGGACGGTTGGTCGAGGAAGGCACCCATGCGACGCTGATGGCCGACCCGGACAGCATCTATTCCCGCTTCCACCGCATCCAGGGCAAGAAGGGACTGGGGCTTGTCGAGGACCGCGAGCCGATCCAAACTCCGGTCCGGGCCACGCGTGCGAAGAAGACTGCTGTGAGGAGCACATGAGCGAAGCAGGCGATATGGGCCTGGTGGTGGTGGGCGCTGCCGGCCGCATGGGCCAGACGCTGATCCGCGCCATCCACACCATCCCCGGCGCGCGGGTCATCGGCGCGGTCGAGCGGGCGGGTTCGCCCTATCTGGGCAAGGACGCAGGCGAACTGGCGGGCATCGGTATCATCAACGTGCCGATCGGCGACGATCCGCTGCCGGTCTTCGCCAAGGCAGACGGCGTGCTCGACTTCACCACGCCTGCTTCGACGGTCGAATTCGCGGGCTATGCGGCGCAGGCGCGCATCGTTCACGTCATCGGCACGACCGGGTGCACGGCCGACGACAATGCGAAAATCGCGGCGGCGGCGCGCCATGCGACGATCGTCAAGTCGGGCAATATGAGCCTCGGCGTCAATCTGCTGGCGGTGCTGGTCGAGCAGGCGGCACGCGCGCTCGATGCCGACGATTTCGACATCGAGATCCTCGAAATGCACCATAAGCACAAGGTCGACGCGCCATCGGGCACAGCGCTGCTGCTGGGCGAAGCCGCCGCCGCCGGGCGTGGTATCGAGCTTTCAGGCAATGAGGTACGCGTCCGCGACGGCCACACCGGCGTGCGCAAGACAGGCTCGATCGGCTTTGCCACCCTGCGCGGCGGCTCTGTCGTCGGCGACCACAGCGTGATGCTGGCCGGCACCGGCGAGCGCATCACGCTTGCCCACCATGCCGAGGACCGCGCCATCTTCGCCCGCGGCGCCGTCAAGGCCGCCTTGTGGGCGCGCGGCAAGAAGCCAGGATTGTATTCGATGCGGGACGTGCTCGGCTTGAGCTGAGGCGGACCATCCACACCTTGTAGGAGCAAACATGTCGAGAACCCTCGTGCTCGTGCGCCACGGCCAGAGCGAATGGAATTTGAAGAACCTGTTCACCGGCTGGCGCGACGTCGACCTGACCGAGCAGGGCCACGCCGAGGCCAAGTCCGCGGGGCAAAAACTCAAGGCGCGCGGCCTGAAATTCGACATCGCATTCACCTCGGCGCTGATCCGGGCGCAAAAGACCTGCCAGCACATCCTCGACGCGGTCGGCCAGAGCGATCTGAAGACCACCCGCGACCAGGCACTCAACGAGCGCGACTATGGCGACCTCTCCGGCCTCAACAAGGACGACGCCCGCAAGAAATGGGGTGAGGAGCAGGTGCATGTCTGGCGCCGCTCCTACGACGTGCCGCCGCCCGCCGGCGAAAGCCTGAAGGACACCGGCGCCCGCGTCTGGCCCTATTACCTGCACGACCTGCAGCCGCATGTGCTGCGCGGCGGCACCGTGCTGGTCGCTGCGCACGGTAACTCGCTGCGCGCGCTGATCATGGCGCTCGACGGCAAGTCGGGCGAGGAGATCGTCAAGCTGGAACTCGGCACCGGCGTGCCGGTCATCTACCAGCTCAACGCCGATTCCACCGTCGCTTCGAAGGAAGTGCTGGACGACTGAGCCGGCGAACGGAGCACCTGCGAAAAAAGCGCGTTGACAGCAATCGCTTGCCCGCTTACATGAGCCCGCACCAGCCCAGATGGCGGAATTGGTAGACGCGCACGGTTCAGGTCCGTGTTCCGCAAGGAGTGGAGGTTCGAGTCCTCTTCTGGGCACCAATCCCTTTGTAAGCTCTTGATTTCCCGGAAACCTTAGGTTTCCGGGTCATCGACTGCTACACAAAGGTGATGTACATGGTCATTCAAATGACTTCCCCCACAAGACGACTCAATTCGACTGTCCTTCAGTTCCGCAGGCGAGTTCCGGCAGATATTTTGAGGATCGCCCAGAACGAACGCGTCGTATTGCATTTTCCAAAAAATAACACCGACCCACAGCTGTTCATCCAACCGAAGTTGGGGGAGGTCGTCAGCTTTTCGCTTGGGACAAGCAGCAAGCTAGCTGCGAAGGTGCGCACCAGCATAGCCGTGGCCCAGTTGGAGCGAGCCTATCAGGCACTTCGCGCCGGGCAGGTCGCTCTTTCCCAACGGCAAATCGTAGCATTGTCAGGAGAAATCTATCGGCTGTTTGTCGAAAGCTTTCAGGAAAACCCAGGCACACCTAGAGATTGGTCCTCGTTCAAAGCTCTCAATCGAGCAGCGCGTGAAGGACGATTGGAGAACCTCCCTCCGATTGGCTTTTCATTTCCGCAAGAGAACGACGTGGCTACGTCCGTTTTTGGGCAGGATCTCACGGAAGGCGTCAACTCGCTGCCCCCATCGACGAATTCAATCGCACTCGAAAGGCGATTTGGCGGTCTGGTCTCGTGGGTGTTGGGTCTTCATGCCATTTTGATCGACATAGCAAGCCGATACAAGCTGCTGATGGCCGTGGATCAGGCCGTAACCGACGCTGCTTACGCGCTCAAGCGAAATGCCGACGGCGACTACTCACCCGATCCGAGGGCTGACCGTTTCCCGGCCTTCGTTCAAACCGGGCTAGTATCTCTCCAAGCCTTGTTCGACAAATGGGCTAGTGAGCGCTCTCCAGCGGCCAGCACACAGACGACCTGGCGCACCGCGATCAAATCCTTGCAAAGCCACGTCGGCCATGAGGATGCCCGCCGCATAAAGGAGACTGACGTAGTCTCATGGAAAGATGGGTTGGTTGCGGCCGGCTTGTCGGCCAAGACCATCAACGGATCGTACTTGGCAGCTCTCAACGTCCTATACGTCTTCGCCATCGCAAATAAGCTGCTCTCCGAAAACCCAGCAATCGGCATTCGCGCCGCGACGGCGAACAAGGCTGGCACGAGGATGCTGCCTTATTCAACGGAGGAAGTTGGTCGCCTTCTATCGATAGCGGAACAAAAAGGAACGCCTCGGAGACGTTGGTTGGTTTGGCTTGCCGCCACCAGCGGCGCCAGGATCGGTGAAATCGCTCAACTTTGGGGGAGTTCGATAGCCCGAGAAGACGATATTGACGTGATGCGAATAATGCCTGCTCCTGACGGAGGTTCACTAAAGAACGAGGGTTCGGAACGCACCGTTCCAATTCATTCCGCCGTTGTCGCAGCCGGCTTCCTCGAGTTCGTCAAGCAGCAAGGTAATGGCCCCCTCTTTTATCGGCGTTCTTCCGGCAAGCCGACAAAGACGCATGCCTCAAAGGGCGTTACAAACCACCTCGCATCTTGGATACGCGAGGAAGGATTTTCGGATCCGCGCAAGGCACCAAACCACGCCCTTCGCCATTGGTGGAAATCTCAGGCTGTTGATGCCGACATCCAGGATAGCTTGGCAGATCATATCCAAGGCCATGCCACTAGGTCTGCAGCCGGCGGATACCGCCACTTTAGCATCGAGACTGTCGCGAAGGCCGTTGAGAAAATTCCGCTCCCTATACCCACTAAAAACGTCATCACTTCCGACTAGTGCTGGAACGTGGAGGGGGTGGGTGACTGGCGCGTTCTTGCGGTTTAATTTGGAGGGACCTTTGCTAGCCCCGCAGCTTCGCAAGATCCGTCGTCGTCCGCATCGCGGCAAAGCTGCCACCATCGAGAGGAACCCATGATCACCCTGCCCGAGTCGGTGAGGGCGCTGACCTTCACCCTTGATGGTAAGCTGGTGGGCGACGTTGGGCGAACCGGTGGTGGCCGAAGCATTCGGAATAACGTTATGCCGAAAGCCGACGCCTGGTGTTGACGGGCACGCGGCAGACGGTCGATCGGTGCAGATTAAGGCAACGGGTCGTCCGAACGCCGGCCCGGCGTTCACGCTGGGTGAGGGTGTTGCAGATCACTTGATTTTCGTTCGTAATGATTTCGCCGCTGGGAACGTAACCGTCCTCTATAATGGGCCGGAGGCACCGATGCGCCCGTGCTGCCTCCTAGATGGTCGGGGACGAAAGTCATCCCTATCTCGAAGGTGTTGGCGACCTGACGCCATTGTGGACGAGAAACAGCGGCTGTGCCGTATCCGGTAAGCGGTGGTGCCTGGATACTGCCAACGGCCCACTATCTGCTCAAAACCGTCCGATGGGTAACGCGGGATGCCGCATTTTCACACGAACCGCCGTCTGCGCGTCAGGGGCTGCGAGGAAACCCTTTGCGGCACGCTCCGTGTGAAGCCTGATGCTAAACGGAATATCAGCCACTAGTCGAGCCGCAAGCGTTCTGAGCCAACGGCTTTCAGGCATTGCGCAAGAAAGACTGCGCTAAAACGACCCCGCGCCAATTTGTTGCGGATATTGGCTTCTTTCTCATCGACTCCAAGAGCGGCCAATTTGTCCGCAAGCTCGGCGTAGGTCACGCCTTTCAGCTTCAGCTCTGCCTTCAACAGATTGCTGATCAGCTTTTCCCAGTCGGTCGTCGGCATGGCAGCCCCAAAATAAAGTTAGCAGCCTCATTGAACGCACTGTCTTTGCGCCTTATGTATCGTAAACAGTATTTAAGCAACCAAAAGATACCCATAAATCACTTCGTGGCAGCTTTGGCACAGCCGGTTGCCCCTTAAAGGAATTCCAAAATGAAAATCGACCCCACGACAGCGAACGCGCTGAACGAACTTTTGCGCGAACTCGCCTCGGAGCTGGATCTTCACTACGAGGACGACGCCTTCCAGGCAATCGAACCCACGATTGATGCTATGAAACGCGCTGCCAAATTGGTGACGGATGCCGGCTACACAGCTCCGGAGTCATATCAGCACATCGTCAGGCGCTTCGAGCGCAATGCTCTCTCTAAGAGATAGCGTCAAGCCGCTTGAAACCCGATGCGCCGTCGAACGGCGGCTGCGTCACAAACGTAACCTGACTCCTCCACATGGAAGCATGCACACCATGTCACCGATCTCTGAACCCACAATATCGAGTGCAGACTATCTCGCCCAGGCTAGGAAGCAATTCCAACACTCACCGATCCTCCAAAGGCGTATACCACAATGGATGCTTGAGGAAAATTTTGACTACGGCGTTCACGAAGCCCATGTGGACCTACTCCTCGATCCAACCAGCTGGAGTGAGGCTATCTTGGATGGAAAACGAAAACCTCGTGTCTTCATCGACACTTGTCGCAATCAGAGTGGGAATGTTGAAGTCCGTTGTTTAGGAGGCCGTCACAGAATTCTTTTTCGGAACGATTTCACATGGGATTATTTTAACAGGGCGACGACGGGCGCCTACGGAGCCCATCGCAGTGAAGGCGAGATAATATGGATCAAAGACTTCGATAGACTCGTCACCAACGTCTCCACGCATCAATGCCCAGCCGCAACCGCCCTCCTCCTCGGGTTCGCGGCGCGGTTAAACGAACTTATTGAAAGGCTCGCGAGAGGCGTGGATCTTGTCGGTGCGGTTAGGATGGACGTTACTCACGCAGGAGAGCGCCGGACGTCAGTCGATTTTGTTCCAAGTGTTTCACCAGCCCGTCTTCAGGAACTTCGTGCTGAGCAGTGGGAATGACCTAGCCTGGCAGGTTGGTAACCTACCCACGTTGATACCTACGCAGCAGGAAGCGAACCTCGCCAAAACCGCTCAGATCGCTTCAGGCAAACAAACTGGCGGCAGGCTGAATTTTGAATTGAGCACGTTTTGCGGTCAAATGGATTATCCCGCGCGGAAGGAGTACAGGCTTTTTCTGCCGGAGTGTGGGGCGGCGCGGGAGTGGTTCTAAATTTCCTGCGAAAAAAAATTTGATTTTTGACCCGCTATGATAGTGCCGTCGCGATATTCCGCAGGTGCCCGCCACGAGCAATCTCTATTGCGTCAATGTGCTGCCGCAACCTCCCTTAACATGACCTCCGCCTGTGCCAAGACGGTCTGCACAGCTTCCTGCTCAAGATCGGGCGGGTAGCCGTACTTCTTAAGGATGCGCTTTACAAGAATGCGCATACGGGCGCGGGCGGTTGCCTTGTGGTGCCAGTCGACCGTTGCAGAGCCTCGCATCTGCTCGACAAGTTCGTGAGCGATCACCCTTAGCTTCTCACTACCCATCGCCTCGACGGCGCTCTCGTTCTCGGCAAGGGCGTCATAAAAGGCTAACTCCTCCGGAGATAGCCCATGCTCCTCACCTCTAGCCGCTGACGCCTTTATGTCCCTTGCCAGTGCGATCAGTTCTTGGATCATCTCAACGGTCGATATCGCGTTGGCATGATATCGGGCCACGGCTTCCTCAAGACGCCGCGAGAACGACCTGGTCTCCACGACGTTCGACCTCGACCGGCTGCTGATCTCGCCGTTGAGCAGCTTCTTCAAAGCCTCCAGAGCGAGGTTCTTCCTCTCCATTTGCTGGATTTCGGCAAGGAACTCCTCGGATAGGATCGACAGGTCTGGGGTCTGGATACCCGCAGCCTTCAGGATGTCCACGATTTCTGCGCTAGCGACGGCCTGATTGAGTAGCTGTTCAACCGCAAAGGTCTTGGCCCGATCCGACATCTTGCCCTTCGCCGTCGTCTTGGCGAGCGCGGCACGAACTGCCTGAAAGAAGCCGATCTCATCCCGTATCGCTCGGGCCTCGTCACTAGCGGACGCCAGCGCATACGCTTTGCTCAGCTCCAGAACCACATCCTGATAGCGTCGGTGCGCCTTTTTCTTGTCGTCGGCGCCCGAAACCTTCGCAGCCTCCCGCTCTTGCCACGCGAGGATCCAATCGATGGAGTCAGCCAGCGCCACCAGGCGTTGCATGGGCTGGCCGAGGACGCCGAAACGGTAGTCATGTCCGTGGAACATCCCTCGCACGACCTCATGCTTCTCCATCAGGACGGCAACAGCCGCCTCCTCATCAATGCCTGTCTTTTCCTGATCGGAAGTTGTGTATTCGCCCAACGCGTTTTTGAGGTTTTGGGCGATGCCGATGTAGTCAACAATCAACCCACCTGGTTTATCCTTGAACACCCGATTGACGCGAGCGATGGCCTGCATCAGTCCGTGTCCGCGCATGGGTTTATCGATGTACATAGTGTGCATGCAAGGCGCGTCGAAGCCTGTCAGCCACATGTCGCGCACGATCACCAGCTTGATTTCGTCCTCGGGATCACGCGCCCGCTTGGCAAGCGCATCGCGCCGCTTCTTACTGCCGATGTGCGGTTGCCAGTCAAGCGGATCGGATGCTGACCCGGTCATAACAATCTTGATGGCGCCCTTGGCATCGTCATCGGAATGCCAATCCGGCCGTAGTGCGATGATATGCTTATAAAGGTCAACGCAGATGCGGCGGCTCATGCACACCGCCATCGCCTTGCCGTTCATACCGGCGATGCGTGCTTCTAGGTGCTCGACCATGTCGGCTGCAATCAGCGATAGTCGCTTCTCCGATCCAACCAGCCGCTCGACGGTCGCCCATTTGGCCTTCTGCTTCTCCTGTTCGGAGAGCGTATCGTCTTCGAGGATCGCCTCGATCTCGGCGTCGATCCGGGGCTTCTCATCTTCGTTCAGCTCGATACGGGCAAGTCTGCTTTCGTAGAAGATCGGAACCGTCGCGCCATCCTCAACGGCGCGGCTGATGTCGTAAATGTCGATGTACTCACCGAATATCGCAGGCGTGTTTACGTCGTCGGCTTCAATGGGGGTTCCGGTGAAGCCAATGAAGGAAGCGTTGGGCAGGCCCTGGCGGATGTAATGCGCGTAGCCATAGCGACGCTTGCCCGAGGTCTTGTCCAGCTTGGCGTCAAAACCGTACTGGCTTCGATGTGCCTCGTCAGCCATGACGATGACATTGCGACGGTCGGTCAGGACGGGAAAGCTCTCCTCCCCGACCTCAGGCGAGAATTTCTGAACCGTTGTGAAAATCACGCCGCCGGAGGCGCGGTTGAGCAGCCGACGAAGCTCATCACGGCTGTCTGCCTGCTCGGGCGTCTGGCGGATCAGGTCGCGGCACAGGCTGAACGTCCCGAACAGCTGGTCGTCAAGGTCGTTGCGGTCGGTCAACACAACCAGCGTCGGGTTCTCCAGCGCCTTCGACCTCACGATCAGCCCACCGAAGAATGCCATCAACAGGCTTTTGCCCGAACCCTGCGTATGCCAGATGACGCCGATCTTGCGGTCACCGTCAGGCTTCGCCGCCTCGATGGCGCTGGTGAGCGCCTTCGTTGCCCCATGGAACTGATGGTATCCGGCGATGATCTTGAACGGACCTTCGCCTTTGTCGCCAAACACGATGAAGTCGTGCAGCAAGGCGAGGAACCGTTTGCGGTCGAACACGCCACGCAGCAGCGTCGCCATCTCGCGAGGGCCGTGGGGTGTGAAATCGCCATCAGCTCCCGTCACCGTCCGCCACGGCATGAACCGTTCCTCGTCAGCGGTAAGCGACCCTATCCGAGCCAGAACACCATCCGAAGCGATCAAGACCGCGTTCGTCCGAAACAGGGACGGCACTTGCGCCTTGTACGTCTGGAGCTGATTGAAGGCAGCGCCAATGTCGGCGGTTTCGTCACCAGCGTTCTTTAATTCGATGATGGCGAGGGGCAGGCCGTTGACGAACACCACCATGTCAGGGCGGCGCTTGTGGCGGCCCTCGACCACCGTAAACTGGTTCGTCACCAGCCAGTCGTTGTTGTCCACATTGTCGAAGTCGATCAGCCATACCTTATCGCCCCTGATCTCCCCATCGGCCACTACGAACTCAACATCGGCACCTTCGGTGAGTAGCCGATGGATACGCCGGTTCTCCTCGACTAGTGATGGAGTCTCGGTGACGAACAACTGCCTGATCGCGGATGCGCGGGCCTCGGCCGGGATGGTCGGGTTCAGACGGCCCACCGCTGCCTTCAGACGAGAAGTCAGGATAGTGTCAGAATAGGCATCTCGCTCGGGGGCGGAGCCGTCAGGCGCGATCTGGCTGGACGGCGCGTAGATGTAGCCAAGCTCTTCGAATATGGCTACGGCGGCATTCTCCACGACGTTCTCGCGGAAGCCCGACGGCGCATAGCCGGTCTCGACCTGCTGGTAGACGATGTCTATCCCGTCGCCCTGAGGCATCAGACAAAACGCTCCTTGATGTAAATGAGCGCCTGCTCGCCTGCCATCTCGCGGGAGGAATTGCCGTTTCGAACGTAGAAACGCTCCATGGGCACTCCACCTTTATCCGCGATCTTGAGGTAAATCGGCTTGTTGGCCGGCGCGACATCGATCCGACAGATTTCCTTCTCATCGATTATCGGAAAGGAGGCCTTGAGTTTCGTCGCACCAAAAGCCTCGCCAAAGGCATTGATGACGAGAGTTTTTAGGTGCAGTTCGAACTTGTCGCGATCACCCCCGCCCATGCTCTTGTAGTCGTTGTCGAGGCCGGAAATAGAGCCATCGTCAGCCACGCCGACCACTAGCGTCCCGCCTTGCAAATTGGCGAACGCGGCGATGGTCTTCATTATGACGCCTTCGAGGTCCTTGTTCACATTCCCTTGACGGATGTCCCAGCGAAGCGTTTCCTTGAACTCGACGTCTTCGTTCTCACCTTCGCCGATCAAATCCTCCAAGCTAATGCCTTCGGAAACGGCACTCGTATCGGCCAGACCCTCAAGCCAGGCATTGAGGCTGTCCGCCAACATCTTGCGACGTGTCTTGAGGAAGAGTTCATAGTTTTCGATTTGCCAGAGTTCTTGGTCCTCCGGGATCAATTGCAAAGAAAGAGCTTTCGACTGGTTCTTGGCCACCGCGGCCAAATACCCCTCGGTCTCCTTTTTACCTTTCGACCGATTGGCGATTTGAGTCAGGAAGGCCCGGTTGGTCAGCTCCTGCGCCAATTGGTACTTCAGCCGGTTCTCCATGCCATACCCCTCAGCCTTGAGGTTGGCGAAGGCGAAGATGTGGTCGTACTCCAGTTTGTACTTCTCACCCATGGGGTGATGAATGGATACGCCGGTTGTAAGGCACTTCGCCCCTCTGCTCTTAAGGTGCCAGCGCACGAGGCCGAACAGCGGATGCTGGATAGCGCTGCCCACAAACTCATCGGCGGCAATCGAAATCGCTCCACCTCGTTCCTCACGGATCACGTCCAGGAGGCGGTCGAACGGCATGTCGGATGTCGCGACAATCTTTAGGTCATGATCAAGCCGCTGGGGAAGCTGGCTCACGTAGCGCCGACGAACCTGCGAATAGTAGAACCACTTCACCACCTTCTGAATATCGGTATGGCTCAGTTTGCAGTCACGTTGGAAGCAATAGGCGACGATTGGGATCAGCGCGTAGATCGAGTTGATTTCATCAGTGTGGTCGACGTAGGCGTGGTCGCGTAGCAGGTTCGCAACATAATCTAAGACCTTGGCATCGAGCGCTTTCCATGCTGCCCGGATCGCGTCGTTGTTGTCTTCAGAATGCAGCTTGCGCATCTCGGAGCCGCCCTGGTGCAAAATAGCGAGCAGGGCGAAGACGACGAAATCCAGCTTGAATACGAAGCCATTCTTCTTGAGCGCCTCCAGCTTCGCCTTGAACGCTTCACGTGCCTGTGGCCAGTAACCTGAGATTTGCGCCAACGCGAGTTCGGCGTCCGTAAGCGCCACCCCGCCCGCATTGACGATGTAGAATATATCGATTGCCTCTCGCAGCGACGCCCTCACCGGGATATTCTGCTCTGGGAAATCGCGTTCGAGAATAGCCTGCACGGCGGCAAAGTTATCGTCGATCTGATCGTCCTCTGCCTTCGTCAACTCTCGGCCAGCCTTCTCCAGCGCTCGCACCACGTCCTTCGCGCGAACATTCTTCTTGAAGATGTCAGTGACGTTCAGCCAGCGCGGATCGGCGTCCATCCGCTTCTGAAAATACTCAAGCTCTAGGGTCTCGACATTGACATGGAGCCCCCGCGTATCATCGGTGACTTCGTCAAGCGTATAGTAGGGTGGCAGTTCACCCCGGATCAGCAGATAGAGCGTGGTGACGCGCTGCTGCCCATCGAGGAGGATTTTGACGGTGCCCTGCTTTGGGTCATAGACGTGATCTCCCTTGAGTTCCGGCGGGTGATTGGTGTCCCAGGTCAGGATCGTTCCGGTCGGATAGCCCTTAAGCATCGACCCGATGAGAAGCTTGGCATCCCGCTTCTTCCAAACGTACTCGCGCTGAAAAGCCGGGACAAAGAGCTGCTTTTCCTCGATCTTTTCAAGAATGCTGCGGATCAACATGGTGGGATGTCTCAAGGAGTGATTGGAAAGCCGACTAGGCTTTGATGGCATCAAGAATGCGGTCTAGCTCGCCGAGGGTCTTGGGTACAAAGCGCCATGCGTCGCCGCGATGAAGGTGGGTCATGGTTTTCAACGCGGTGTGGCGGCCGTAGCGCATAGCTCCGGTAGGGCTGGGCACGGCATAGGTTTCGCTGCCGTGCCGAAACTCACCTCCAAGTCCCGATGCGCCGGTTCGATCCAGAGCGTCGGCCTCGCACCAGAGCTGCAAGGCATCGCCTTTTACGACCACCATAATCTCGACCCCGGCACTACCCGTCTTCGGCATGACGTAGCGTCGTGCATGCACATTCTGGTGTCCGGAGACATGAATGGCAGCTTCGCGGTCTAGCCGCTCGACTGCGTGCTTCTTTATCTGCTCGCCCTGCACGGTCACTGTGCAGCCTCCAGTCGCTGCTCAGCATCTCGAATGGTGATCTCGCCTGACATGAGTTTAGGGAGAAGGAGATCGCGAGTTTCGGCGAGAACGGTCACCTCCTCGACGTTGTGCCATACTCTGCACCGCAAAGGAGATGCAAAAGAGGAGAACTCATTCGCAATGGCACTAGGCGGAACCAAGCATGCAAAACCTCGAATGTCGTCGCCCGACAGGTTTGGAAAAACTGAACCGGTAGTCTTCTGCAAAAGCACATCAATAAATGTGTCGATAGTTGCGTTGACGAAGTCCTGTTGTCCATCCCGGCCACGGATCGCTGCGACACCGCGCCCTAGACAATACACCCCATCAGCGAACACGCGACGCCCAGTGGTCGATCCTCTCACACAGATAATGTAGTCGCCGTATTGGGAAAGGCGCGTTGGCGACGTAGTCCACTTTCTCTTAATCAGAAAGTAGTCCCCGAACTCGACCGGGCCATTCGCAAGAGGTGTCCCAATCCCCTCTTCGTTGTAAGTATCCCCTTTAGGCGAAGCGCCCATATGTATGTTAGCGATATCGTCTAGACGGCCAATTCTCCATCCCACCGGCAGCCCATTGTCCCCGAGTAGTGCTGGAAAGAGATTGGCCAACTGCCGCGCACGATCAGCATCGGCCACAAGACCGCCCAAAATCTCGACTGGATCGGTTGCGCCCTCGATCTTGCGGCGAGTCGGGCCGAAATCGACAAACCAGTCGCGAAATATCGCCTGCACCATTGCCTCCAGCGTTTCTTTGGTGCGCCGGTTCAGTTCGATCTTGTCGTCAAGAGAGCCGAGGATTTCGGCGATAGATTGCTGGTCGCGTGTTGGAGGAAGAACGAATGGCAGATCAGACAATATTTTCGTGTTGAGATTGGGCATTGTCGCCCCAACTGCATGCTGAACGATCCAAGCGCGCACTGACGGGTGACCCAAATAGAATGCCGCGTATTCTGGCACGACATGACCTTTACCAAAGCGCACTCGCAAGCAGCCTGTTCCGCAAAGCCAACCATCATTTTCCGGCCGGATCAGCGCCCGCCGCTCAACATCACCCCGCCGGCTGTATACGATGTCGCCAACTCGCAGACGATACTTCGAGAGCCGTTGGGCATCCTCCACCCGTATTCGAGCTATCCCCTCCACCGAGATTGTGTTGTCGCCAATGTTCTGGGGCATCACCGAAGGAATGCCGAACGACACGTAGTCTGATGCATGCAGTTGGCTTCCAAACGGTCCAGTTTGCACATTCCCGCCACCAAGCGCCGCAACGTCACCCAGCGTACTAGTCACCCATGACCGATGAACGGGGAATAGAGCTTCAGCCATTTTCGCCCACGCCAGCAAAAATCGTTCCGATCCGTTCCTCTAGTGCTCGCCCTTCGGCAAATTGCGCCTGCAACTGATCCCTTAGGACTTCGAACTTCTCGGCAAACGAAACGCCGTCATCTTCAATGTCTGCCGCGCCGACATAACGTCCCGGCGTCAGCACATAGCCGTGCTCGCGAACCTCGGTCAGCGTGGCGGATTTGCAGAACCCGGCTTCGTCGGCATAGTCAGCCCAGCCATTGGCTTCCCCCGTTTCCGGCTTTGCCCGCCAGCGATGATAAGCCCCAGCAATCGTGTGAATGTCGTCGGCGCTGAACTCCTTGCGCACTCGATCCACCATGAAGCCGAGCTTGCGGGCGTCGATGAAAAGGATTTCACCGCGTCTGTCGCGATGGCCGTTGGCACTCTTGTTCCGAGCCAGTATCCACAGGCAGGCCGGGATTGGAGTCGAGAAGAACAACTGCCCCGGCAGGGCCACCATGCAGTCAACCTGATCAGCCTCGATCACCGCCTTGCGAATATCGCCCTCACCGGACTGCTGGGAGGACATGGAACCGTTGGCCAATACCACGCCCCCCGTGCCGCGTGGGGCGAGGTGATGCAGGATATGCTGGAGCCAGCCGAAATTAGCGTTGCCCCTCGGCGGTATGCCGTGTTTCCAACGGACATCATCGGTAAGGCGCTCGCCACCCCAATCGGAAATGTTGAACGGCGGATTGGCGAGGATGAAGTCGGCCTTCAGGTCGGGCATTTCGTCCCGATGGAAGCTGCCCTCATTGTTCCAGCGGATGTCGGCGTCAATCCCTTGTACGGCAAGGTTCATCTTTGCCAGCCGCCACGTCGTGTGGTTGATCTCCTGTCCGTATACGGCGATGTCGTCCCGCCGCCCGCCATGCTCCTCGATGAACTTTTCCGACTGCACGAACATGCCACCCGAACCGCAGCAAGGATCGTAGACTCGGCCGTTAAAGGGTTCGAGTATCTCGACAAGCGTTCGCACGACTGAGCGGGGCGTGAAGAACTCGCCGCCGCGCTTGCCCTCGGAACCGGCGAAACCCGACAGGAAATACTCGTAGACCCGCCCCAATAGGTCTTTTGCCTTATCAGTGCTGTCGTGCATGCCGATGTTGGAGAACAGGTCGATCAGTTCACCCAGCATGGTCTTGTTCAACGTCGGGCGTGCGTAGTTCTTCGGCAAAACGCCTTTCAACCCCTCGTTTGAGGGAGCCTTCTCAATGGCTTCCATAGCCTCGTCGATCAGCTTGCCGATCTCCGGGCGCTTGGCGTTGGCTTGCAAGAATGACCAGCGGGCTTCCTTCGGCACCCAGAACACGTTCTCAGCCAGATACTCCTCAGGGTCTTCCGCGTCGGCATACTCGTCCGCTTCCAGCTTCGTGTGCTGGCCCTCGAAGGCGTCCGAAATATATTTGAGGAAGATCAGGCCGAGGGCGACGTGTTTGTACTCGGATGGCTCCAGGTTGCCACGCAACTTGTCAGCCGCACGAAATAGTTCAGCAGTGAAATTCAGATCAGAATTATTGCCCGCGTTCGCTGCCACGTTTCCCCCCAAATCAGTGCGCCAAACTAGTAGTCAAAACGTATGGTGTAAACGGACCAGTCTTATGCGCTCCGTGTGACAGGTCCTTTGCGAGTCTCGACAGCGCATACCGCGACTACGGCGCGATACGCACACTAACTCGTGGCACCAAAAAGCATCATTTCACCTCGGCTGCTCAGGGCATTGCGATGCAGTGAGGTGCCGCCGATCGGTTCTCCTGAGGCATTTTCCTGGGCGTGGCTATATGGGTCGTGGCCTGCGCTCAGAGCAAGCTGTCAGCGGAGGCTATCAGCCAGGCGGTGCTAGCTTCACTACTTTCACCGTGCACTGCCAGACCCCTGCCTTTCAACCAATCTCTATTGATTTCCCACAGCACCAGTATGCCGTCCGATGCCCATACGGCCGCCTCATCGAGTCGGTAGAACGTCTTGTGCCCTGCCCCCTTGCGTCGCACGGTGGTTGGCGGTCCGGAGTTACGAACTCTCCAGTTCGCCATTACCTGCAAACTGACGCCCAACATCCCGGCAATTGTGCGTGTGGGTACGGATCTCCACGGCGGTACATCGCCCCCACTGATCAACGCGATGAAGTCGTTTTTTCTGATTTCAAGACGGGGCATATATTCCTATCATCGCATCGCGTCATTGTGGTTCGCTGACCTGGCGGCCGTAGCTGGTAGTGACCGGCATCAAGCCTTACCTGAGTGAAGTACCAAATACTCATTTAGGAACAAAATCGATGGTAATCAATATATACGTTGGAACTAACTACGTGTGCAAGAAATTAGGGATCGGAGAGCGTAATCTTCGCAATATGTGCGCGGAAGGTAGATTTCCAAAACCAAGCAAAATAGGGCGCAAGCTGCGATGGGAGCAAAGAGTAGTAGACAGATGGACCCCAAATAAGTCTTGCAGTGATACTTTCGTAACGCACGACCTTCGCAGTGGCGCCGCAGCGTTCCGCCTAGTTAAGCCCGCTTTCCAGTCGACAGTTCATGGGACCGTTTACGCCGTTTTTCAGTCACACGACGGCCGCTGGCACGTACGACCATTCCACACCCAGACTGTGTGGGACGCTGGCAGCGAGCTTCTTGAATTGAGCTGTGAGGATCAATCAGTCCAGGAAATCCCGTTCTGTGACATTGCTCAGTTGTCGAGCCGGTTGACCAATGACGATGGAGACGACAAGTGATCGACCTCCAACATTTCCATGAAAATTGGCTGGGTCAGAGCGGCTTCGCCTGCGTGTTTTCAGTTAAGGGTAACAGCCGCTCATTCGCCTGGCCGCAAGAAGCGGACGAACTGGGCCTATTTGCTAACGAGGTCGACAAACATGACAACGTATATGTGAGCTGGTGCTTGTTCGACCAACCCAATCGCAGGGCGGAGCACACCAGCTTCGTCCCCGGTGTCTTGTTCGACGTAGATCTGAACACTGGAAAACACGCGGCCAAGAACTACCCCGAGAGCGAGGGGGAGGCACTGGAATTGCTTGCCCGATCTCCGTTGCCAAACCCGACGCGGGTTATCCGATCAGGAGGTGGGCTCTATTTGCACTATCTCTTTGATGAGCCGTTTAGGATTGAAACGCAACAAGATCGAGCGCGCGTATCGTCGGTTCTCAAGGGCATGCATTCGTTGCTACAAAGCACCTTCGCAGCCTCGGATCGCAAGTTGGACAATGTGTCCGACCTCGCTCGCGTGACCCGCCCGGTTGGCGCCATTAATCACAAATATGGAACGAGCATCACCGTTCAAATTGCCGAAGCTGGCGGCGACCGCTATCGGATCGAGCAACTCGAGGCATTGATCGGCCTTGGGGCTATCCCATCAAAGTCGCGACAAACGACGCAAGCCCCCACAAAGAAGTCTGAGGCTGATGGCAGCTTTGAGCTGGCGGAACGGCACTGCGGTTTCCTTCAGCGGCTTACTTCTACGCCAGACCAGGTCACTGAGCCTGAATGGTATGCTGCCGCAACTATCGCAGCGCGCTGTGAGGATGGAGAAACTCGCTTCCACGAACTGTCTGCTCTTGATCCAGCTCGCTACAACGAGGCAGAGACTGCAAAGAAGTTGCGGCAGGCGGCGGAAGCTAGGCCCAGAACCTGCGCAAGCATCGAAAATGACCTGGGCTGCACCGCCTGCGAACGGTGTCCATTCAAAGCGTCAGACATCGCATCTCCTTATGCGCTCGCACGGGGAGACGAGAAGCTGTTGGAGCTGCAAAGGTCGTATGTGCTTGCTGGGGATACTGACTCCTACATGTGCATAACGCGCGACGAACCCGCGTTGGCCCGCCAGTCCTTCGACAACCAATATGCCCACCGTGTCGCGAAGCCCCATTTGGATTTCATCAGAGATCGACGGTCGCCAAAAGTAAAATTAATCGACTACGTACCTGGCGATCATAGGCTCATCATCGACCAGAACGGCACGCTTGTCCTCAATAGTTGGCGAGCAGGGGGCGTCAGCGCGGCAGCCGGTAATTGCTCCGTCATTCAACAGCATTTCGACTATTTGCTGCCTAACCACGACGAGCGCGACTGGCTTTACAAATACCTTGCCCATCTGCTGCAAAAGCCCTCGGTCAAGATCGAGAGCGCCATAACGCTTATTGGGGGGCAGGGCGTTGGGAAGTCGTTCGTCGCCAAACTCCTAAAAGAGCTATTTGGCGAGTCGAATGTTTTTGTCGACGATTGCGGGTTACACGCATCCGACTACAAACAAGCTCTGGGCAATCGCCAGGTGCTGGTTATTGAGGAGATGGCAACTGCCAACAGATGGGAAGTGTCGAACAGCTTCAAGCCTTGGGTCACCGCGGAAAAAGTTCTCGCTTCCGACAAATTCATCCGCTCGCACCTCGTCCGCACACCCCGTGGTATTTTCACTTTGACAAACCACGCAGTCCCGGCCTCACTGGAGAAAGATGATCGCCGAAACGCGGTGTTCCGCATCGATGCTCATCAGATGCCGCAACCTTACTATGAGCTGCTTTGGGATATCGGGTTGAAGCAAGCGGCCTGTTTCAAGGCCTGGCTTCAAGAAATGGATATCTCGGCTTGGTCTCCGAATAGCCGGCCGCCAATGACCGAGGCGAAGCGGGAAATAATCTTATCAAGCCGAACCTCTGCCGCCATGGAGATTGAGGACCTCGTGCGCTCTGGGGATGGAGAACTGGTCACGTTGAACGACGTAATGCGATGGCTTAACACGCCCCTTGGCCAGAGCCAATTTAGCCTCAAGCAGGTTCGCGCCGCCATGAATGAACTTGGTTACCGCAAACTGGACAAGACGAAGCTGTCCGGGGGACGCACTGTTGATCTGTGGGCAGTTTCAGAGGTCGAAGGCTGGTTGATGTCGGATCACTCAGCCCGAAAGACCCACTATGAGGGGCGGCGAACATCAACGGGAAAGACGCTGGCGGTTATATCCTCAATTCAGGGTTCCCCAGTTCCTGAACGGTTCCATAGTTAGCAGTATGCTGGAACCGTAAATATACGCTAAAATCAATGGTATGCCTGCTAATCTACCCTTGGTTCCAGAGTTCCAGTGATTTGGATAGTTTGAAAATTACTTCTTTGTTTTCTTGCTAGCTCCTACTCACTGCCGGAATTGAGGAACTGGAACCATGCTTGCGAGTCGCCGCTCGATGTCCGCCCTCTTCGGGCGGAAGCGGCTTGGGCCGGCGCAAACTTTGACATTCAGGCGCCCCAGCAGCCGGAGGCCGGCGCGTACGCCTCGGCGCGCGCGGCTGCCGCTGGCCATAATCTGCTGATGATGTGTACGAAGGACCCTAGCTTGGGCATTGGTCAGTCGATGGTCACAACCGACAAGGCTGACCAGTTCCATTGGGTTGTTGTCGCTTGCGGACATGCGGTGCATAGTCGTCGGCGCCGTCAGCTTGAGTTACTGTAGTGGTGAGACCGTCCTTGCGCCTGCTAGCTGTTATCGTCCTCTTATCTCTCGTCGCTGTTTGCTCGCTCTCCTCGCTGGTTATCGCCGGAACGCCCAGCTTCGGCCCGTTCACAGTCGACCTTAGCGAGCCGACAGTAATACGCATGTCCGGCGAGATTGATGCCGAAGACGCGCTCAACTTTCGTCGCGCGCTTCAGTATGCACCGCAGGCGCGGCTTGTCGTGCTCGACAGCCCTGGCGGGTCCGTTTATGCTGGCCTGCTCATCGCCGACGACGTTTTCGAGCATAAGCTATCAACCGTGATCCCGAGCGGGGCGAGCTGCATGTCGGCTTGCTCCCTTATATTCTTCGCCGGGCTTGAGCGCCAAGCACACGGCAAACTCGGGGTACACCAGATGACTGGCGGCGGAGCCACTGGCACGCAACTCGCGGTTTCTGACATAATAGAATTGATGACGCGCTTCGAAGTCCCAGCCGACGTTCTCGCGATCATGTTCCGGACGCCCGCAGAGACAGTGTACATCTTCAGCGACGAGGAGATCGCGCGCTTCAACATCAACCGCAGTGCCCGGGTTCCAGATGGCAAATTCGGCGATTACCCGCTGGCATCCTGCTCGGGCTGGAATGGAACACTAACCAAGAGTTCCGGTCAGAACGGGCGCAATGCGCGTATGTCGGGCATCGTAACCGAACCTGACCTAGTGGAGTATTGCGAGCGCGATCCAGGCGGGGAGACTATCCGAAACGGTGGTACCAAGACCGTTGGAGAATGTGCCAAAGAGCTAGCCTACGAGATGAACACTCGCATGCGCACTGTCGCGAACTGTGAGAGCGGCGTACTTCGCTTCTTCTACGGCTCCAAGCCTGAGCGTACGATGAAACTTCCGTTGCCAGACGACCGGTCTTGCGCGTCAGGCCTACCGCCCCTTATTGATCAGTTCCAGATGCTATGCCCCCGCATGGCGCAGCGCTACGATCTCCAACACTAGGTGTAAGGAAGCCAACGCCAAGGTCGCAATGGCAAGGGCAGGCAGCTTCGCGTCTCATCCACGGCCGCCACGTCGCCTTGACATCACCCCTACTGCATCTTGATGACCTCTCACACCTGCTCGTCATTGACGTCAGACGGACTCGGCGGTGATCCGAACTCAGCGGCCATCTCCTCGACCATCGCGGTGGGTCACCATTTGATCTTCCTCGTGTTCACGCGCTCGGAGTATCGTTCCCTGTTGGCCTCTTCTGGTCCGGGCTGGGAACGCCTTCGGTCAGCGTCGACTACTTTGGCGAGCAAGGCCTTCACGTACTCGTTCCTGTCGACGCCACGGAGGCTGTCGTAGGGGACCGAGGCCGTGTGGATAGTCTTGGAGTTGTCCATGCCGTTGTGGCTGACCCTGACGTACTCATGGCACCATCTCCTGCCGCCATCATGGACATGCAGGGAGGCAGCGTAGGAATACCCGTCATCGTTGGCGCCCATGCTGGCCCCGTAGTTCTTCGGCTGGTCCCATTGCTCCCGCCGCTCACCTCGCTGGTCACTGTAGGCGAAGCCGTGGAGTAGAGTCTGGAGGTAGGAGAGCCGGTCACCGTTAGGGATGTCCCGGAGGGGGAATGTGGCCTCGTGGGCGACTTCCCAATTCGCTCTGAACCGACGGCGGCGGACGACCTCGGTGCACTCCCCGCTGCCGTCGATAATGAGGAGGGCGTGGTAGGCGACCCCCTTGTAGGTCATGCTGTCGCTGTATGGCTTATACATAGCGGTCAGTCCTTTCCGGAGACGCGGATCAGCATAGCCCAGCAGATCATCCCAACCGTGAAGCAGGCGACTGTGAAGGTGTCCCAGACGGTCGCTGAGGTGATGATGGTGTTGCCCATAGCGGTCAGTCTCCGTTGTCTATTGCGCTGCCCTCGGCGGCACCGTAGGCGGATGATCAAGTGTGAAGCCTAACAGGGGGAACACGGAGGCTCAAATGGTGGCCGCGATGGTCAGCCCCCGCTCTTGGCAGAATGCCTCAAGATCACCCCGCGCGCGCCCTGCGTCCTGCTCCATGGTCGAGGCCCTGAGGTAGGCTCGGACGAATGTCATTGTGGCGCTTCAGTTCGGTTTGACTGGTTCGCTAAATTGCGGTTCGCCTTGACTGGTCAAGTGGCATTTATCGAACCAGTCCCAACCGGTTCGAAAATGGCACACCTTATGATACCGTGGCGCCGGCATGGGGGAATAGACGTGAAAATCTTCGCGAAATGGTTCTTCGGCTTCTAGTCGGACAGTTGGCCCTGTTTGACCTTAACCCAGGGTGGCGCGACCAACTTTGAACAAGTTGCACTTCCTGGCGACCGAGTGGTCTTTGTCGGATCAGGCGGTCCGGAAACAGCACCGGAGGATCGTGCCAGACTGCTGGGCATAGCTGAGGTGGGTAACCAGCGATACGCAACACGAGAGTTGGTCGGTCGCGAGTATCGAAGGCCAACGAAGAAAGGCGAAGTGCCGGCTGTAGACCGCTGGCCTGTCGCGTTTGCGATGACCCGCGCTTGGCGCTTCATTGACCGCCCGAAGATAGTGGACGTGTTGGGCGAACAGTTGCCTGGCAAAGCGAGGCTATACGTGGTCGAGATGACATCGTCCCAGTGTGCCCGGCTGGCTGAACTCCGAACCTCCGAAGAGCTGGTCAAATCGTCCCCTCAAAGAGACGCCCAAGCTGAACGAATTGAAGCCGTCTGGGGTGGGCCTCCGACCACGGGGCCAGTCCCACACGCGTGGTCCAAGTTGGTTGAGGCACAGTTCGATTGGCCCGCCGTGACATACTTGATGCGCTTCGGGAACCGAGACGTGTGGAAGGTAGGTTGGGCAAAAGACCTCGACAAACGTCTCCGGGACGTGAACCGACATGTCCCGTTCGAATTGCTCAAGGAGCAATGGGGTATCATCAAGACCTGCAAATGGCCTGATCCGTACCAAGCCCGCGACATGGAACAGAAGCTCCTTCAGGCGCTTCGTCCTTACCGAAGTGTAGGGGAACGTGTCCGGTGCGACGAAGCCGCCTTGTTGCCCGCATGAACTGCCGACGCCAGCTTGATCAAGCCGCCCCGAGTTCCGAAGCGGTCCGGGAGATAGTGTGGGGCGCGCGTGAGGGGGCAGGGGGGTCTTAGCGCGAGCAGGCTATCCGATCACCCGCTCAGAAGTTTCTACCTAATATTCGGAACCTCAATAAGGCTTCCCTATGGCAGCCCAGCTGAACTCCTATATGCTTGGCACAAAACAGGGGAATGGAATGGCTAGGGTCAAACTTCCTGAGAACGCAACGGTGCTCGACGTGGTTCGAACGCTGGATGAACCTCGCAAATATGTCCTTGGCGTGTTTAACAACATGCATGACTACAAAAGGCGACACGGGTCCGTTTACGTCCGCATTGGGATAACCGGGCGCGGAATGATGCCCAACTATCGGCTTGAACCCACTAATGACAGTATGGGCTTCCTGACAGATATCGTCCAGGGCGGCGATGTGGCCCGACATTTTGAGGCCTATCACGGTCGAAACCATGAGCAGCTGGATTGGGGTCAACGGGAGCTAAAGGGGCCACATTGGAGTGGCAGCTATTTGAGCCATGAGGCGCTTCTTAAGCTTCTCGAAGAACTGCCCGACCTGACTGTAACCGGCCGGCGGTCTCGACATTGAGTACATGACGATCTGCACAGGGTCGTCCAAGGTCACCTCTGATGGCAACCACCCGTTGGTTCAACCCTCCGGTCCCTGTGAGCGGGACGCAGTTTGGTATGACCTACATGGTCAGCAACGTCGAGGCGGCCGCCGAGCATCTCCTGCAGTGGACCAACCGTGGGCCGAAGTGGCGACTGGCGGTGCGCGCATGTACTGCTGCTCTGGCTGATAAGGCGACACCTCAGGAGGCCAGAAGGTGCTTTAGGCTGGCTGCTATTGAGGAAGGCAGGTTCCGAGCTGCCCTAGAGGGTGATGACTAAGCATTTGCCCCTCACCCGTGATCATTTCCGCCCTATTCACACCCAGCCGGCTGCCCAGTATTGTGGAGGAGAAGTGGGGCAGTCGGAATGGAGCCCGAGGACGATCTGAGGTCCCGTATAGAGGCTGCACTTGTTCGCGGCCACCTTAGCCAATGGCAACGCCAATTCCTCCTCGACATGCGCGACCGATTGGTGAAGTACGGCCCACGTACACGGCTGAGCGCGAAGCAGTGGACAAAGCTCTACGAAATCATGGGCCCTGCACCGCCAAGCACCCACGCGCCGTCGCAACCTCGCCCGAACAAGGCTCCATCGCAGCGTTGGCGACCGCACCGCTGGCGAAGTCCACTTGCGCGCGAGGCGCGGTACTTGGCAGCCAGGTTCGTCAGAACCTTTGGGATCGCTCTTGCATTGGTCGTCGGGTCCCTGATCTATTCGTTCGTCGTCAAGGGCGGCCACGTCACTTGGCCAAGCATGCCGTCGTTCGCGAGGTCAGGCGGAGCGGAGAGGGTGCCGCTTGCAAGAACACAGTTCACCATAACGGACGGGGACACCATCCGCCTCGACGGTGCTGCGAAGGGAACCCGGTTGGTCGGCTTCAATGCTCCCGAGAGCATCGAGCCAAGATGTGAGGTTGAAGCGGACCTTGGGCGTCGAGCCAAGGCGCGCCTCACCGAGCTGATCGCTTCCGCGAAGCTCGAACTGGAAATGATCCCGTGTTCCTGCCCGCCGGGGACTGAGGGCACAGACGGCTGCAACTACGGGCGAAGCTGCGGCTCTCTCTTTGCCGATGGCCGCGATGTTGGCGACGTGTTGGTGTCGGAGAGGTTAGCTGTACCGTTCGTCTGCGGCTCCACAAGCTGTCCGTCGACGCCACGTCCTTGGTGTAAGTAACGCGATGGCACTCGCCGACGAGGCCGCGGAAGCCGCCTGTCTCGGCTTACCCTTAGACGGGTTGCTTAGGCGCTGACGCGGGGCTTCGGATGATGGTGGCAAGGTCATCTGCTTCCTTCATCAGCCTGAACACCTCAGCCCGGATTTCGAGATATCGAGTCAGCTCGTCGTGCGCCTGATGCTTCATGTCGTCAAACGTGAACGGGGCAATCGCCACCTTACTCAGAAATCTCTCAAAGTGTGCCACCCGGGTTTCCTCGTCAGAGGGGGCCAAGACCCGCAGCCACTCCCGCCAAGATTTCTGCCCCTTCCTCTCGTTGCATGTCCGACAGCTTGGCACGAGATTGCGGACCCGATGCCCGTGCCCCGAGAACTCGCCACCGATTACCCGGTTGAACACGTGATCCCACGTTGCTGCAGGCTGGCCACAGTAGGCGCACACGAGATCGTCTTCGGGATCTTGCCCAAGGTCGCGAATGGCTTCCGCTGCGGCCTCTGGCGAATACTCATCGAATGGCGCCAGTGCCGAAGCGAACGCATTTGCGAAGGTACTCTTGCGCTGCATGATACTCTGGTGGCGCAAATACTTCTTGATGGTACCCAGCCTCATAGCCATTGCCGCGCCTTCATTGAGCTGTCATTTCGTTGGTCTTGATCCGTTGAGCTAATCGCGCAAGCGTCGAACGAGAGCATTTGGTCGCAGCGACAATACTACTCCAGCTCTGACCTTTGCGAAGCATGGCGACAAGGGCATCATTCCGCCATGCGTCCTCGGGCCTTCCCGTCATCTTCCCCTCAGTCTTCGCCTTTGCGATCCCCTGAGCCTGCCTGCGGCGTCGGTCGTCGTAGTCCTTGCGGGCAATGGCGGATAGCATGTCGTGCAGCAAAGGGCCGCCGATTGGAGAGAGTAGTTTAACGGAGCCATCGTCAGCTAATGCTCAATGAGCCAGCTAGCCGACAATTCCGCTGTGACGCTGCGTAACCATCCGAGGCCTGTTGGCGGCTCTTCATGTATGTCACTGGATCCCGGACAAATGTGGGACTCAGGATATGTGGCCGTTCAAATCTGCAGGACAAAAGCGACGAGACTTTCTGCAAGCTGATTTCGAGAAAATGCTCTTGAGCACAGGTCTTGGGCTGAAGTCCTTGTTTGACGACCTAGATAAGAACTCGATCAACCCCTCCGCGAGGATTTCGGTCTCGTTCCAATTGAGCGCCTGCATAGCCGCCATTAAAAAACACGGTCTGCCGTTTCCGATAGAGAACGATGGTTGGGCAGTCGCTTTGTTGGAAGCAGAGCCATATTCTGACCTAGCGGACCACCACTTCTCAACAATCAAGGGGTTGATCCAAATCTGTACGCGAAAGCACGATTTTATGTTCGCTGTCGCTATGTGCCTCGCACCCGAGTATGTGCAAGCGAGGAAGCGCGCTGGTTTGGAAGGCTACCTTCTCGCGTTTTAGCGGGAAGGGATTTGCAGCCCTGAACGCGAGTGCGGCTTGACGGTGAAACTTCCGTCGCCATAGGGCTTCGCGCGAGCCGGTTATCCGATCCCCCGCTCAGAGATTTCTACCAATATTCCAGAGCTTTCCCTAGCGTGGCGCTCAGCGAGCGCTGCCCGGCTTCTTAGCAATCGTCGGTTTCACCCCAAAAAGCCGGCCCTCAAGCTCATCCTTAGTGGGCATTTTGCGATCCTGGATGAACCTAACTAGCACCTTTCGGATTAGCTCGAAGGTTTGGAGCAGGTCGTCGCTGCCATGCTTGGGCTTTCCATGAGCTGCGGCAGACCGCTTGTCGTACAGCGCTGCGATCTTCTTTTGTAGCGTGAGACGTTCTTCGCCAAGGGGAGTCAGGTATGCGGCTATCAGCGATGAAACGCGGAAACGAAGCTCCGATGTAGATGGGGAGAAAATAGCCTCCAAGGCCCCCCAAAGGGATACCAGGACCAATGCAGTGTTCTCGATGAATTGTCCCGTTTCGAACGCATTCGCGACCAGCCGGAACTCAGGACTATCCCGCATCAAGGTATGGGTCGCTTCGAAGTACTCGGTGACCGGACGAGTGCTGTCAGGCCGTCTTTTTCCTTCAATGAGTTGCAGAGAGAAGAAATGTCTTCTGTCTTCGAAGCGTATCAAGGCCGCCGCGCCGCTCTTTGAAGCCGGGACTTCGGCGAAGGCGACGTTTGACGCAACCGGCATCGTCGTCTGCGGGTCGGTCCACAGTCTCAATAAAAAGATGATTGTGCTGGCGATCTGAAATCGCTCGTTGGTGTCCTTTCCGGCTGCCTCAGGTACATGTAACTGCGCCGTAATTTCCCGACTACCCAATCCCTGCGTTTCCTTCCAGGGACCCGAATGCGGTTTGCCGGGCTCAGCCGGCTTAAAGGCCATGATCACTGGCTCCATCATGTACGCATACGTACTCTTCAGTGATATGCCACGCGTGAACACCAATGGCTGTTCAACACTGAGACCGGCCAGACCGAAATATAAGTCCCCCGCAAACGCATCAGTACTCATTTGTGTCCCCCGACTCCGCCAATACAGCCACGATATACGATACGGCGAGCATTTCGCAGGCGTGTTGGAGGCCCACTCGTCTCGGAAAGTTGTACCAAATTTCCCCGACCTACATTAGAAATCCCTCATGGCTCTCCATTGGTTCAACCCGCCGGTCTACGTCAGGACTGACCGCCCTGGCATCCGCTTCGGGGTCAGCCATGTCGAGGGTGCCGCCGAGCAGCTCCTGAAATGGACCAAGCGTGGCCCTAAGTGGAAACAGGCGGTCGAGACCTGCATGGCCGCAATGGAAGGCAACGTCCCCACTCAGGAGGTCCGCAGGGCATTCGAGGCGGCTGCCAAGGAGCAGAGCATGCTCCTCCCACCTGCTTAGGTACCTGACCGGCCAGTCCTCACTCCATGTCCGGCACGTCGCCACCCACAAAGAGCGTAGTGGGCTCACCGTATTCACCAAGCGAAGGGTTGGCATCGCGAGACCACGCAATGACGCCGGCATGCTTCCCTGCCAGGCCCTTCGCGGTCCTTATCGCCCGATCCTCGGTCTGCTGTTCGGCAGGCCCAAAGACAGGCTGAAGATCGCCGGTCTCATCCCGGTCGAAGGCCGTGACGACGATTAGCTTCGGTGCTTTCTGCTGTGGGATCAAATTATCTGACATGGAGGGTTTCTTTCCGCTGGACTAGAAGCCGGTTGAAGTTAAGTGGTGCAGGGGGAAGAACCTCAGTCATCTCGAATAGAGGCACCGTGGAGGCCTCCGGATCTGGCCCTTTCTGTCTGGCCTTGAGGTCTGTGATTTCCTCATCGCGTCGCGCAATTCGGCTTTCTAGATTGGCAATGCGCTCCGTTAAGAAATAGCGTCCCACGGCAAACCCACCGCCTCCGAACAACACGGCAAACGTGACAAAGGCTGCCGGGTTGGCCGCTACAAGCGCAGAGTTGCTTCCAATAAAAGCGATAAGGTCATGCATTGGCAAACCTGGCTCCCATCATGCCGCGAACAACTCAAGCTGCCGGTGGTCGCGCGGCGGATCGTAGTAGCCCGGCGCTCTCCGTTCGGCGTACTCCTCGGCAAGTCTGTAGGGCTCGTAGTAGGCGACACGCAAAAGCGGAAGAACGCGCTCTTCATAGAGGCCAAGTTCCTCGTCGGTTAGCTCCTCCAGGTCGCATTCGGCCAGCTTGTGGGCAACGTCGTCCTCGGGTCGGTTCTCGCCGAAGTGACCTGCTTTGCGAAGCGCCGCAAGGACCTCGGGGCAAGCTTCCTCAAAGGTTTCGCTCCACTCGTCCGCAGCGTCATAACCACATGGCGGCACTGGATCCGTTCGCATGTCCACGGCTGTCACCCCACAACAGGCGGCGTTTCGTCATAGCCGATTGAGACAATCCCCGGATGCCGGTGAGCTATGGCGAGGATTTGGGTCTCAAGCTCGCAGTTGTAGGCCATGAGAGCCTTCACGGTCTCAAGCGGGCTGTCATAGCGGGCGATGAGCTTCTCCGCCTCAGAATGCAATTCGGCCTTGGCTGCCGCGTCCAGATGCATGATGCCCATTGCGGTCGCTCCTATCGTGTCGCGCGGCGTGGTGCATTGAGCGTGTCAAGGCGGTCCTGAAGGCGACCGTTGAGAACAATCATTTCTTTGAGCGCTTTCATCACGTTGCCCTTGTGTACGGCAACGAACTTGTCGGCGACGGCTTGAAGGGCAGCCTCTTGGCGGCTGTCCAGTGTCACGATGTGGTCCATGGCGATCACTCCAAACGCCGCAACGTCGACAGTGAACAAAAAGGGAACGTAAATGTCAAGAACTGATTGACCAAGAGAGGAATGAGTTCCTATTTTGGATCATGCCTGATACTTGTGGACGTCGAAAGCGCGGTGGCGAATGGAAGCTCAGCAATGCCCATGAGATTGGGCAGCTCGTCCTCGTCCGTTGCGGCCTGTGCAACGTCAAACGATGGTATCTGCCGAGTGATCTGAAGGAAATCTTCGGGGACATCGAGGCTGAATTGGTCGGGAGCAAAATGAGTTGCAAACGGTGCAGCAAGAACGAGTACATGCACGCCGAGACGCAAAACCCGTCGGCTCGGGAACGGCAGGGCATTCAGGTTACGCGGCTTGCAGAAATAAGGACCGTGCGGCGGGTCGTTTGGAGAGATGAGGACTGAGGCCACTGAGCGAAGGGAGCGTTCGTCGAGTATTGGCTAGTCGCGATCTTTCCGACGACGTCAGCTCAAGCCTTATGGCGCCACTGCAGGTTACCACACCGGCATTCCAAGTTTCCCGAGCCGGCAATGTTGCAGAACCAGACTGGCAACCCGCACTCATCGCATTGAAATGCCGCCAAAGCCGCCTCGCAGTTGTCAATTATGGCGGTCGCCTCGGCTGGACTTGCGCTGAAGGTGTGAGTGGCGCGGTTTGCCCAGGCGACCAATTGCGGGGCGACTAAGTCCATCGCGGCGTCTGCGGCGGAATATTTCCTATATCCACTGTTCGGGTCAGCGGCGTCCATTCGGACATAGAAGGCCTTCTTAGAGCGACTTGAGATGCGCCCTATCAATTGTCCTGCCGTGCGCCGATCATTTTCATCCCCTCGCAGGAACGGAACTGTCACCTCTAGCCGCTCCGCAATCTCAGCCAAAGCCTGATCCATGATCCGTCTGACATTGCTTTCTGCATCCTCGGGGTCGACCGTTACATTTGCCCGAGCCTTAGCGAAATCATCCGACTGATCTGCGATACGGATACCCGTGTCCGGTCCAGCCCAAGGGAGCAGGCGCACACTTGTCCAGTGAGGCTTTCTGAGGAAGCGGCTTAGTTCGAAGAACCATTCGCGATCATGGGTCAGGAGGATGATCTGCCGATCGGAGAACTCTTGCTCCAACAATGTTGCGACTTTCGAGCGGTGGCCACGATCCATGCTCACCACGACGTCATCTAGAATGATGGGTGTGTCAGCATCACCCTGCTTTGCCATCGCGAGGAATATGCAAAGACCGAGTGCGTTACGTTGGCCTTCAGACAGCGTGAGCCTCGGGCTTTCCTGATCAACACCGTAGAATTTTAATGCGACGTCGATTGCCTTGTCGGCCTCTCCGGGCACATGAAGCCTTACGTCTGTGATCTGCTGGCCGGGGTGTAGGATGTCCCAAAGACCTTGAATGTCCGTCGAGATCGCGCCGAACACACGCTCGGCCTGTTCACGGATTTCGTCCCGAACAAGCTCTTCTAGCTTGTTGGTGTAGGCGATCAATGCCTCGACCCGGTCGACCTGAACTCTCGTCTTCTCGGCTGCGAACACGGCATCGATAGTCTCGGCTATCTCCTTGTCTGCAATCAGGGCTTGGACATCAAGCGGGGCAGTCGCTGCTGCGGCAGTTGCTATCGCTATCACCTTACCAAACTCTGCATCGATCGCGGCGAGGTCGGCCTCCTGACAGGACGTACGGAGAGTTGCGACGCTCAAGCCGTTGAGATAGGCGAACGCCTCGGCTAGCGTCCCCGACTGGGCGATCCGCCATTTCGCTAGGCCTGATCCAGTGACCAACGTCCGTAGGCGCTGTACCTCGTCGCAAACCTCGCTGACTGCGGTGGCCCGCCTGCGAAACAGCCCGTCGATATTCTGGAGCCGATCGCGCTCAGCTGCCACATGGGCTTGAAAATCGGCGGGCCTGATCATCGACCCGCAAGCTGGGCAGCTCACCTCAACTGGCTCCTCAGATATGTCGGCGCTGTAGCGGGCGGCGGCGTTGAGGATCTCTAATCGTTCCTTGACAAGCGGCTCGGTAAATAGGGCTATCTCGGCCACGACTTCACGAGTGTCCAAAATGAGTTCTTGGAGTCGGTTGCTGACTATTTCCTGCAAAGCGGCCGCCTCACGGCTTTGAGCATCCAGCGTGTTCAGGCGTTCGTCGATGGCGGTGGTGACAGCGGCAACAGTGGCCATGGTGCCAGTCATCGGCTGGTCGGGCAAATAACGCTCGCGGAGCTTGCGCAGAGTGTCGACAAGCGCGTTTGGCTCCGGTTCACCGAACGCCGCTTTCGTGCGAACTTGGACCGCTGACATCTGGCGCCGCTTATCGTCGATCTTAGAAAGTGCGGCTGTCTCTTTGGCGATCCGCCGCAGGTTGTCTGCCGCGATCTCGAGAGGTTGCAGGCCAAGGAGTGGCAATAGGGCGGAATACTTCTCAAGTTTCGTTGAGCGGATGAACTCTGCTACCTCCTCTTGCCGAAGGGCTGTTCGGCGATAGTCCCAGGTATCGACGGGCACCTTTTTCAGGCCGCTGAGCTTCGCCGCACTCAGCCCCTCCCACGCGCACGTGACAGCATCGCTGCTTCCGGTCATCTTCACCGACACACTGGACGGCCTCCCAGGCGGTCGATGCGTGTTGATCAGCGCCCTCTCCTGGTGGCGGCCGCTGTACTCGTGCGCCAGATGGGCGACCTTGCCATTGTTAACGCAGACTTCCACACCATCGACGAATGACGATTTGCCAGCCCCGTTGGCACCATAGATGAACACCGACCCGCCGTTCGTCAACAACACTGCTTCGATGGCGGCGCCACGAAACCACGACAGTCGAATTGAAGAGATTTTCATTCGGCAACTGGATTATTCGCCTTAGCTAGGCGCGCGACCAAACCCCTCAGGTCTTCCGGCTTCAGACGAACCTGGAGTTCATCCGCCAGCAAAGCTTTGAAGGTCTCGACGACTGTGTCGGGAACCTCATGCGGCGTCCCTCTCGCGGCGGCCTGAGCCTCCGCGATACGTCGCTCCACCCAACCCCTCTCCATGCGCCTCCCCCGAAGCCAGTTACAATGGTGTTCATCATAACTGGTTAGGGGAGCGTCGTCACCTGAGCAGCGCGGCCCATTACTTGCCCTGCTCTACAGCAGCGGTAGTTGTCCCGTCGTGGCGGCGGTGCCTCGCGGAACCCTGATCTGTGTACGGGGTTTTTCAACTATCACCAGTGCGTCGTTCGATGCTGCCCGCTGTATTGCTTGGCCTCAGACCACGGTGCGTTGAGCCACGTCTCAGTTTCCTCCTGCGTGGTCAGGATCACCGTCGTCGCCTTCTCGTGGATTGGCGCGATGAAGGCGTTGGGATTTGGTTGTCATGAAGCCATACGGCTCGAAGTCGCGCGGCGGGTCCTTGACCTTGCGAACGCCCTGCCACCGCATCCAGAGGCCGGCGAAGAAGCACAGCGGGCGGTCCTCACTAAGGGCGAACCAATAGTTCCGCTGAATGCCTGTCTCGGGGTCCCTATCACCCGGCGTAGGGCGGGGTTCTGCGAAGGTCGTAACGGCACCACACAGCGATGATCGACGCCGAGCGAAGCAGCCAGGGCAAACGTCTGCAGCCTCGGCTGCACGACTTGCGCGGATCCACAGTCCGGTCGCTATAGCCGTCCCGTAACTCTTGCGGGCCGCTACAGCATGTAGTCGATGCTTGTCTAGGTCCTGACCAGGAGGGTTGTGAAATGGGTGTCACCAAGCGTGCTTCAATTCCCAGCCGCAGCAGGGATATGACCTCAGCGAACGGTGACGTCATCGTTTGTTACCCAACCCTCTTCTATGCGCTGACGCCATTCGCCGAAGCCCATGACATTGCGTCTAGTTCTCTATTTAGAGGCACCTCAACGAAGCCGAACGACAATCGGCGTCCTATGTGCTAAGGTCCGTGCAAATATGATCCTTGACGGTGCATATGGCAAAGGAGGGTTTCAATGGTCCGACGCTGCCCGTGGGTCTCAGGACTGGCTGCTCTGCTACTTATCGGCACCGCAACCACAGTGACTGCACAAAGCGAATGTGATGCCGTACTGAAAAGCGAGCTTCAGACCACAAACGTCCAATCATCAGAAAGAGCACAAGCAGCACGTAACTATGCATGCTCACATACATTTGACGAATTCAATGACAGTTATGGTGGAAATGCTTCCGGAGCTTACGGCGCCATAAGTGGTTCTGGAGCTTACAACCAAACGAACTACAAACACTTTCAACAAGATCATTGCCAAGATGCATCAACCTCGGAGCATGAGAGCGGCTTTCAGTTTAACACACTGAGAGATGCCAGTTCAGGAGTTGTTGAGGCGTGGCAGGAGTGTATGAGAAATCGAGCGGGATTTCACTGCTGGGCAGAACCAGAAAATCAGGACCTTGCGATTTTAGTTCATCAGGGAGACCCCGAGCCATATAAAATCAGCAGCGCTGTGATAAGCGATGGTACAGTTCTTCAATCTCCTTCGGGAGACATTGCGATCGGAACTCCAATAGACTTTGGCGACAAAAGGATTGTTTTCAAACGGGCCAGTCCGACCGTTCCATTTAGCTTTACGCTGAATATTAGAAGTGATTTTAAATCTCAGAGCTGCCGTGCAGCAGTACCGGCGGTGGTTATTCTAAATACGGTTCCGCCGCCGGCCGAACATTTTGTTGCGACACTTGCGGATAGTAGTTGGTGTAATCCACCTAGTAGCTTTACAGTATTTCCGACGGTCTATTTTGGAACGGAACTGCATTCGGTTGCCTATCAAAAGAATAATAGTACGCACGACGGGCTTGGCGTTTGGTTGTCTCTTCAGGCGCTCAACCTGATCGATGAGAAAGAAGATAGCGCTGGCTTTTCGCAACCGGTCGGCAGTTCGTTTCGACTTTTTTCTGTTGAAAAGGATCTTACGCAGTTGAAAATGATATGGGCCACTATGAACCACGCCCCAACAATAAACGACCTTCATCTCTTACGCGATAACTGGGCACAAAACGATATGATGCAGACGGGTTTTCTTACTGCGGGCGGTGGTTGGTATTCTCTCTGCAGCCGTCGTCCGGCCTAAGCAGTTACGCATTCCGAGGATACGCCTTCCAGTGGGACAGATCGAATTTAAGGGTTAATCGAGATTGTGTCGCAGCTGGGATGCAGCCTTGAACTAATTGCTACCGGCTACTGAGCGGAAGAAGGGTGAGGCCAATGCCTCCACCTACGTAGCTTCTGCCCGTCTCGGGTCGAAATTGACCGCCTGTTGCCCATATCTTTTTGGATTTCAAAGGAGAAAGGTAGTGCGAGGAGGGACTTGGATCTCTATACAGGGTCAGCGCGGTCCACCTCTCTATTTTGTGACGCCGGAGGATTAGGTCATGCTACACGCGTCTGCTGCACAAGTTCGAAACGACTGAAGAAAATATCTAATATAATCAAGAGCTAGCGGAGGGGCTGTTCGAGTCCTCTTCTGGGCACCAAATTCCCGTTTCGAACCATTCGCCGGTTCAGAAACTTAGAGAAAAAGCCCGGCTCGTCCGGGCTTTTTCTTTTCAGCCAACCTCCCCTTCCGGCCAGTCCCCTCACAAACCGCTTCAAACTCCGCGCCCGCTTCGCTACGCTCAAAGCCATGTCTCAATCCACCACCCAGATCTTCGGTGCCCGCCGCGACCAGGCGTTCCCCACGCTGGCCGAGGTGGACATCGACCGCATGCGCCGGTTCGGCGAGGCCAGCTTCTATGCAGCCGGCGAGCACATCATCGAAGCCGGCGATGTGGCGCCCGGTCTGATCGTCGTGCTGTCGGGCAGCGTGGACATCACCCAGGACGGCGGGCTCGGCCGGCGCGAGACGATCGTCACGCATGGTCCGGGCAGCTTTGTCGGCGAGCTGGCGCAGCTTTCGGCCCGTCCCTCGCTGGTCAATGCGCAGGCCGCCGAACCGGTGGAGGCGTTCGTCATCGCCTCGCAGCGGCTGCGCGACCTGATGGTGCAGGAGGCCAATCTCGGCGAGCGCATCATGCGGGCGCTGATCCTGCGCCGCGTCGGGCTTTTGGAGAGCGCTACCAGCGGGCCGATCATCATCGGACCCCAGGACAATGCCGACGTGTTGCGCCTGCAGGGCTTCCTCGCCCGCAGCGGCCAGCCGCATCGCGTGCTCGATTCCGGCAGCGATCCCTGCGCCAAAACCCTGGTAGAACGCTTCGAGGTCGATCCTCACCACCTGCCGATCGTGCTCTGTCCAAACGGCAGGCTGCTGATGAACCCCGGCGAAAAGGACCTCGCCCGCTGCATCGGCCTGCTGCGGCCGATCGATGCCGATACGGTCTATGACGTGGCCATCGTCGGCGCCGGCCCGGCAGGGCTGGCGGCGGCGGTCTATGCGGCCTCCGAGGGGCTATCGACGATCGTGCTCGATTGCCGCGCCTTCGGCGGACAGGCCGGTGCATCCTCGCGCATCGAGAACTATCTTGGTTTCCCCACAGGCATTACCGGCATGGCGCTGATGGCGCGCGCCTACAACCAGGCGCAGAAATTCGGCGTCGAAATGGTCATCCCGGACGAGGCGAAGCTTTTGAGCGCCGCCTCCGACGCGTCAGGCGCCCGCTATCTGCTCGATGTCGGCGATGGCGAGACCGTGCGCACGCGCAGCGTGGTGATCGCCAGCGGCGCGCGCTATCGCCGCCTCGACATCGCCAATCTGGCGCGGTTCGAGGGAACGTGCGTGCATTACTGGGCGTCGCCCATCGAAGGGCGGCTTTGCGCGGACCAGGAAGTGGCGCTGGTCGGCGCCGGCAATTCGGCCGGGCAGGCGGCTGTCTACTTGGCCAGTCATGCGCGCAAAGTGGCGCTGCTGGCGCGCGGTGGCAGCCTCGATGCCAGCATGTCGCGCTACCTGGTCGAACGCATCAAGGCGCAGCCGAACATCGAGGTGCTGACCGGGACCGAAATCGAGGCGCTGGACGGCGAAGAGGGCAATCTTGGCACGGTGCGATGGCGCAACCGCGCCAGCGGCGCGGAAACTACGCGCCCGATCCGCCATCTCTTTCTCTTCATCGGCGCCGACCCGAACACCGATTGGCTGGCGAATTGCGGTGTGGCGCTGGACGCCAGGGGGTTCGTGCGCACCGGATCGGAGCTGGGATCGGCGCAGATGGAGACCAGCCGCAGCGGCGTGTTCGCCATCGGCGACGTCCGCGCCGGTTCGGTCAAACGCGTCGCGGCGGCTGTCGGCGAAGGCGCCCAGGTGGTCGCGGCATTGCATGCATATCTCGCGCGCGCGGACGCACCTCATCTCGCGCGCGCGGACGCACCTCAAACAGCAGGGAGACCATGATGGATGAATGCAGGCATACGCGCGACATCAGGAAGGTGACGCCGAGTGCGCTCGGCTGCGAGGAGTGCCTGAAGAGCGGGTCGCAATGGGTGCATTTGCGGCTCTGCCGCACCTGCGGCCATGTCGGCTGCTGCGACGACTCGCCCAACCGCCACGCCACCAGGCATTTTCACGCCACCAAGCATCCGATCATCGAGGGCTACGATCCGCCGGAAGGCTGGGCATGGTGCTATGTCGACGAGGTGTTTGTCGACCTCGGCGACGACGTGACCCCGCAGAACGGCCCGATCCCGCGCTTTGTTTGAGCGGCGCCGCATGGCGACGGAATCCCGGGAAAAGCGCGATCCGTCCGGGCTTCATTGGCGGCGGTTTCCCCTGCTGAACGGCCTGGCAGTCAGTCGGCGAAATACAGATATCCCAGCCACCCGGCCAGCACGATCGAGGCAGTCCAGATACAAACAATGATCACCGCCGCGTAGCGGCTCACCGGCCTGTCGGCGGCCAGCGCGGCGGTCTTTCTGTGTTCCGCCATCACCTCGGGCGGTATCATCCTGACCACGGCAAGGACGCCCAAAGGGACAAGGATGACGTCGTCGAGATAGCCGATCACCGGAATGAAATCGGGGATCAGGTCGATTGGCGACAAGGCATAGCTTGCAACACACACGGCAAGCGCCTTGGCGTACCAGGGCGTTCGGGGATCGCGAGCGGCGAGGTAGAGCGCATGCACATCGCGCTTGATCGTTCGGGCCCACTCATTCAGTGCCATCGGATGATTTTAGCGCCAAATGAAAACCGCCGATAGCGCACGCCAGGCGCCCGCCTCCGACAGCATCTCGAAGAGCCGATGACCGCCGGTCTACCGCACGGAGCCGGTGACGGTCGGGTCGATCATGCTGGGAACGGATTTGCGTTCGTTGCCGGCAAGCGCCGCTATGATCAGCAGGCTGGCAACCACCGGGACAAACAGGATGGCAACGCGAGCTTGCACGTAAAAGATGGCGCGCCATTCATTGCGCTTGTCGGGGCTGTTGCTCATCATACTCACTTTGTCGGTCCCCCACGCGGTGACATAGCTGCAAACGGTTAAACAACTCCTTCCGACTTCGTTAACCCAGCGGAATTGAGGCGAAATTCCCAGGCGATCCCAGAGATGGCGATGCCAGGCTTCAGTTCAGCCCGATAAGCCTGGCGCCCTGCCGGAACAGCGCCACGGCGTCCGGCTCGAAGCGGAAGGTGCCGATGAAATCGTCGGCGCAATAGTCCGGCCTTGTCTTGCGAATGGCGGCGGCGAAGCCGCGCGCCTCGTCGAGCCGTCCGGCCAGCGCCAGGCAGTGCGCGGCGATCGCCAGTATGATGGCGTGGGCGTTGGGCCGCGCCGCCGCCTTCAGCGCCCATTCGGCCGCTTCCTCGAACTGGCCGAGCCGGACATGCGCCATGGCGCGTGCGCCCAGCATGCCGAACAGCAGCGGGTCGAACGGGCTGAGATGGCGCGAATGATCCGAAGAGCCTATCGCCGCTCGCGGGTCGCCCGACTGCGAATGCACGAAGGACAGCGCGTAGTGGCCAAGCGCGAAGTTGGGGCTGAGATCGACAGCCCGCTCGAGTTCGAGCAGCGAGCCGTCCTGCTCGCCGCGCAGCCACAGCGCCCGGCCCATCGCCCAATGCGCGGCCGGATTGTGGTCGTCGACCAGCAGGCTGTGTCCGGCGCTCTCGAAGGCCAGCGCGCTTTCGCGGTTGCGGTCGCCCCAGCGCTGGAAGGCGTTCTGCCAGTGGGTGAAGGACAGGCCAGCATAGGCGCGGGCAAAGGTCGGGTCGAGCTGCAAGGCCTGGGCAAAGAAATGCCGCGCCTGCTCGTTTTCCGCCTGGGTGAAGCGGTACATGTGCCAGAGGCCGCGATGATAGGCCTCCCAGGCGTTGAGCGAGCTGGGTGCCTTCAGCATGGCGCGGTTGCGCTCAACCGTTTCGATCTCGGCCGAGATCGAGGAGACGATGCTGTTGCCGATGTCGTCGAGCACGGAAAAGATGTCATCGGGCCTGCGCTCGAAGGTCTCGGCCCAGACGATCCTGGCGCTGCGCACCTCGATCAGTTCGACGCAGACGATGAGGCGGCCAGACGGGCTGCGCACGGTGCCGGTGGCGACATAGTCGACATTCAGCCGGCGGCCGGCATCCTCGGGCGCGATGTTCTGCTCTGCCAGCGCAAACACCGATCCGCGCGCGATGACGAAGAAATCCCTGAGCTTGGCCAGGCGGGTGATGATGTCGTGGGTGAAACCGTCGGCCAATCCGCCGCGCGTGCCGCCGCTCTCCTCGATAAACGGCATCACCGCCAGCGAAGCGTGGCTGGGCTCGACCGGGCCGGGTGCGGTGGGCGTGGTGGCCACCAGTGGCGATAGCGTGGACAGGCCGGCCGGCTGTGTCCGTAGCGAGGCTCCGGGCCGTTGTTCACGGATCGCCTGCCAGGCCGCGCGAAGCGGTGCGAAATCGAGCTCCTCCGACCGGAACAATCGCTCCGCCGAAGCCAGGTGCTGCTCTGCCGTGGCGACCTCGCCGCGCCCGGCCAGATTGGACAGCAGCGCCAGATGTCCGCGCGTGTCGAACGGCGCCAGTTCCACCCATGTGTCGAGATGGGCGATCGCCTCGTCACTATGCGCCGGCAGGCTCGCGACAAGCCGTTCCAGCACGGCGGCATGGCAAGCGCTGAAGCGGCGGCGCTGCGCGATCAGCCAGCTGTTGAAATGCGGGCTGCGCTCGAGCTCCAGCCCGTCGAGGAAATCGCCGGCAAACAGTTTGGCCAGCGCCCGCAAGCGGTCGACATCAAGGCTGCCCAGCCCTTGCGAGGCGGCCTTGCTCACCTCCAGCGCATCGACCAGGCAGTCGCTCAGACCGAGTGCTACCGTGTCGCCCTGTGTCACGACCCGGTGTCGGCCCGGCGCGTCGAGTGCGCCGCGCAGCTTGCTCAGGCACCAGCGCAGCTCGCCCCTTGGATCGTTCGGCACATCCCACAGCAACTCGCACAGACGGCTGCGGCTGACAGGATGCGGCGCCAGCGCCAGATAGGCCAACAGAGCGCGCAGCTTGCGTGACGACGGCAACGTAACCGGCACATCATTGCGGGAGATCGCCAGCGTTCCGAGCAGGCGCACGGAAAGGACCGGCATGCCGCCGTCCGGCCTCGATCGGCTGGATTCCACGTGCGTTTCCACGCCTGCTCCCACGCTGGCCTGTCGGCCTCTCCTGTATCACCAAACACGACACGGCGCATCCGGCAGCGGATTTCAGCGCCGGATGCAGCCATTGCCGCTGTGCGGCATGTCAGTCCTAGCGCGGCAAGGTCACCAAACCTCGTCGCCCAACCCGCCGGTTTGTAACCGGCCCGTGAAGACAAAACGCGATGACAATCAAGGAGACCAAGATGTTGCAGCAGCAGAAGATCAGAACCACGGCCGGGCGCGGCCGCTTGTTCGACAGCATTCTCGACACCGTCGGCGACACGCCGGTGGTGCGCATCAACAATCTCGGACCGGCCCACGCGACGATCTACGTCAAGGCCGAGTACTTCAATCCCGGCGCTTCGGTGAAGGACCGGCTGGCGCTCAACATCATCGAGGAGGGCGAGCGCAGCGGTGCGCTGAAGCCGGGCCAGACAGTTGTCGAGGCGACCAGCGGCAACACCGGCATTGGCCTCGCCATGGTCTGCGCGCAGAAGGGCTATCCGCTGGTCGTCACCATGGCCGACAGTTTTTCGGTCGAGCGCCGCAAGCTGATGCGCATGCTGGGCGCCAAGGTGGTGCTGACGCCGCGCGCCGAAAAAGGTTTCGGCATGTACAAGAAGGCGGTGGAACTGGCCGAGGCCAATGGCTGGTTCCTCGCCCGCCAGTTCGAGACGGCCGCCAATGCCGCCATCCACGAGGCGACGACGGCGCGCGAGATCGTCAATGATTTCGCCGGCTCGCGGCTCGATTGCTTCGTCACCGGCTATGGCACCGGCGGCACGGTGGTGGGCGTGGCGCGCGTGCTGCGCCGCGAGCGTCCGGAAACCCGCATCGTGCTCTCCGAGCCGGCCAACGCGCAGCTCATCGGCAGCGGCAAGGTGCAGCAGCGCGGCGCCGATGGTGCCCCGGCCGCCAGCCATCCAGCCTTCGAGCCGCACCCGATCCAGGGCTGGACGCCGGATTTCATCCCCAACGTGCTACAGGAGGCGATCGACACCAGCCTCTATGACGAGGTGATGCCGATCGCCGGACCCGAGGGCATCAAATGGGCCAGGGAATTGGCGCGGAAAGAGGGCATATTCACCGGCATTTCCGGCGGCGCCACCTTCGCCGTGGCACGGCAGGTCGCGGAGAAGGCGCCGGCCGGCGCGGTGATCCTGTGCATGCTGCCCGACACCGGCGAGCGCTACATGTCGACGCCGCTGTTCGACGGCATCGAGGCCGAGATGGACGCCGACGAGATCGCCCTGTCGCGCTCGACGCCCGGCTGTCAGTTTCCGGCGGCTTGACGGGAGATCTGGTATGGACGCCATGCAAGAAAGCCTCGGCCTGGTGGCCGAGGAAACGCTCGATCCCCCGGACTGGGCCGATGTGCAGGCCCTGTCGCACCGGGTCATCGACGATGCGGTCGATTATCTCCGCGATGTGCGCGACCGCCCGGTCTGGCGGGAGATGCCGGCCGATGTGAGAGAGGCCTTCTCGGCACCGCTGCCGCGTTCGCCGGCACCGCTTGCCGCCGTCTATGGCGAGGTCTCGCGCACGGTGATGTCCTATCCGATGGGCAACACCCATCCGCGCTTCTGGTCCTGGTATATGGGGTCGAGCAACTTCACCGGCGCGCTCGGCGATTTCCTGGCGGCCATCCAGGGCTCCAACCTCGGCGGCGGCAACCACGCGGCCGGGCTGATGGACAGCCAGGTGGTGAACTGGTGCAAGCAGATGCTGGGCTTTCCGGCTTCTGCCGGCGGCACGCTGGTCAGCGGCGGCTCGATGGCCAACATCATAGGGCTGACCGTGGCGCGCAACGTCAAGGCCGGCATCGACGTGCGCGAGCATGGCGTTGCTGCCATCGAGAAGCCGCTGCGCTTCTACGGCTCGGAGCAGATACACTCGTGCCACCGCAAGGCGATGGAGGCACTCGGCCTCGGCAACCGGGCACTGCGCCGCATCCCGACCGATAGCGGGCTGCGCATCGATATCGCTGCCTTGCGTGCGGCGATCACTGAGGACCGCGCAGCAGGGTTCAAGCCGGCCTGCGTCATCGGTACGGCCGGCACCGTCAACACCGGGGCGATCGACGATTTGCAGGCGCTTGCGAAGCTGGCACATGAGGAAGGCCTCTGGTTCCATGTCGACGGCTGCATCGGCGCGCTGATCGCCATTGCGCCTGAAAACGCGCATCGCGTCGCCGGCATCGAACGGGCGGATTCGGTCGCGCTCGATCCGCACAAATGGCTGCACGCCCCATTCGAGGTCGGCTGCGCCCTGGTCAGGGATGCCGCGGCGCATCGCCGGACCTTCGCGGTGACGCCGGAATATCTCGAATCGACGCCGCGCGGCCTTGCTTCCGGCGAATGGCTGCATGATTACGGCCTGCAGACGTCGCGCGGTTTTCGCGCGCTGAAGGTGTGGATGGCGCTGAAGGAGCACGGCGTCGAGAAATTCGGCCGCCTGATCGACCAGAACATTGCCCAGGCTGTCTATCTTGCCGGCTTGATCGAGGCCGCGCCACAATTGCAGCTGGCGGCGTCGCCGACCGTCAACATCGTCTGCTTCCGCTATCAGCCCGGTCTGACAGGCGAGGCTCTGAAGACGCTCAACACGGAGGTCATGCTGCGGCTTCAGGAACAGGGCATTGCGGCCCTTTCGGACACCACGGTGCATGGCGAGCACTGGTTGCGCGTGGCGATCACCAATCATCGCACACGGTGCGAAGATCTCGACCTTCTGGTGCATGAAACGGTGCGGCTGGGGCATGACATCGCAACGCAGGGTTCCGCGCCTTCCTAGTTGCGGGCAGGCATGCGATTCTGCCGCGATGATTCGGGAGATCCAGGCCGTGACGCTGTTTCGTATGGTTGCACTGGCGGCGCTGGTCTTCACCGCCTCGGCGCAGGCCGCCGACATGGCTTTCTTCGTGAAGAACCTGCGCAAGGAATCTGTCGCGGTCGAGCTGTTCAGCCGCGACCGTGAGACGGTCTGGCCGGGCAATGACAAGGTGTTCCTGATCGAACCCGAGTCGCAGAAATCCGTGCCGCTGTCCTGCAATCAGGGCGAACATATCTGCTATGGCGCCTGGGCCGACGGCAATGACAGCCTCTCGGCCGGCGTCGGGCCGGACAATGACCAGCCCTGCGACACCTGCTGCTTCATCTGCGTGGAACACTCGACCGAGACGATCGATCTGGTGCCGTAGAGCGCGGAAGTGTCGTTGGACCCAAATTAAGTCAGGGATCGCTTCGTCCGGTCCACTTCCGCGATTCAGCGCTGCATGCAATGGTCGCCCCGCGGCCGGGTGGGCCGCTTATTCGGGGGGTTATCATGTTTCATGCCTATGCGCGCCGCATGCTGGCCGCGCTGTCCTTCGTCATGCTGGTTGCGTCGGCGGCGCAAGCCGACGATGTCACCTTCGCCATCAAGAACAGCCACCCGAACGCCATGCGCGTCGAGCTCTACAGCCAGGATCGCGACTATGTCTGGCCAGGCGAGGACAAGGACTATTTCCTCGACGACGGCGAGACCAAGCAGCTGCCGATATCCTGCAACGCGGGCGAATCGATCTGCTACGGCGCCTGGGTCGATGGCGACGAGGGCACCTATTGGGGCGTCGGTCCCGGCAACACGGAAAAATGCGAGGATTGCTGCTACACCTGTAGCGGCGGCGAGACCGAGGAGATCGAACTGGTCCCCTGACCGGTTTGCCAGCTTGACGGTCTTCGGGCCGGAGCCATAGCCTGTGCAAATACCCAGCGCGCGCCGCCTCGAACTGTTCAGACGCGACGTGCTTCAGGCAAAAGGAGCCCAGCTATGGCCGGCATGGTCGAAAGCGACAAGATCGACGTCGGGTTTTCCGGCAAGCGCTGTGTCCACTCGCGCAACTGCGTGCTCGGCGATCCGCGTGTCTTCGTGCCCAACGCGCCGGGCCAATGGATCCATCCCGAGGCGGCCAGCGTCGAGAAGATCGTCGCCATCGCCGAAAGCTGCCCGTCGGGCGCCATCACCTATGTCAGGAAGGATGGCGGGCCGCAGGAGCAATCACCGGTGGTCAACACGGTGCGGCTGCGGGAAAACGGCCCGCTGGCGGTACACGCCGAGATCGTGCTCGACGGCGAGACTTCTTATCGTGCCACGCTCTGCCGCTGCGGCGCTTCGGAGAACAAGCCGTTCTGCGACGGCAGCCACAACAAATCCGGTTTTGCCGCCACCGGCGAGCCGCCGCTGAAGGACACGCTGGCGCTCGAAGCGAGGAACGGTCCGCTGAAAGTGACGCCGACCACCAATGGCCCGCTCAAGCTTGAGGGCAATCTCGAGATCGTCACCGGAACCGGCCATACGGTCGACCGTACGCAACGCGCCTTCCTCTGCCGCTGCGGCCATTCCGCCAACAAACCGTTCTGCGATGGGACGCACAAGAAGGTGGGGTTTGTGGGGTAGCTGCGATCTCCCTCCTTGAGGGGGAGATGGCCGGCAGGCCAGAGGGGGTCGTCTCGCGTAGAGCGCTGGCTTCCTCTTTCGCCTCGTATGAAGTCGCATCCAGTCGTGCCGACCCCCTCTGTCGCCTTTGGCGACATCTCCCCCTCGAGGGGGGAGATTACCCGTGGCCCAGCGCTCGCGGCTTTATCGCCCGCTCCGTATCGGCTAAGAGCAGGGACAAATAAATTGCCACCCGGACCGCCGCCAAAAATGACTGCCAAGACCAAGCCAAAGCCGCTGTTCCTCGGGATCGACACCGGCGGCACCTATACCGATGCCGTGCTGTGGTCTGAAACGGAAGGCCCGCAAGAAGGGCCGAACAAGGGCAAGGTGTTGGCCAAGGCCAAGGCGCTGACCACAAGGCATGATCTTGCCGTCGGCATTTCCGGCGCCGTCGATGCGGTGCTGCAGAAAGCCGGAACCGATCCGGCTCATATCAAGCTGGTGTCGATGTCGACGACGCTTGCCACCAACGCGCTGGTCGAGGGCCAGGGCGGCCGTGTCGCGCTGGTGATGATCGGCTTTTCCGAGGGCGACCTCGCCCGCGACGGGCTGAAGGCCGCGCTGGGCACCGATCCGGTGGTTTTTTGTCCGGGCGGTCACGACGTGCATGGCAATGCCGCCAGGCTCGACCTGTCTGGGCTGGAAGCGATGCTGCCGGAACTCGGCGCGTCGGTGTCCGGCTTTGCCGTCTGCGCCTATTTTGCCACCCGCAATCCGGCGCATGAGATCGCCGCCCGCGAGTTGATCCGCGAAAAGACAGGCCTGCCGGTCACATCGAGCCACGAGTTGTCGGCCAAGCTCGGCGGCCCGCGCCGGGCGCTGACCACTTTGCTCAACGCCAGGCTGATCTCGATGATCGACCGCCTGGTGGCGGCAACCGAAGGTTTTCTTGGAGAACGCAACATCGCAGCCCCGCTGATGGTGGTGCGCGGCGATGGCGCGCTGGTTTCGGCCGCGTTTGCCCGCCAGCGGCCGATCGAGACCATCCTGTCCGGCCCGGCCGCCAGCCTGGTCGGCGCCCGCCACATGACCGGGCTCGACAATGCTGTGGTCTCCGATATCGGCGGCACCACAACCGACGTCGCCGTGCTCGATGGCGGCCGTCCCAGGCTCGATCCGGAAGGCGCCACCGTCGGCGGCTTCCGCACCATGGTCGAGGCTGTCGCCATGCGCACCTTCGGCCTCGGCGGCGATTCCGAAGTGACGCTGGAGGACGGCGCGCTCAACCCGAAGATCCTGCTCGGGCCGCGCCGCCTGGTGCCGCTGGCGCTGGCCGGCATGGCGCATGGCAGCGCCGTCACATCGGAACTCGAGCGCCAGTTGCGGGCGCCCAATCCCGGCCGCATGGACGGCCGCTTCGCGGTGCGCACCGGCGTGCCGGACCGGCTCGCCGCCGGCCTGACCGGCGCCGAAGCCAAGCTCTACGAGCTGATTGGTGCCGTGCCGCTCGCCGTCGACAGGCTTTTGACCTCGAACGCGCAGAACGCGACGCTGAACCGGCTTGTGTCGCGCGGGCTGGTGCATGTCGCCGGCTTCACCCCATCGGACGCCGCCCATGTGCTCGGCAAGCAGGCGAACTGGGATCCCATCGCCGCGCGCCTCGGCGCCGAACTGTTCGCCCGCAAGCGTGACGGCCGTGGCCAGAACATCGCTGCTTCGCCGGAAGCGATCTCGGAACGGGTGCTGGTGACGCTGACGCGCTGGTCGGCCGAATATATCCTCGAAACCGCCTTTGCCGAGGATGGGCTCGATGGCGCGTCGACGGTGGCGCACGCCCTGGTGCAGCGCGCGGTCGACGCGCATCCCGGCATTGCCCGCCTGAGCGTTGCGCTCGACCGCCCGGTCATCGGCCTCGGCGCCTCGGCGCCGCTGCACTATGCCGGGCTGCCGCCGCTGATCGGCAATGACTGCGTGGTGCCCACGGATACCGATGTCGCCAACGCGCTCGGCGCCGTCGTCGGCCAGGTCAGGGTTTCGGCCGAGGCGCGGGTCAGCCAGCCCATGGAAGGGCTGTTTCGTCTCGCCTCGGGCGAGACCGTGCGCGATTTCCTCGACGAGGCGGCAGCGATCGCGGCGGCCGAGGCCGATGTCCGCGCCATCGTCGCGGAGCGCGCCAGGGATGCCGGCACCGACAGCGCCGAGATCGACGTCGCCACCGAATTCCGGGTCTCGACCGTCGAAGCCCAGCGCATGTTCATCGAGGCGCATGTCGTGGCCGTGGCCTCGGGAAGGCCGCGCATTGCGGTTTGAGCGGGGCGGCGAAATACGCCACCTTCACCCTAAGCTGAATTGACCCGGCAAACCTGACATGCCAAAGGCCCGCAAAGCCTTTCATCTGGAGTAGCCTGATGACCGACCGCATCGAGATCGCCGGATTGCGGATTGCCCGCGAGCTGCATGAGTTCGTGGCCAGGGAAGCGCTGCCGGGCACGGGGATCGAAGCGGACGCCTTCTGGAACGGTTTTTCGGCCATTGTCCATGATCTGGCGCCGAAGAACCGGGCGCTGCTGGCAAAGCGCGACGCCGTCCAGGAACAGATAGATGGCTGGTATCGCGATCATGGCGCGCCGGTCGACATGGAGGCCTATAAGGGCTTCCTGAAAGAGATCGGCTACCTCGTTCCCGAAGGCCCGGCCTTCAGCGTGTCGACCGAGAATGTCGACCCGGAAATCGCTGATGTTGCCGGACCGCAGCTGGTCGTGCCGGTGATGAATGCGCGCTATGCACTCAACGCCGCCAATGCGCGCTGGGGTTCGCTCTACGACGCGCTCTACGGCACCGATGCCATCCCCGAAACGGATGACGCCGAAAAGGGCAAAGCCTTCAATCCGGCGCGCGGCGCCAAGGTCGTTGCCTGGACGAAGACCTTTCTCGACGAGGCTGCCCCGCTCACCCTGGGCAAATGGGCCGGCGTGAATGGTCTGTCGCTGGCGCAAGGTGCCTTGCGGCTGAGCGCCGGCGCCGGCTCGACGACGCTGGCCGACCCCAGGCAATTCGTCGGCTATCGCGGCGATGCCGCCAATCCCGATGCCGTGCTGCTTGTGCGCAACGGCCTGCACATCGAGATCGTCATCGACCGCAACAACCAGATCGGCCGCACCGATCCGGCTGGCATCGCCGATGTCATCCTGGAATCGGCGCTGACCACCATCCAGGACTGCGAGGATTCGGTCGCGGCGGTGGATGCGCCAGACAAGGTCGTCATCTATCGCAACTGGCTAGGCCTGATGAAGGGCGATTTGGCGGAAGAGATCACCAAGGGCGGCAAGAGCTTTGTCCGCAAGCTCAATCCCGACCGCTCCTACACGACGCCCGCCGGTGGCACGCTGACCGTGCCCGGCCGCTCGCTGATGCTGGTCAGGAATGTCGGCCACCTCATGACCAACCCGGCGATACTGGATCGCGACGGCAACGAGGTTCCGGAAGGCATCATGGATGCGGCGATGACGGCGCTGATCGCGCTGCACGATGTAGGGCCGAACGGCCGCCGCGCCAATTCCCGCGCGGGCTCGATGTATGTCGTGAAACCCAAGATGCATGGGCCCGACGAAGTCGCTTTCGCCGTCGAGATATTCGACCGCGTCGAAGCGCTGCTCGGCATGGCCAGGAATACCATCAAGATGGGCATCATGGACGAGGAGCGGCGCACCACCGTCAACCTCAAGGAGGCGATCCGCGCCGCAAAAGAGCGCGTCGTGTTCATCAACACCGGCTTCCTCGACCGCACCGGCGACGAGATCCACACCTCGATGGAAGCCGGCCCGATGATCCGCAAGGGCGACATGAAGCAGGCCGCCTGGATTTCCGCTTACGAGGCGTGGAATGTCGACATCGGGCTGGAATGCGGCTTGGCCGGCCACGCCCAGATCGGCAAGGGCATGTGGGCGATGCCCGATCTGATGGCTGCCATGCTGGAACAGAAGATCGCCCACCCCAGGGCCGGCGCCCACACCGCCTGGGTGCCGTCGCCGACGGCGGCGACGCTGCATGCCACGCACTATCACAAGGTCGATGTCCACGCCGTGCAGGCGGCGCTGAAGAACCGGCCGAAGGCCAGGCTCGACGACATCCTGTCGGTGCCGGTCGCGGTGCGGCCGAACTGGTCGCCCGAGGACATCCAGAAGGAACTCGACAACAACGCGCAGGGCATTCTTGGCTATGTCGTGCGCTGGATCGACCAAGGCGTCGGCTGCTCGAAAGTGCCTGACATCAACGATGTCGGCCTGATGGAAGACCGCGCCACGCTGCGTATTTCCTCACAGCACATCGCCAATTGGCTGCACCACGGCGTGTGCAGCGAGGACCAGGTGATGGCGACGATGAAGCGCATGGCTGACATCGTCGACCGCCAGAACGAGGGCGACCCGCTTTACCAGCCGATGGCGGCTGACTTTGACAAGTCGATAGCCTTCCTCGCCGCCTGCGACCTGGTCTTCAAGGGCCGCGTCCAGCCCAACGGTTACACCGAGCCGGTGCTGCACGCGCGGCGGCTGGAACTGAAGGCGCAGCAGGGCTGAGCAGGCACAAGCGGCCGGCGGCCTGGCTTCCTCCGGAGGTGAGGCGTCAGGGAGCTGTATGGTCCAGGAGCCGGATGGTGGGATCGCGACGGTGTTCGGAGTTGACCCGATCGACGCCTTCCACCGTAATCGCGATCGTCCCGTTTTCCACTCTTGCTATCCAGCCCTTCGCTTTCAGATACCAGAGATGAAACTCGAGATGCTCTCGCGGACAATCTGACAGGCGTTCGAGCTCCACATCCCCGATACCGGGATTGCTGACGTCGTGCCGGCGCTTCGCGTAAAGCAGCGACAGCAGCCTGGCCTGGATCACGACATCCCGCTCGATGCCTTTGGTGTTGCTGGCTTCCTCGGTCAATTCACGGCGAAGGCCGGCATGGTCCCTGTACGCGATGTCGTATTGAGCGCGTTTGACCGGGTCCTTGAGGGTGTTGTGGGCTTCCACGATTTCACTGAAACGGGCTTCATCGCCGGTTTCGCGATTGTCTGGATGATAGCGCATCGCAAAATAGCGAAATATGCGCTCCAGCGTCTCCGAATTGGCGTTCGGGCTAACTTCCAAAACTTCGTAATAGTCGATGAACATAGCGGGCTCCCCGACCACAACCATATTCGCATTGTCTAAATAAGGAATGTCCAATGCGGAGACCAAGACCTTGGTCCGACGCCGCCAAGCGGACAATCAGGTCCGCGCCGATGATCGATTCCGCAGCGGCAGGATTGTGGCGTGATCGCGGAATGCAATGTGGCGAGGCCGGCTTGTCGGCGGACCTACGCCGCCTGCGCCATCCGCTCCGAGCTCATGCGGTAGGAGATCGCTTCGGCCAGATGGATGCGGCCGACGGTTTCGCTGGCGTCGAGATCGGCGAGCGTCCGCGCCACCTTCAGCACCCGGTGATAGGCCCGCGCTGAAAAGGCGAGCTTTTCGCTGGCGTCCTTGAGCAGCGACAGGCCGGCGGCGTCCGGCATAGCGATCTCTTCGATGACCGATGGCGCGCAATGCGCGTTGGTGGTGGCGCGGGTGGCGCCGAGCCGCTCGAAGCGCTCGCGCTGGATGGTGCGGGCGCGTGCCACGCGCAGCGCCACATCGGCACTTTTCTCCGCCCGGTCGGGCCGGATCAGGTCGCTGGCCGAGACCGCCGGCACTTCGATCCTGAGATCGATGCGGTCGAGCAGCGGACCCGAAATGCGCGCTTGATAGTCGGTACGGCAACGCTCGCCGCGCAGGCAGCGATAGCCCGGCTCGCCGGCCATGCCGCAGCGGCACGGGTTCATCGCCGCCACCAGCTGGATGCGCGCCGGATAGGTGACGCGATGGTTCGCCCGCGCGATCATGCAGTCGCCGGTCTCCAACGGCTGGCGCAGCGCATCGAGCGTCTGCGGCGTGAACTCGGGAAACTCGTCGAGGAACAGCACGCCGTGATGGGCCAGCGACACCTCGCCCGGCCGCGCGCGGATGCCGCCGCCGACCATCGCCGCCATCGAGGCCGAGTGGTGCGGCGCGCGGAACGGCCGCCGGTCGGTCAATTTGCCTTCGCCGAGTTCCCCCGCCACCGAGGCGATCATCGAGACTTCGAGCAATTCCTTCGGCGCCAGCGGCGGCAAGATCGACGGCAGCCGCTGCGCCAGCATCGATTTGCCCGAGCCCGGCGGCCCGATCATCAAGAGATTATGCCCGCCGGCCGCCGCCACCTCCAGCGCCCGCTTGGCGGTCTCCTGGCCCTTGATGTCGGCGAGGTCGGGCAAATCCAGCGCGGCGGCATGAATGCCGGCCTCGGGGCGCGACAGCACCTGCGTGCCGCGAAAATGATTGGCGATGGCAATCAGGCTGCGCGGCGCCAGAATGTCGAAATCCTTTCCAGCCCAGGCCGCCTCCGGTCCGCAGGCGAACGGGCAGATCAGGCCCTTGCCCTCGGCATTGGCGGCGATCGCCGCCGGCAAGGCGCCGGCGACCGCGGCAATCGTGCCGTCGAGCGACAATTCTCCAAGCACGACATAGCCGGCCAGCATGTCGCCCGGAATGGCGCCAAGGGCAGCCATCAGGCCAAGCGCGATCGGCAGGTCGTAGTGGCTGCCTTCCTTCGGCAGGTCGGCCGGCGCCAGATTGACCGTGACTTTCTTCGACGGCATCGACAGGCCGGAAGCATGCAGTGCGGCCTGCACCCGCTCGCGGCTTTCGGCCACCGCCTTGTCGCCCAGGCCGACGATGTGCATGTTGACCTTGCCGGGCGCGATCATCACCTGCACGTCGACCGGCACGGCCTCGATGCCCTGGAAAGCGACCGTGCGAACCCGCGCCACCATCGTGCAACCCCAATTCAGGCTGGCCCCAGCCCCTGCGATCAGGCCAGGAATGGCCCCGTAGGGCAGACAATCACACTTCAACGGTCAAATCAAGAACATTACGGGAACAGTTGAGCGCGTGGGTTGCAGCGGAATCGAGCGCGGTTGCAAAAACGGAACATGGTTAAGACAAAATGAAAACGGCTTACCCGCGCTTGCCCTCGACCGCATCCCAGAACAGGCTGGCGATGTCGGCGCCGCCGAAGCGTTTGACCTCGCGCACGCCGGTCGGCGAGGTCACGTTGATCTCGGTCATGTAGTCGCCGATGACGTCGATGCCGACCAGGATGAAGCCGCGCTCCTTCAGCGCTGGACCGATGCGGGCGCAGATCTCGCGTTCGCGCTCTGTCAATTCGGTCTTTTCGGCACGGCCGCCGACATGCATGTTGGAGCGGGAATCGTGTTCGGCCGGCACCCGGTTGATGGCGCCGACCGGCTCGCCGTCGATCAGGATGATGCGCTTGTCGCCCTTGCGCACGTCCTTGAGATAGCGCTGCACGATATAGGGTTCGCGGAACAACTGGCCGAACATTTCGAGCAGCGAGGCCAGGTTGCGGTCGGCCTCGAGCAGATGGAAGATGCCGGCGCCGCCATTGCCGTAGAGCGGCTTGACGATGATGTCGCCGAATTCCTTGCGGAAGGCGGCGACCTCCAGCGGATCCTTGGTGATCAGCGTGTCCGGCATCAGGTCGGCAAATTCGGTGACGAAGATCTTTTCCGGGCTGTTGCGCACCCAGGCCGGGTCGTTGACCACGAGCGTTTTCGGATGGATGCGCTCCAAAATGTGCGTGGTGGTGATGTAGTTCATGTCGAAGGGCGGATCCTGGCGCAGCAGGACCACATCCATCTCCGACAGGTCGGTGCGCACCTTCTCGCCCAGCGAATAGTGGCTGCCCTTCTCGTCGCGCACCTGCATTTCCTCGATGCGGGCAAACACCTTGCCGTCGCGCAACGACAGCCGATCCGGCGTGTAGTGGAACAGCTCATGGCCGCGCCGCTGCGCTTCCAGCGACAGCGCGAACGAGGTGTCGCCGGCGATCGACACGGTGGAGATGTGGTCCATCTGGACGGCGATTTTCAGCTTCATGGCGGGTCTCCGGCGGCTCGGATGGACGACTGTCTTGCCTGTACAGGCTCACTGCCCGTCTGCCAATCGCGACATTCCTGGGATTGGCATCCGACACCCGAATGCGCTGCTTTCATCGATCCTTCGAAACAGTCGCGGTTGCCCGTGGAAAATCGATTTCGCGATACGTTTCCTAAAGGGTTTGCTGCCAGTCTGAAAATAAATTCCGACGTCACAAACAGGGACACCGATGCAAACTTCGTTTGGCACCGGTCAGGCAAACAGGGAGAGCACGGATCTGGCATTCACAGATCCGTTGACCGGGCTTGGCAACCATCGCCGCTTCTTCGACAAGGTCGATCGCCTGATCGCCGACCGGGCCGACGATCCCGCGCCCTTTACCGTCGGCATTCTCGACCTCGACGGCTTCAAGCCGATCAACGATCTGTTCGGCCACAAGGCCGGCGACGACATCCTGATCCAGGTCGCGATGCGGCTACGCGCCTCGATGGACGGCCATTCCACGGTCTGCCGCATCGGTGCCGACGAATTCGCCTTTCTCTATCCCCTGGTGTTCAGCGAGGATGCAGCGGCCGAAAAGTCCCGCATGCTGATCGAGATCCTGTCGGCGCCCTATGATGTCGGCGAACGCACCGCCAGGCTTTCGGCCTCGGTCGGCTGCTCGCTGTTCTATTCGGGCGACGAGACCACGGAAATCCTCATCAACAAGGCCGAGACGGCGCTCTACCACGCCAAGCGTTCCGGCCGTGGCCGCGTCGTCGTCTACACCCGTGAGATGGAAGAGGCGGCCAAGCGCGTCACCCGCATCGAACAGGCGCTGCGCCGTGCTGTCTCGGCCGGCGAGGTGGAGCCGCATTTCCAGCCCATTGTCGATCTCGCCACGCGCCGCACCATCGGCTTCGAGACGCTGGCGCGCTGGACCGATCGCGACCTCGGCTCGGTGCCGCCGACCGTCTTCATTCCCATCGCCGAGGAGCGTGGCATCATCGGCCCGCTGTCGCAGCTGGTGCTGCGCAAGGCGACGGAGGCCGCCCGAAGCTGGCCGAAGGACCTGTTCCTGTCCTTCAACCTGTCGCCCTCGCAGCTCGTCGACCAGAACACCGGCCTGCACATACTGGCGATCCTCGACCGCACCGGCTTCGATCCGCGCCGGCTGGAGATCGAGATCACCGAGACCGGCCTGATGAACGACCCGGCCTCGGCCGCGCAGATCGTCGAGGATCTGCGCCGCGTCGGCATCCGCGTCTCGCTCGACGATTTCGGCACCGGCCAGTCTTCGCTCGGCCGTCTGCGGGAATTCCATTTCGACAAGCTCAAGATCGATCGCGCCTTCGTCTCCTCCATTCTCGACGACCGTCCCTCGGAGCACATCATCCGCGCCATCCTCGCAATGTGCGAGGGGCTCGGCATGGACGTCGTCGCCGAAGGCATCGAGCAGGAAGCGCAGGCTGATCGCCTGGTCCAGTTCGGCTGCGCCGGCGGACAGGGCTATCTGTTCGGCAAGCCGGTCGATGCCGACGCCACGCTTGGCTATCTCCGCGATTCCTTTCGCGGCGCCCTGCGCGCCAAGGCGATCTGACCGGCGATTCCCCGTAGTCCGTAATCCCGACGGTGCCGCCATGCGCATCCGGTGCGGCGCATTGTCGTTTTGTCTGACATAAGCCCTGAAATTCGACGGTTCGCCCTTGCCCGCGCGCCTTGCGTGGCTAGGATGCGCGCCGGTCACGCTACAGCGCCGCGCGTCCTTTTGGACGCGCAAAGGACGCTGTAGCAATTTACATTTTGCGCATGATCCCTTTCCGAAAATCGATCCGATTTTCGGGGTCATGCGCTGGGAGACAGGAACGATGATGCCATCGGCGCATTTTGCCGACCTCGAAGGAACCTCGGTGCTGATCACCGGCGGCGGTTCCGGAATAGGTGCTGCACTGACCGAGGGCTTTGTGCGCCAAGGCGCCAATGTCGCCTTCATCGACATCGCCGACGGCCCAAGCACGGCTCTTGCCGACCGCATCGAGAAAGAATTCGGCCGCCGGCCTCTCTATCTCAAGACCGATTTGCGCGACGTCGAGGCCCTGCGGGCGTCCGCCGCGAAGGCCGCCGAGGCGCATGGCGATGTCACCGTGCTGGTCAACAATGCCGCCTGGGACGAACGCCACGCCGTCGAGGACGTGACGGTCGAGTTCTGGGACAACAACCAAGCGATCAATCTGCGGCCGCATTTCTTCACCGCGCAAGCGGTGGCGCCGGGCATGAAGCGGGCGGGCGGCGGCTCGATCATCAACTTCACCTCGACATCCTATCTCATCAACCACCCCGACATACCGTCCTACACGGCGGCCAAGGCCGGTATCCTCGGTCTGACCAAGGGGCTGGCCGGCAAGCTCGGTGTCGACGGCATCCGCGTCAACGCCATTGCGCCTGGCTGGGTGATCACCGAGCGGCAGAAGGAGCTCTGGGTGACCGAACAGGGGCTTGCCGCCCATGTTGCCAAGCAGTGCATCAAGCAGGTGATGCAGCCGGACGACATCGTCGGCACCGTGCTGTTCCTCGCTTCGGACGCCTCGCGCATGCTGACAGCGCAGATGCTGGTCGTCGATGGAGGTTTCCTGTGAGCCCAGCCGGCAACGCACCGGCGGTCGCCGCCGTCGACTGGGGCACGACCCGCATGCGGGTCTGGCTGATCGACGGGCAAGGCAAGGTGCTTGCCGAACGCCGTGGCGACGATGGCCTGATCACGGCGCAGCAGAAGGGCTTTTCGACCATCCTCGAAGGGCATCTGGCAGCCTTGGGAGCGCCGCAAGCGTTGCCCGTCATCATCTGCGGCATGGCCGGATCTCGCCAGGGCTGGCTGGAAGCGCCCTATGTCACGGTGCCGGCGCCGCTTAGCGCCATCCTTGCTGGTGCTGCCAGCGTGCCCGGCCAGAGCCGCGACATCCGCATCGTTCCGGGCCTTGCCCAGCGGCTGGCCGATGCGCCCGACGTCATGCGCGGCGAAGAAACGCAGCTTGCCGGCGCCGGCCTGCAGGCCAAGGGGCGCCAGCTGGCCTGCATGCCCGGCACCCATTCGAAATGGGTGCTGGTCGAGGACGGTACTGTCACCGGCTTCGGCACCTGGCCGACCGGCGAGCTGTTTTCGGTGCTTGCCGCGCATTCGATTCTGCGCCATTCGCTCGGCGAACATCCCAAGCCCGTCACATCGGACAATCCGTTCTTCCGCCGCTGGTGCGAAACCGCATTGGGCGAAGGCGGCGATGTCACCTCGCGGCTGTTTTCCATCCGCGCCGCCGGCCTGCTGCAGGATTTGAAAGCCGACGATGCCGCCGCCTGCCTGTCCGGCCTTCTGATCGGCGGCGAGATCGCCTCCGCCAGCCGCCGGCATGGCGCCGGCGCCGAACCCGTGGTGCTGGTCGCCTCCGGCGCGCTGGGAACGCTGTACAGCGAGGCACTTGGCCTTGCCGGCCTCGAGGTTCGGGCCGTCGATGCCGATGAGGCGGTGCGTGCCGGTCTCGTCGAGGCGGCGCGTGAGAACGGCATGATCGCCAGAACCGGAGTTACTCGATGAGCCAGACCGCACCGTTTCCAAAACTCAAGCGCGGCCTGGTTGCCATCCTTCGCGGGCTCAAGCCCACCGAGGCGATGGCCATGGGCCAGGCGCTGTTCGACGCCGGCATCGAGGCGATCGAAGTGCCGCTGAACTCACCGCAACCGTTCTCGTCGATCGCCCGCATCGTCCAAGTGCTGCCGAAAACGGCGCTGGTCGGCGCCGGCACGGTGCTGACCCCGACCGATGTCGATGGCTTGCACCAGGCCGGAGGGCGGCTGCTGGTCAGCCCCAACATCGATGCCGAGGTGATGGCGCGCGCCATGCATTACGGCATGGTGACGATGCCCGGCGTGTTCACGCCGACCGAAGCCTTCCTGGCAATCAAGCTCGGCGCCTCGGCGCTGAAATTCTTCCCGGCGAGCGTGCTGGGCGCCGGCGGCATTTCCGCGATGCGCGCCGTGTTGCCGGCGCAGACATTGGTCGGCGCCGTCGGCGGTGTCTCTGAAAAAGATTTTGCCGGCTACAAGGCTGCCGGCGTGACCGCCTTTGGGTTGGGCTCCAGCCTGTTCAAGCCGGGCATGAGCGTCGACGAGGTGGCCGCGCGCGCGCACGCTGCCGTTACGGCCTGGGATGCGGTGTTCGGAGAAGCATGATGAGCGAAGCGATCGTTTCGGTTTTTTCCGATCACGTCTGCCAGCTCGGCGAAGGGCCGAGCTACGATCCCGCCACAGATACGCTGTTCTGGTTCGACATAGTCAACAGCCAGCTTCTGGAAAAGCGGCTGTCCGGCGGCGCAACCACCGTCCATGAGCTTGGCCGGATGGCGAGCGCCATCGCAATCATCGACGACAAGCGCCAGCTGATCGCCGCCGAGACCGGCCTTTATGTCCGCGACGTCGCGACCGGCAAACTGACGCTGCACACGCCTGTCGAGGCCGACAATCCGGTCACACGCTCCAACGATTCCCGGGTCCACCCCTGCGGCGCCTTGTGGATGGGCACCATGGGCAAGGGCGAGGAAAAAGGCGCCGGCTCGATCTACTGGTTTTTCAAGGGCGAACTGCGCCGCCTGTTTTCGGACATCACCGTCTCCAATTCGATCTGTTTTACCGAGGATGGCGCAATCGCCTACTACACCGACACCTCGACCGGGCTTTTGATGCGCGTCGCCTGCGACCCGGCGACCGGCCTGCCTGCCGGTGAGCCAAAGCTGTTCGTCGATCACCGCTCGGCCAAGGGCTATATTGACGGATCCGTGCTCGACCGCGACGGCATCCTGTGGAACGCCGTCTGGGGCGGCAGCGTCATCGAAGCCTATGGACCCGACGGCAAGCTCGTCCGCACGGTCGCCATGCCGGTGACGCAGCCATCCTGCCCGGCCTTTGTCGGCGCCAAGGCCGATAGGCTGGCGGTCACCTCCGCGTGGTCGGGCAAGGATGAGAAGCAGCGTCTGCTGGATCTGCAGGGCGGCATGACCTTTCTGCTCGATATTCCCGTCAACGGCCGCTTCGAGCCGCGCGTGCTGATCGCCTGAACGAGGTCGGCCTTCCCGGTTCCACGCCGGTGCTGTCACGCAGGCGCCCGCGCCATGTCGGTTTCGCGAGAGCCTGACGCCTCGACCATGCGATGGTAGGCAATCGCACTGCCGGGAAACGTTCATCTCATGCCGAGCCGCCAGCCAAGACTGATCCTTGTCCATGAGCCGGAGAAGGCTTGCCTGGACCGTCTGGTCGCCGACGGTCATGCACCGCAGCGCGCCGCCGAAATCGCGTCCTATCTGGCGCAGTCGACCGACCTCGCCGCTGAATTCGACATGCTTGGCCATGCCTGCCAGGCACGCGGCCTGTCTTTCGCCGCGGTGGCGCTGGATGAGGCCGCGAGCGTGCTCGCCGGCGAGGAGCCGGACACAACGCTGATCTGGACGCTGACCGACGGCATCGCCTATTTCCGGGGCGGGGCGGCGCCTGCTTTGGCGCGACTGGGCGGGTTCAAGACGATCGGCGCAGACGATGCGCTGTTCGCGCTCTGTCAGGACAAGTTCCGCTCCGGAGCCGTGCTCGGCGCGCTCGGCCTGCCGGTGCCGCAGGCTGGTCTTGCGCGCGATGGCCAATGGCTGATCGCGCCGCCGGCCTCGCCCGCCGGCTGGTTCGTCAAGCCCAACCGGCTCGGCGCCAAGATCGGTATCTGGCCGGACTCGCGTGTGGCCGACCTCGGCCATGCGCTGGAGCTTAGCCGGCGCGTCTTTTCGGCCTATCGCGACGATGTCGTCGTCCAGCCCTATGTCGCCGGCCGCAACGTGCGCGCCAGTTTCCTCGGCCTGGTGCCAGGCGCCGGGGTCGAAGCGCTTGGCGTGGCCTTTGTCGATTCAGGCGCCGATTTCCAGACCATGGCCGACAGCCTGGCGCTCTACGGCGACACTGGCGAGGCAGCGAAAGCGGCGGGACACTACGCCGAGCCGGAACTCGTCGCGGTTGCCGACAGCCAGCCGGCCGCCGACGCCACGATACGTGCGATCGCCGGGCGGCTGATGAGCGGGCTCGGCCTGCGCGACGTGTTTTCCATCGATCTCAGGGTCGAGGCCGACGACACCGTCCACCTCATCGAGTTCGAGGTCTGCCCCGGCCTGCCCTGCTTCGATTTTCGCGCCTATTGCCGCCAGCAATGGGGCCTTGAACTGGCCCATGCCATGGCCGAAACCGCTGCCAGCCGGCTGATCGGCGTCGACCGATAGCTGCGCGCCTTGACGGCTTTCGCCCTGCCTCTAGTGTCGGCCAACGACCCGAAAGCAGTTCTGGGGAAGTGTGGAGCGGTTTTCCCGGGGAAAAGCGCATAGCGCTTTCCCTTGGGAATTGCGTCAAAACAAAGAGTAAGAGCAGTTCGCCTTCTCCGTGAAACGGTGAACTGGTCTAGCAAAGGCCACGCGATGAACACCACGCCTGTCAATCCCGAAAGCCTCCACCATCATGTCAGGCGCATGGTTGGGCGCGATCCGCATGAGGTGCATCGCGTCGCGACGCCGCTGGAGCTTCTGTTCGACCTGACCTTCGTGACGGCGTTCAGCTTTGCCTCGTCGCAACTCGCCCATGCATTGGCCGAAGGCCATTACCCGGCCGCCCTGCTCGGCTTCGCTTTCGCCAGCTTCGCCATTTGCTGGGCCTGGATCAATTTCTCCTGGTTCTCTTCTGCCTACGACACCGACGATTGGATTTTCCGCCTCGTCACTATGGTGCAGATGATCGGCGTGCTGGTGCTGGCGATCGGCCTGCCACGCATGTTCGCCTCCATTGAGCACGGCGAGCACCTCAACAATTCGGTGATGGTGCTGGGCTATGTCATCATGCGGGTGGCGATGATCTTCCAGTGGCTGCGTGCTGCCCGGCAGGACCCCGTCCGGCGCCGTGCCTGCCTGACCTACGCCGCGGCAATCGCGGTCGCCCAGATCGGCTGGGTGGTGCAGATCGTCGTCGATTTTCCGGTCGGCACCAGCATCATCCTCGCAGTCATTCTCGGGCTGATAGAACTGGCAGGACCCGTGATTGCCGAAAGCAGGGATGGCGGCACGCCCTGGCATGCGCACCACATGGCCGAACGTTACAGCCTGTTTGCCATCATCGCTTTGGGTGAGGGGGTCGTCGGCACCCTCGCCACCTTGTCCGCCGTGGTCGAGGAGCAGGGCTGGACCATGGATGCGGCGTTGGTCTGCATCGCCGGCACCGGGCTCACCTTCGGCATGTGGTGGGTCTACTATATGCTGCCGTCAGCGCCGGTCCTTCATGCCCACCGAAATCGCGCATTCGTTTGGGGCTACGGGCAAATGGTGATCGTCGCGGCAATCGTCGCCACCGGTGCCGGGCTGCATGTCGCGGCCTATTTCCTTGAGCACAAGGCGCATATCGGCCCACTTGCGACACTGCTTGCGACAGCTGTTCCCGTCGCTGTGTTCCTGGCGGCGATCTATGCGCTCTACACCTATCTTGTTCAGCGCTTCGACCCGTTCCACATCTGGCTGCTGGTCGCGACCGCAGCGGTCGTGGCGCTTGCCGTTCTTGCAGCGCTTGCGGGCGTCGACATGGCGATCTGCCTGATCATCTTGATGCTGGCGCCAGCAGTTACCGTTGTCGGCTACGAAATGCTCGGGCACCGCCACCAGGCGGAAGCGCTCGCCGGCGAAGAGCACTCGACACGCCACGGTGCGGCCCCGCTAACTCACGAATAGTGTCGGCAGACTGACCAGCAGACGCTACCCGCCAGGCATTCGCTCGACCGCCTGCAAGGACGGATCCATCTTGTCCCAGGCATGGCCGTGGCTCGTGTAGGTCACCATCTGCGGGCTGAACTGTTCCGGATCGTCGAGGCTGGCCGCGTGGACCACTATCAGCTCGGGCATGGCGACGGGTATCAGAAAGACCGGCGTTCCGCAGGTTGGACAGAAGGTGTGGATTTTTTCGTTGCCGCTGGCGCCCGCCACGCGCCAGGTGCTCACCTCCCCGGTGATGGCCATATCGGCACGCTGGCCGAAGGTCAGGTAGGATCCGTGGCCGGTGCCTGAGCGCTTCTGGCAATCGCTGCACTGGCAGTGGTTCTGGAAGATCGGCTCGTCATTGGTTTCGTAGCGGATCGCGCCGCATGCGCAGCCGCCGGTAAAGCGTTTGGTCATTGCCATTCTCCACGGGTCTGATTCTGCTTGAGGTCGCAGCATCAGGCCGATTTCGGCTTGGCGAAAATGTCGATGCCGCTGCCGGTTTCGAGGAAAGATTTCAGGCTGGACAGCACCGCCGGCCAGCCCTGGCTGACGCCTTTCGCCATGCCGCTGCCGGCTTCGAGCTCGTCATGGCTGACGGTCAGTCGCACCATGGTGTCGTATTCCTCGATGGCGAACGTCACCCGGCTGGTTTTCGACGGATCGTCGGCCTGCGAAGCATTCGCCCAGGTGATGACAAGGCGGGTCGGCGGCGAAATCTCGACGACCTTGCCGACGAGCTCTACGGTCCGTTCGTCATTGGCGCGGATATGTTCCCATTTCGAACCCGGCGTCCATTCGGAGACGTTCTCGTGGCCCCAGTAGCGCTTCGCGATCTCGGGCTTGATTATGGCCTCGAACACCTTCTGCGGCGTCGAGCGGATATAGGTCACGTAGACAAAGCTGGTCGTTTCCCTGGTCATCGGTCTTCTCCTTCGAGTTCTTGCTTCAGGTCGTGCAGCAGGCTGAGCCGCTGCCGTTCGAATTTCCGTACCCAGCGCTCGTAGACTTCGTGCAGCGGCACGGGATTGATGAAATGCAGCTTTTCGCGGCCGCGCTTGACCGTGCTCACCAGATTGGCCGCCTCCAGCAGGTCGAGGTGCTGGGTGGCGGATTGCCTGGCCATGTCCAGATGGTCGCAAAGCTGACTGAGCGTCTGCCCGTTCTGCTCGCACAGAAGGTCAAGCAGCCTTCTGCGTGTCGGATCCCCCAGCGCTTTGAAAACCTTGTCGGCGTCCATCTGCCTCACTCTGTTATAAGGCACAATATGCAGGTAAATACCTGCATGTAAACCGGCAATCCGACCCGCGTTGAATGACCGCTCGTCGGCACGGCTCCGCGCCCGGCAACTGCGCCAGGCAGATGACCGTGAAATCGCCGGAGCAAAGAGATGTAAAATGGGCCTGCGGGGCTTCAAACGCCGCCAGGCTTTATCCGATTTTGAGCATGATCTCCGGTGAAACCGGAATGACTTTCTTCGGAACTATGCTTGCAAGGACCTCAGGCGCCCTCGACCAGAACGATTTCGCCGTCGGCGACCTTCTGACGGATGGCGACGGCGCGCTGGTATTCCGGCGAATGGTAGCAATCATGCGCGGCGGCAAGCGATTCGAACTCTATGATGACGTTGCGTGCCCGGCCGGGCCCTTCGGCCTTTTCATGCTCGCCGCCGCGCGCCAGGAACTTCGCACCGAAGCGCTCGAAGGCAGGCTTGGCGGCGGCGACATAGTCCTTGTAGCCTTCCGCGTCGCGCACATCGACACGGGCGATCCAGTATCCCTTGGGCATTTTCTTGGTCTCCGAACTTGTTCTTGGAAATCTCAGGCCGAGCGCATCTCGTCGAGGATGGCTTCGGCCGCTTCCCGTTTGTTGTCCGCAGCAATGATCGGCCGGCCGACGACGAGGTGGCTGGCGCCGTTGCGGATCGCCTGGCCCGGCGTCACGACGCGCTTCTGGTCGCCATGGTCGCTGCCCGCCGGCCGGATGCCGGGTGTCACCACCGCCATGTCGGGTCCGACGATGCGGCGCACCGCCTCGGCCTCCGCGGCCGAGCAGACGATGCCGCCCATGCCGGCATGCAGCGCCTGTTCCGAGCGCCGCAGCACCAGCGTATGCGGGTCGTACTCGTAACCGACATCGATCATGTCCTGCTCGTCCATCGAGGTCAGCACGCTGACGGCAAGCAGGCAAAGGTCGCTGCCGCGCGCTGCTTCCACCGCCGCCGCCATCGCCTTGGGATAGGCGTGGATGGTCAGCATGGTCATGCCCATCTTGACGATGTTCTCGACGCCCTTGGCCACCGTGTGGTCGATGTCGAGCAGCTTCATGTCGAGGAAGACCTTGGTGCCGCCGCTGGTCAGTTCCCTGGCGAAATCGAGCCCGCCGGCGAAGGCAAGCTGGTAGCCGATCTTGTAGAAGGAGACGACGCCGTCGAGTTCGCGCACCGCCTGCTCGGCTTCTCTCACTGTCGGCACGTCGAGGCCGACGATCAGCCTTTCCTGCATGGATTGGGCCTGCAAGGTGCTGGCAATCATGTCTCTATCCGGGTGGACAGCATGCGCGAGGTTTCGATCAGCGTGCGGCATAGATGCTCCATCGATTTGTACAGTCTTTCGTCACGGAAATTGCCGTCCTCGTCGAAGGCGCTGCCACCCTCGGGCACCGAGCATTCCGGCGTCACCACCTCCATCTGGCAACGTACCAACACGGCGCGCAGATGGTTGATGCAGCGGATGCCGGCAAAGTGCCCGCTGGAGGACGAACAGAGGCCAACGACCTTGCCGGCAAGTGGCCTCACCGGCCGCCCGCCATCCCTGCGCACCCGGCTCACCCAGTCGATCGTGTTCTTGAGCAGCGGCGGAATGGAGCCGTTATATTCGGGCGTGGCGATCAGCAGCCCGTCATGGGCGATCACCAGACGGCCGAGTTTCTGGGCGTTTTCGGGAACGCCTTTTTCCTTTTCCAGATCCTCGTCCAGGATCGGCAAGGGATAGTCGGCAAGCGAGATGCGGGTCACCTCGGCGCCTTGCATGGCAAGTTCCTTCTGCGCCACGTCGGCCGTCCTGCCGCTATAGGCGCCGCTGCGCACCGAGCCGGCGAAGACGAGGATTTTCGGGATCACTGCCATTGGCCACCCTTGCTCCCGGACAGGTACAGCCAAGGATCGAGCAAATCAACGCCAACTTCGTCATCCCTGGGCGAAGCAGGAGCGAAGCTCCGTCGCGGAGACCCTGGGATCCATTCCGTGACCTTGACCGTGGAGTGCGGCGGAACAGAACTCTGCGCCGTGGCGTGCACTCGGAAGTCGCGGCATGGATCCTCGGGTCTGCGCTGCGTCGCTACGCTCCTTGCTCCGCCCGTGGATGACGAAGTCATAGAGTTTGCGCGAGTCGCCGAGCGGTTCCGCTCCGAGAAACTAATGCGCTTCGCGGCGGTAGATCCACAGCTGGGTCGGCGGGATGTTGCGAAGGATGAAATCGAAATGCTTGACCGTATAATTGCCACGGCCGGCCGGGATCGGCGACATCGGGCCGTAGGTCAGCTGCACGATCGGCCGTCCGGCCGGGATGCGGTCGAGCAGGCTCTCGATATAGGCAATGCGCTGGGCGACCGGGAAGTTGAGCAGCGGCACGCCGGAAACGACGGAATCGAAGATCATCCCGCTCTTGTCGCCAAGCGTGGCGTTGAGATTGAAGGCATCGCCCTCGATGACGTTGACGCCGGGATAGAGCCGCCGCAGATGACGGACGAAATCCGCGGAATACTCGACCGCGTAGAGGTTTTCGGGCCGGACCCCCTGGGCGAGGATGGCGCGGGTGATGACGCCGGTACCGGGGCCGACCTCAAGCACCGGCAGGCCGGATTTAGGATTGACGATCGAGGCCATTTTGCGCGCGGTGACCGAACTGGTGGGCACGATCGAACCAACCGCCTTCGGCTTGTCGATCCAGCCCTTGAAGAATTTGAGTTCGTCGTCGAACTTTTCGACAAGCGCCTTCCGCAGTCCAGGGCCACGTGTCATGCAAGCTCTCCTCAGCGCTCCCCGCAAAGTTACTTAGCACCTGAGCGGTGCTAGGCAAGGCGCGGCCGGACGCATGTCGTGGATAAGATAATTTTCGTCGCGTCTCAAGGGGTGACGCGATTCAAGGATTTACGCGTTGCAAATCGGCTTAGGCTGGCCAAAGTGCATCAACGTTCGCCAAAGGACTCGAAAAAATCCTTCATGCGGGCAAAAAAGCCGCTCGATTGGGGCGAATTGTCCTGCGAGGAGAGCTGTTCGAACTCCTCCAGCAGCTCACGCTGGCGGCGGGTCAGGTTCTGCGGCGTCTCGACCGCGGTCTGGATGTAGAGGTCACCGACATTGGGCTGACGCAGCACAGGCATGCCCTTGCCTTTGAGACGGAACTGGCGCCCGTTCTGCGTGCCCTCGGTCACCTTGACCTTTGTCTGCGTGCCGTCCAGCGTCGTCACCTCGAAGGAGCCGCCAAGGGCGGCCGTCGTCATCGAGATCGGCACCTTGCAATACAGGTCGGCGCCGTCGCGTTGGAAGAACTCGTGCGGTTTGACCGCCAGGAAAATATAGAGGTCGCCCGATGGCCCGCCGCGCAGGCCGGCTTCGCCCTCATTGGCAAGGCGGATGCGGGTGCCGTCCTCGATGCCGGCCGGGATGTTGACCGACAGCGAACGCTCCTCGGTGACGCGGCCCTGGCCGGCGCATTTCGGGCACGGATCCTTGATCGTCTGGCCGCGCCCCTGGCATTGCGGGCAGGTCCGTTCGATCGAGAAGAAGCCTTGCGTGGCGCGCACCTTGCCGTGGCCGTTGCACATCGAGCAGGTGACGGGCTGGGTGCCGGGCTTGGCGCCGCTGCCCGAACATTCAGAGCACGATATCGACGCCGGCACCCGGATCTGCGCGGTCTTGCCGGCAAAAGCCTCTTCCAGGGTGATTTCCATGTTGTAGCGCAGGTCGGCGCCGCGCTCGCGGCCGCCCGACGAACGGCGCTGGCGCCCGCCCATCATGTCGCCGAAAATGTCCTCGAAGATGTCGGCGAAACCGCCGGCGCCGAAACCTTGCGCGCCGCCATTCATGCCGCCCTGTTCGAAGGCGGCGTGGCCGAAGCGGTCATAGGCCGCGCGCTTCTGCGGGTCTTTCAGCGTCTCGTAGGCTTCGTTGATTTCCTTGAACTTGTGCTCGCAGGAATGATCGCCGGGGTTGCGGTCGGGATGGAACTGCATGGCGAGCTTGCGGAAAGCGCTCTTGAGCTCCTTCTCGTCGGCGCCTTTTTGGACGCCCAGCGTCTCGTAGAAATCAGCTTTCATTTTTTCCCGCTGTCCGGATGCTCAACGTCTTGAAGCATTGTTGCGTCTCTTTGCCGGCACTGACGCTTCGATTTAGGTGCGATGGAAGGGGGATGCCAGTGTCGACGCGGCTTTGCCTGCATTTTTTCAGCAAGGCCCGCTGTTTTTCTGCAAGGGGTTGCAAAAAAGCCCGGCCTTCGCCGGGCTTTTCGCTTTACCTTGCCGTCAAACGGTTCAGGCCGACTTCTTCTTGTCGTCGTCCTCGTCGATTTCCTCGAAATCGGCGTCGACAACGTCACTGTCCTTGGCGGCATCCGCCTTGGCGTCGGCTTCCGCCGCTTCCTTCTGCGAAGCCTCGTACATGGCCTGGCCAAGCTTCATCGAAGCCTCGGCAAGCGCCTGGCTCTTGGCTTCGATGTCGGCCGGGTCGTCGCCTTCGGTCGCGGTCTTCAGCGCCGCGATCGCGTCGGAGATCGCCGTGCGCTCGCCTTCCGAAACCTTGTCGCCATATTCCTTCAGCGACTTCTCCGAGGAATGCAGCAGCGCTTCGGCCTGGTTGCGGGCCTCGACCAGCGCACGCCGCTTCTTGTCGGTCTCGGCGTTGGCCTCGGCGTCCTTGACCATCTTCTCGATGTCGGCGTCCGAAAGACCGCCCGATGCCTGGATGCGGATCTGGTGTTCCTTGCCGGTGCCCTTGTCCTTGGCCGAAACGTTGACGATGCCGTTGGCGTCGATGTCGAAGGTGACCTCAATCTGCGGCACGCCGCGCGGCGCCGGCGGGATGCCGACCAGGTCGAACTGGCCGAGCGCCTTGTTGTCGGCGGCCATTTCACGCTCACCCTGGAAGACCCGGATGGTCACGGCCGACTGTGAGTCCTCGGCCGTCGAGAACACCTGGCTTTTCTTGGTCGGGATCGTCGTGTTGCGTTCGATCAGGCGGGTGAACACGCCACCCAGCGTCTCGATGCCGAGCGACAGCGGCGTCACGTCGAGCAACAGCACGTCCTTGACGTCGCCCTGCAGCACGCCGGCCTGGATGGCGGCGCCGAGAGCGACGACTTCATCCGGATTGACGCCCTTGTGCGGCTCCTTGCCGAAGAACTGCTTCACGATCTCCTGGATCTTGGGCATGCGGGTCATGCCGCCGACCAGGACGACTTCGTCGATCTCGCCGGCCTTCAGGCCGGCATCCTTGAGCGCCGCCTTGCAAGGGGCAATCGTGCGCTGGACCAGATCGTCGACCAGCTGCTCGAACTTGGCGCGCGTCAGCTTCAGCGTCAGGTGCTTCGGCCCGGTCGCGTCGGCGGTGATGAAGGGCAGGTTGATTTCGGTCTGGGTGGTCGACGACAGCTCGATCTTGGCCTTTTCAGCCGCCTCCTTGAGGCGCTGCAGGGCAAGCTTGTCGTTCTTCAGGTCGATGCCCTGTTCCTTCTTGAACTCGGCCGCCAGGTATTCGACCAGGCGCATGTCGAAATCCTCGCCGCCGAGGAAAGTGTCGCCATTGGTCGACTTGACCTCGAACACGCCGTCGCCGATTTCGAGCACCGAAATGTCGAACGTGCCGCCGCCAAGGTCATAGACGGCAATGGTCTTGCCTTCCTTCTTGTCGAGGCCATAGGCAAGCGCTGCCGCGGTCGGCTCGTTGATGATGCGCAGCACTTCAAGGCCGGCGATCTTGCCGGCGTCCTTGGTCGCCTGGCGCTGGGCGTCGTTGAAATAGGCTGGAACGGTGATGACCGCCTTCTCGACCTTCTCGCCGAGATAGGCTTCCGCCGTCTCCTTCATCTTCTGCAGGATCATGGCCGAGATCTGCGAGGGCGACTGCTTCCTGCCGCCGGCTTCGACCCAGGCATCGCCATTGTCGCCCTTGACGATCTTGTAGGGGACAAGCTTCTTGTCCTTCTCCGTCACCGGATCGTCATAGCGGCGGCCGATCAGGCGCTTGACCGCGAAGATGGTGTTTTCAGGATTGGTGACCGCCTGGCGCTTGGCCGGCTGGCCGACCAGACGTTCGTCGTCGCCCGAAATAGCGACGATGGAAGGCGTCGTGCGCGCGCCTTCCGCATTCTCGATCACCTTGGGCTCCTTGCCATCCATGATGGCGATACACGAGTTGGTGGTGCCGAGATCGATACCGATTACTTTTGCCATTTTTCTAGTCTCTCCGCTAAGCAGGCTATCAGGACCCGTACAGGCGTTCCGACGAAAGCCCCTGTTCACAAGAAATCCCGTTCCGGCAACCGGCATTCCGGCGCCGAACGGCTTGGCGCGTATATAAGAACAGGCGGCATCGCGCGCAAGCATTCTGCGCAAGGCTTCCATGAACCTTTCCACCTCCGCCTGCGACTGATCTCCAGGTGCCGCATGGTGCGGCCCGGAAAGGAAGCCCCCATGACCAATAACCCAGAGACTCCCAGGTCTCCGGGAACAACAGGAGCTCGGCGCGACCACCGCCTTCGGGACGAGGTCGATGCGCTGGGCTTTCTGTTGATTCCGTTGACCCTGCGTAAGAGCAGGCGTATCGTCATCTTGAGGAAAGCAGACAATTCGATCAGGGAAGAACGAGCCGGACCGCCGCGCCTTGCCCTGATTTGCGCGGCCAGACCCGACGTTCTCCCGTCGACTACGGGGGGTAGTGTCATGTCTCGCATCCGCGGCTCGTTTGTGTCGTCTCTTGCTGGCGGCTTGCGCCGCGCTGTGCATCCAGGCGGGTTGCTGGCACTCGGCCTGTGGCTGGGCGCCGCGCAGGCGCAGGAAACCCGGATCATCTATCCCGGTTCGATGGCGGTGACCGGATTTTCCGGCACCATCATTCCCAATTTCGACCCCCCTGATTCCGAAAAAGAGGGACTGCCGCCCGGCGTCGATCCGGTCGACGAAACCTTCATCGACACCACGCGCGCCACCTTGCGCGTCTTCGACGTCTCGCAACTGGGCGGACCAGCCACCGGCCAGCTCGTCAACACGCCACCGCCCTTCGAGGTGACGGCGGAGCAGGTCGGCCAAGTGTTCGGCGTCACCTACGATGACGGCGTGCGCGACGGCGTTCCGACGGGCATTCCCAATCTCTATGCCGGCGCCACCTCGCTGCACGGCATCCGTATCGTCACCCCGGACGCCGACGATGACGGCCGCCCCGAGCGGCAGCGCCGCGGCGCTGCCGGCGCCATCTTCATGGATGGCCAGTTCGGCACCGAAAACGGCGGCGGGCCGGGCACCGTCTGGAAGATCGACGGCATCACCGGCCAGGTCTCCAAATTCGCCGACATCGACACCAACAGCGGTCCCGGCATCGGCAATCTCACATTCGACGCCACTCATCGCGAGTTCTTCGCGTCCGATCTCGATACCGGCCTGATCCATCGCATCGATGCCGAAGGCAGGCTGATCGACAGCTTCGATCACGGCGTTGCCGGCCGTCCCGCGCATGGGCTTGCTCCAGTCGCCGACGACGGTTCGGTGATGGACATAAAGGGAGCGACCTTCGACAGCGAAGACCCCGACAGCTGGGGCTACACGCAGGACGAGCGCCGCGTCTGGGGCGTCTCCTACCATGGCGGCCGGCTCTACTACTCGGTCGGCGAAAAGTCGGAAATCTGGTCGGTGGGCATCGCCCGCGACGGCAGTTTTGTCGGCGACCCGCGCTGGGAACTGACGGTCAAGGCCGACAAGGACTACGCCGTCACCGACATCGCCTTCGACAATAGCGGCTTCATGTACCTGGCCCAGCGCGGCCCAGTCGAGAACCGCTACGATTACAGCCAATTCGCCGATTCCGGCAAAGGCGAGGTCATCCGCTACTTCCGAGAGAACCCGGACGATCCGGAGACGGAATCGGTCTGGGTCGAAGTGCCGCAGGAATATGCGGTCGGTTTCCCGCAGGGCAACCGGCAGGCCGCCGGCGGTCTCGACCTGCAATATGGTTATGATTCCGACGGCAATCTCGACACATCGGTCTGCACGCAGACGCTGGTCAAGTCAGGCGACAAGCTGCGCGACAATCCTTCACTCGCCGAACAGCTCGCCGCCGGCGGGCCGCTGGCCGTGCATGGCGTCCAGATCACGCCGAAAGAGCTGGTCAAGCCGGCCAACGTGCCGCCCTTCGGCTCCTGGTTCGTCGACTTCGACGGTTATTTCGAAGATCCGGAGGTCGAGGGCCATGTCGGCGACGTTGCCGTCTGGCATCCTTGCGAGGGCCGCGCCGGCTATTACGAGGAAATCCCGGGCGGCTACCTGCCCCCCTTCTACCCGCCGGATTTCCCACCACCCGGCAACCTGCCTCCGTGCATCGATGTCGAGGATATCAGGTATTACTGTACGCCTCGCGGCCTCCAGGCCGATCTCTATCTCCATGACCACGCCGGCTTCGGCGGCGATTCGATCAAGGCCCAACCTTCCAATGAGACAAAGTCCAGGACGCCACGCGTCGGGGTGACATCATCCCAGTCGCATGCGCCCGGCAAGCCTTACACGGTCGACATCACCGGCCACTATCCGGGCGACAGAGTGGATGTTGGACTTTGCTTCTACAGGAAGTCCGACAAGGACAAGGGTGGCTACTACCCTTGCTGCAAGATGATCTTGCCGCTCCGAACCCCAGCCGTCAGCTGCGAACGTTGAGGAGGGGAAGATGAAAAATCTCGCACTCTCCCCGCTCACGACGAGCTCGCAATCCACAGTCATGGAGACGATCATGAAACCCCTGTCATACGCCAGGCGCGGCGCGCGCTGGCTGATGGCGGCCGGTGTCGCGGTCGCCATGTTCACCCCTGTGGCAAGCCACGCGGAAGACGCCGCCCCGATCACCCCGGAACTGAGGCTCGATCTCGACAATTCGAAGATCGTCAATCCGAGGCCGGAGCGGGCGGTGCCCTTCTTCACCAAGAAAGGCACCCAGCGGAGCTGCGACTATGTCGTCTACTCCCTGAGCTTTGGCCTGCGCGGCGATGCGCAAGCCTTCGCCGACCTGACAGCCTTGCTGAAAACGCTCAAGATCGAGTTCAAGGACCAGCTTCCACACGGCCTTTCGATCGTCAGCGCGAATGTGTCGGGCGACGGCACGGACGCTTCGGGCGGACCATTGCCCGGCGTTTCGATCAGCACCTCGGCCGGTCCGAACGACACGGCAACGGTGTCCAATTTCCGGCTCTCCGCCGCTGATCTCGACGGCGCCGGTGCCGCCAATGAACGCGTCATCAACTTCCAGATCACGGCCAAGATCGACCATGCGGCGTTTCCTTCGCCGACCGTGATCGACAACCAGGGTGTGATCAAGGTCAGCAACGGAGCCGGCCCCGGGACCATCATCCCGTCGCAGGATCCGGGCAAGCCCGACGATGGCGACTACAAGACCGGGGCCAAGACCTCGATCAAGATCGACCTCACCAACTGTGATAAGCGGCCACCGCCTCCCGACCGGGAATGCTTCAAGGTGGAACGCGGCACGGTGGACTGCGTGCCCGGCGGCGGCGCCTTCATCTACCATATGCCGGTCGGCCCGGAGATGGGCGGCAAGTGGGTGCAGGTGTCGACGACCACATCAGGCGTCACCATCATCCCCGACACCCAGTTGGTGCCGGCGGGCGGCGGTGTGCTCAACTGGAAGATCGTCGGCGCATCGCCCGGCGACGTCATCCACCTCATCGTCACCGGCATCGAAACCTATGCCGGTCCGAAGGAAGGCTGGGGCCTTTGCTGCACGCAGACGATCGACATCGTCATCCCGCGTGACCAGAGGTGCCCGCCCAAGGACAAGGAGCCGGACCTCAAGGTCGAGAAACGCGCCGACGTGACGCGTTGCACGATGGGTGGCGGCTGCGACTTCACCATCAGGGTCACCAATGTCGGCACCGGTGCCTACCACGGCAAGATCGTGCTCGACGAGGTGACGCTGCCGGCCGGATCGACGCTCGATTCAGGACCCAATCCGCCCTGGGTCTGCGTACCCGGCGCCACCCCGATGATTTGCACCTACCCAGTAACCACGCTCAATCCGGGGGCCTCCGTCAACCTCAAGCTCGGCTTCAAGCCGGCAGGAGGCTGGCAAGGCAGCGTCTTGCGTAACTGCGCCACCTATAATTACGGCGCCAGCGGCAAGCCGCTGTTCGGCAGCCAGTCGAACGATCGCGGCTGCGCCTCGATCCCGATCTGCCGGCGTGGCGATCGTGACCGCGACTGCCGGCCGCCGGTCGAGAAGAAGGTCGACCTGATCCTGAAGAAGCGTGCCCGCGTCCCGGTCTGCACGGCCGACGGCATCTGCCACTTCGTGATCGACATCATCAACAACGGCACATCGACTTATAACGGGCCGCTGACGGTGATCGACAGCTACCCGGCCGGCGCGCCGGCCTCCTCGACCTTCGGCCCAAGCCCGCCATGGACCTGCGTACCGACAGGTCCCGGCCTGTTCCGCTGCGACCATGCGGGGATCTCGCTGCCTCCGGGCGGCTCGACGCCGATCGTCGTCAAGGCGGTCATGCCGGCCGGCTATCAGTCGGACATTGTCGAGAATTGCGCGACGGTGAAGCCCATCCCCGGCGAAAACGACCTCACCAACAACAAGGCCTGCGCCAAGGAACGCTTCCGCCATCCCAATGGCGGCAAGCCGACCCTGCGCATCACCAAGGTCTGCAACGGCTCGCTCGCCGGTGCCGCGCTGATCTCTTGCCGCATCACCGTCATCAGCCTTGGCACCGCTGCCCCCACCGGTCCGGTGCGGGTCAACGATGCCGCCACGCTGGTGGCCGGCGGCGCGCCTGTCCAGATCCAGACCGTCACCCCTGACGGCGCGGAATGGGCGTGCGGACCGGTTCCGGCCAACGCGCTGTCGTGCCAGATTCCCGGTGCCGTCATGACACCTGGAACCAGTCGCCACTTCGACGTGACGGTTTCGGCCAATGGCGCGTTCGAAAACTGCGCGCGGGGCTCCTATGGGCCGGCACCGGGCGACGACGTCGTCTATCCCTTTGGCCAGGCCTGCGCCAAGGGCGGCGGCGCCTCGACCATCCGTGTCGAAAAGACCGGCGACCGCGAATGCAGGCTCGGCCAACCCTGCTCGTTCGAGATCACCGTCACCAATGACGGAGCGACCGCCTTCTCCGGGCCGGTCCGCATTGGCGATGCGATCGGCGTGGAGGGTCTCGGCAGGCTGGAAGGCGTTGAGATCACGTCGATCGATCCGCCCTTCGGCTGCTCGCCGGAACCGGCAACCTTGCCTGCGTCCTGCATTGCCAATTTGTCGCTCGGCGCCGGCGAAAGCCGGGTGCATCATGTCACCGTGGTCATTCCCGACGACGGTCGTCTGGCCAATCTGCAGGGCAATGTCAGCGGCCAGAACTGCGTCGGCGTGCTCTCTCCCGACACACGGGTGCAAGGCGGTGGCGACGTGCTTGGCGGCGATCAGGCCAATGTGCAGGGCGATCGCGGCAAGGCCTATGCCTGCCATCCCTTCACCATCAGCCAGGAGACGAAGAAGGAATGCTCGCAAGGCTTCGTCATGAACGATGCCGGCCGCTGCGTCTGCCCGGAAGGCACCACCTACCGCAACGGCCAGTGCTCGCCGGGCGGCGGTATCGTGCCGAAGCCGGAACAGCCGAAGCGCTGTGTGCTGCTCGAAGGCCAGATCCGCACCGAGGACGGACGTTGCGTCTGCCCACGCGGAACCGGGCTTGAGAACGGCAGATGTGTCAGGACCGACAAGCCCGAGCAGTGCACCATCCGTGGCCAGGTCCACAATGCGGATGGCGATTGTGTCTGCCCCAGGGGAACCGAGATCCGGGGCAATGCCTGCCGCCCGATCCAGCCAAAGCCTGAGCAGTGCACCATCCGTGGCCAGGTCCACGATGCCGATGGCGATTGTGTCTGCCCGAGAGGGACCGAGGTGCGCAATGGCGCCTGCCGTCCGATGCGGCCAAAGCCCGAGCAGTGCACGATCCGTGGTCAGGTTCACGACGCCGACGGCGATTGTGTCTGCCCAAGGGGTACCGAGGTCAGAAACGGAGCCTGCCGCCCGATTCGGCCGAAGCCTGAGCAATGCACGATCCGTGGCCAGGTCCATGACGCAAAGGGCAATTGTGTCTGCCCGAGGGGTACCGAGGTGCGGGGCAATGCCTGCCGGCGCAAGCAGCCGACGCAGGAGCAATGCGACATACGCGGCCAGGTCCACAACAAGCGTGGCGAGTGTGTCTGTCCGCGTGGGACGCAGGTGATCAACGGCGCATGCCGCAAGCCCAGGCAAGAGGTGGAATGCGCACCGGGCTCGCAGATGATCAACGGCCAGTGCCAGCCGATCATCAGGCGGCGCTGCCCGGAAGGTACGATCGGACGCTATCCGAACTGCCGGCCGCTCCGCGGGCAACCGTCGCTGGAGCTCAACCCCGGCCTGCTGCTGCAGCAGGTACTGCCACGGCGCAGGCCGCAGGTCGAACAGCAGCAGGATCCGGTTCCAGACAGAATCCTGAAGCTCCAGCAGCAATAACGATCTGCTCGACGCCAGACCAGAAACCCGCCGGAGCAATCCGGCGGGTTTTCTTATGGCTCCGAGGCAAGCGGAAATTGGCTGCGACAGGATCGCGGACGCCGCAACGCCACCTCCGCCCGTGCAGCCGCCGCGCCCGTGCCCTCGACAAGTCGGCTGGAGCGCATTAGGCAGTCGATAGAGTGGCCGAACGAGAAGGGCACTCGGAAAGGCCGCATCCATGAGCAGAAAGACACTGATTGCACCGTCGGTGTTGGCGTCGGATTTTTCCAAACTCGGCGATGAGGTCGAAGCGGTGGCGGCGGCCGGCGCCGACTGGATCCATCTCGATGTGATGGATGGGCATTTCGTGCCCAACATCACCTTTGGCCCGCCGGTGATCAAGGCGATCCGCAACCGCACCGAGGCCTTCTTCGACTGCCATCTGATGATTGCCCCGGCCGACCCCTATCTGGCCGCTTTCGCCGAGGCCGGCTGCGACGGTTTGACCGTCCATGCCGAAGCCGGCCCGCATCTTGACCGCTCGCTGCAGACCATCAGGAATCTCGGCAAGAAGGCCGGTGTGTCGCTCAATCCGGCGACGCCGGAAAGCGTGGTCGAATATGTGCTCGACCGGCTCGACCTGATCCTGATCATGACCGTCAATCCGGGCTTCGGCGGCCAGGCCTTCATCCCGGCGATCGTCGACAAGGTGAAGCGGGTCAAGGCCCTCATCGGCGGCCGGCCGATCCGCATCGAGATCGACGGCGGTGTTTCAGCCGAAACCGCGCCGCTGGTCACCGCTGCCGGCGCCGACGTGCTGGTGGCGGGCGCCGCCATCTTCAAAGGCGGCAGCGTCGAGGCTTACCGTCAGAACATCCAGGCGATCAGGACGGCAGCCGACCACGCAGCCGGCTAACCAGCGCTTTTCCCGCGTTCAGCCCGGCATGCCGGCTAAGGTTCTGGTACCGGCCGAGGCTTGTGATGGTCTGATGCGCAACGGTATCGGATCTGGAGCGGCTGCCTGATTCGGCCTCAAGGGTCCTCACGGCAGACAGTTGATCCGGCGCGCATACAAAAGAACAGAAAGAACAGATTCTCCTGCGTGCATACAAAACATGTTAAGTTCCCGCAGGTTGTGAAAATGCGCGGAATTACAGCATTGAGCTCCAGATGCCGCATATTCCTTCGTGCTAAAGTACAATAACGTGATCTTGTGCTTGAGCAGGCGAATGCCCGCACTGTATGGTACAAGTACGAGAAGGCGAATGCTTTCGGACTCGAATCGCCCAGGACAAGTCTTGGGGACAAGGAGTCGCTATGACATACGGAGCTGCCAATCTGAACGACGACGCTGCGGGACCGAAGAGTACGCTTGCCAGTACGGTCTATCAGCAATTGCGGGACGATCTTCTCGGTGGTGTTCTTGAGGCCGAGAGCAAGCTGCGGGTCGAATGGGTGGTCTCCAAATATGGAGCCGGCGCCTCGCCTGTCCGCGAAGCTCTCAATCGCCTCGCCTCGGAAGGACTTCTCGGCCGGCACGATCAGCGCGGCTTCTTCATCATGCCGGTCAGTGCGTCGGAACTCGAGGAGCTGACGCGCACCCGCTGCTGGCTCGAGGAGCGGGCGCTTCGCGAATCCATCGCCCACCGCACCGCCGAATGGGAAGAACAGCTCGTGCTGGCGCTGCATCGCCTGGGACGCGCGTCACGCCTGTCTCCGCAGGATCTCTTTTCGCTCAATCCCGATTGGGAGAGGCTGCATCGTATCTTCCACAGGGTGTTGATTTCGGCCTGCCGGTCGCAATGGCTGGTGGGGTTTTGCGACCAGCTCTCCGATCACGCCTATCGCTACCGGCAAATGGCCAATGATGGCGAGGGCGTCCAGCGCGACGATTTCGGCGAGCATCGCCTGATCGCCGAATGTGCCCTGGACGGCAATGCCGACGGTGCCGTCGAGGCACTGCTCAACCATTACCAGTTGACTGCCGCCATGTGCATGAAGCGCTTCGAGCAGGACGACGAAACGAAGGAACTCGCCGGCAAACGCGCTCGGCGATAACAGCCGATTCCCGGCGGGCTCTTGCGCTCGTTTCTTGCTAGCAATCCGCGTCGAGCGCGGCTGGCGTGAACCGCTGTCAGCAGGCTTGACGGCGCGGCCAAGAACCGCGAACTCTCGCCGCCGAGGCATGCCGCGACAGGCGCATGCTCAGCGCCGCCGCACCCAGGGAAGTGTTCATGAGCAATCATCTGTTCGATGCGTTCCGGTCCCGGATGCCGGCGCCAGCGCGCTTGCTGATGGAAACCGATGATGGCCGCTCGCTTACCTATGGCGATATGCTGGCCCGCTCGGCGCAGCTTGCGCATGCGCTCCTGCAACTCGATGTCGAACCCGGTGACCGCGTTGCCGTGCAGGTCGAGAAGAGCCCGGAAGCGGTCATGCTCTATCTCGCCTGCCTGCGAGCCGGCGCCGTCTTCCTGCCGCTCAACACCGCCTACACATTGGCCGAGCTGGAGTATTTCTTCGGCGACGCAGAACCACGCCTGGTCGTCTGCGATCCGGCAAGAGCGGCCGACATCGGCGCGCTGGCAGAAAAGACCGGCGCCGTCACCGTCACGCTCGGCCGCGACGGCCGGGGATCGCTGACCGACCAGGCCTCGCGGCTGCCGACGGATTTTCATGACGTGGCGCGTGGGCCGGATGACCTCGCGGCGATCCTCTACACGTCGGGAACCACCGGCCGTTCGAAAGGCGCCATGCTCGGCCACGAGAATCTTGCTTCGAACGCGCGCGTGCTGGTCGAGCACTGGCGTTTCACTGGAGACGACGTGCTGATCCACGCATTGCCGATCTTCCACACGCACGGCCTGTTCGTCGCCACCAATGTCGTCCTGATGGCCGGCGCCTCGATGCTGTTCGAGCAGAAGTTCGATCCGGCCCGCATCGTCTCGCTGCTGCCGCGTGCCACGGCCCTGATGGGCGTGCCGACCTTCTACGTGCGCCTGCTGCAGCAGGATGGGCTCGACCATGAGGCGGCAAAAAACATCCGTGTGTTCATTTCCGGGTCGGCGCCGCTGCTGGCCGAGACGCACAACTCCTGGCGCGAGCGCAGCGGCCACGCGATCCTCGAACGCTACGGCATGACCGAGACCAACATGAACACCTCGAACCCCTATGAGGGCGAGCGGCGCGCCGGTACCGTCGGTTTCCCCTTGCCCGGCGTCATGCTTCGCATCGCCGATCCAGACAGCGGCGCACCGCTTGCGCAGGGCGAGGTCGGCATGATCGAGGTGAAGGGCCCAAACGTCTTCGGCGGCTATTGGCGCATGCCGGAGAAGACCAAGGCGGAATTCCGAGCCGACGGTTTTTTCATCACCGGCGATCTCGGTATGATCGACGCCGACGGCTACGTCCACATTGTCGGCCGCGGCAAGGACCTGATCATATCGGGCGGCTACAACATCTATCCGAAGGAACTCGAAAGCGAGATCGACGCGCTCGACGGGGTTAGCGAAAGCGCCGTCATCGGCGTTGTCCATCCGGATTTCGGCGAAGGTGTCACCGCTGTCGTCGTGCGTGCGCCGTCATCGCGGATCACCGGTGCCGAAATTCTCGGCGCCATCGCCGGGCGGGTGGCGAAATACAAGCACCCGAAGCGGGTGATCTTCGTCGATGAACTGCCGCGAAACACCATGGGCAAAGTACAGAAAAACGTGCTGCGCGATACCTACAAGGACATATACGCACCATAGTTGCGCGGTGCCTGGGGCAGGGGCGCCTTACTCCTTGCGCGGCCTTTCGGCCCGGCTGCCGGAACCCCACAAGGCACGCTTCAGCAGGTTGCGCTTGCGTGGGGCGAGGTTGATGTCGCTGACAAGCTTGGCGCCGCCCTCGCGCCGTTCCAGGGTGATCTTGCGGCTGTGGAAGGCTTCCAGCTCGGCCCGGTGCGCCACACTGATGATGGTGACATCAGGCAATTCGCGGATCACCGTCGCCATCATGGTGTCCTGGCTCTTCTCGTCGAGCGCCGAGGTTGCTTCATCCAGCACGACGATATCGGGGCGGTGCAGCAGCAGGCGCGCGAAGGCGAGACGCTGCTTTTCGCCGCCCGACAGCGTCTGGTCCCATGGCGCTTCTTCCTTGATCCTTTCGGCAAGGTAGGCGAGGCCGACCTTGTCGAGGGCGGCCTTGATCTGTTTGATCGTCCACTTGTCCGCCGCCGCGGGATAGGCGACCGCGCGGCGAAGCGTGCCCGAAGGGATGTAGGGGCGTTGCGGCAGCATGAACAGTCGCCTGTCGGCGTGGAAATTGACGCTGCCGCCGCCCCACGGCCACAGGCCCGCGACGGCCCGCACCAGCGTCGACTTGCCCGAGCCGGATTCGCCGGCCACCAGCACCCGCTCACCGGGTTCGATCGCAACCTCGGTCTCCTTGACCACGGCGGTGCCGTCGTCGAGCGTCACGGAGAGATCGTCGAGGCTGAGCATGGCACCGTCGTCGGTTTCGCCGTGCTGGATGCGTCCAAGCGCATCGCTCTGCTCCGCACGCTCGAGCCCGTCGAGCGACATCATCAGCGAAGCTACGCGCCGCGCGGAGGCGTTCCAGTCGGCAAGACGCGGGTAGTTGTCGACCAGCCACCCGAACGCGCCTTGCACGATGCCAAAGGCGGACGCTGCCTGCATCACCTCGCCAAGCGTCATTGAGCCTTCGAGGAATTTTGGCGCGCACAGCAGGATCGGCACGACCGGCGCAAACAGGCTCGATCCCTGCGACACCGCCGCCGTGCGCATGTGCTGGCCCGTCAGCAGCGCCCATTGCCTCAGCACATGGCCGAAATTCCTGTCGATGCCGCTGCGCTCCTCTTCCTCGCCGCCCAGCAAGGCGATGCTCTCGCCGTTTTCGCGCACGCGCGTCAGCGTGTAGCGCAGTTCGGCCTCCGCCTGGTTCTTCCGCTCGGAGAGCTGGACGAAATTGCGGCCGATGACCACCATCGCGGTCGAGGTGATGGCGGCATAGATCATCGCGGTGATGACCAGGAAGCCGGGAATGGTGATGCTCTCGCCGCCGATCGGCAAAGTGAGCGCGCCGCCGATGGTCCACAGCACGACGATGAAGGTCGAGGCAGACAGGAACGCGTTGAGGACGCCGGCGATGAAATCGACCGGCGACTCGGTGGCGATGCGCAGATCCTCGGTCATGCGGGCCTCGGGGTTCTGGTGGTCGCCGCCGACGAGATTCAGTTGGTAGTAGCGGCCGCCTGCCAGCCAGCGCGCGATGACCGCGGTGGTCAGCCAGGAACGCCAGCGGCGCTGGATCGTCATGCGCAGGTAGACCTGCGCGACGACAAGGCTGCCGCTGCAGATTACCAGCGGCACGAAGACGGCGCTGAGGAAATAGACGCTGCGGGCGTTGCGCTGCTCGAGGGCATCGAACATCGAACGGTTCCAGACATTGATGCCATACTGGAAGCCGATATTGATGCAGATCAGCAGCAGCACCCCGATCGTCAATGGCCAGGCGAGCCGGTCGCCGCGCCGGCTCCAGTAACCGCGCGCGCTGATCCAGAAACGCCGCAGCAGATACTTCTTGCGCTCCTGCTCGGCCCCTTCGGGCGTCAGTTGCGGATCGGGCTCGACGGCATCCGGCGGTGGCCCCGGCTGGCCGTCGACCTCCGGGGCAGCCTCGGCACTCGACAGCTTTTTTTCGCGCAGCTCCTCGTGGCGTGGCCTCTGATCACGCGGCGCTTTCTGTGGCGGCTTCAAGGCACCGCGCGGTTTGATGCCGTCGGCCTGTTTCAATTTGGGTTTCGCCTCGGACATACGCTCCGACAACGACCTCAAAATCAAAAGGTTTCATGACGTCAGCCGACTTGAACCTGAAATCAACGCGCAGTGTCGGAACCGGCCGCAAAAACCTTTTCGCCGCCGATCCAGACGCCCTTCGTGTCGAGATCGTCCGACAGCGCGACCATGTCCGCAGCCGTGCCGTTGGCGAATCGGCCAAGCCGGTGCGACTGGCCGATTGCTTGCGCCGGATAGAGCGAGGCCATGCGCAAGGCCTCGGAAAGCTCGACCCCGACGACCCGGTGGATGAAACGAACGGCCGAGATCATATCGAGATCGGCGCCCGCCAGTGTTCCGTCGGCGAGCCTCAGGCTGCCGTCCCTTCGATAGATGGTGCGGCCGTTGAGCGTGAACGACGTCATGTCGGTGCCGATTGTCGCCATGGCGTCGGTGACCAGCACGATCCTGGCCGGCCCCTGCTTGGCGCGCAGCGCGATCTTGATGGTGGCCGGATCGACATGGATGCCGTCGGCGATGAGGCCGGCCGACAAGCTGCCGATGTCGATGGCGGCGCCGACCAATCCGGGCTCGCGATTGCCGATCTGGCTCATCGCATTGAACAGATGGGTGACCATTGAGGCGCCGGCCGCGGCAAAGGCGCTGGCGGTGGCATAGCCGGTATCGGAGTGGCCAAGGCTGACGATGATGCCGGCCCTGGCGAGTGCCGCGACGCGCGCCGGCTCGACGGATTCAGGGGCAATGGTGGTGAGCAGCACCGGTAGTTTTTGCCGCGCGGCGATCAGCATCGCCTGATCGGCATCCGTCATCGGCCGGATCAGCGCCGGATCATGCGCGCCCTTGCGGGCGACCGACAGATGCGGGCCTTCGAGATGCAGTCCGAGAAACCCAGGCACCTTCTGGCGCGCCGCTGCCTCGCCGGCGGCGACAGCGGCGGCCGTGATTGCAGGCGTGTCGGTGATCAGCGTCGGCAGCAGCGCCGTCGTGCCGAAGGGCGCGTGCGCGCGGCAGATGGTCTCGATTGAAGCGACATCGGGGTGGTCGTTGAGCATGACGCCGCCGCCGCCGTTGACCTGCAGGTCGACGAACCCCGGCGCCAGAAGGCCGCCACCGGTGTCGACGACGCGGATATCCGAGGGGATGGCACCGGTGGGCAGAATGGCCTCGACGAGACCGTCGCGCACGACAAGTGCGTGGCCTTCATGCCAGTCGTCGCCGTCGAAAATCCGGGCGCCAGTCAGGGCAAAGCGATCGCTCATACTGTCTCCGTCACCTTGCGAAGATTGCGCGGCGTGTCCGGATCGAGACCGCGATGGCGGGCAAAGGCCTCGACGAACATGTAGAAGGAGACGATCAGCGTCAGCGGATCGGTCAGCGGATGGCCGGTGGCAACATGCGGCAGGCGCACAGCGCGTTTGGCAAGCGCGGAGGTGACGAACACCGGCGCGCCCTTGGCCGCCAGGCTGTCGGCGGCCTCGGCGATAGACGGTTCGGAGGCGTCGCGCGCGGCCAGCGCCAGCACCGGAAAGTCGGGGCCGATCAGCGCCAGCGGGCCGTGCATGACTTCGGCGGCGCTGTAGGCCTCGGCATGCATGCCGCAGGTCTCCTTGAATTTCAGCGCCGCTTCGTTGGCCATCGCCGCCGACGGTCCGCGGCCGAGGATGAACAGCGACTTCTGCTTCTCGATCGTCTCAGAGAGCACGCTCATCCAATCGCAGGCGATCGCCTTGCCGAAATGCTCCGGCAGGCGGGCAAGTGCGGCCAACAGCGCATCGTCGCCGGTGGCGTGCGCCATCAGAGCGAGGCCGGCGACGGCCGAATTGATGAAGGTCTTGGTGGCCGCCACGCTGCGCTCGGGGCCGGCCAGGATATCTATCGCATAGTCCGAAGCACGCGCCAGCGGCGAATCGGCGGTGTTGGTGATGGCGACGGTCAGCGCGCCCCCCGCCCGCGCCGTTTCGGCCATGGCGACGATATCGGGGCTCTTGCCCGACTGCGAGATCGCCAGGCAGGCCGAGCCGGCGAGCCTGAGCTTGCGGCCATAGATCGAGGCGATCGACGGCCCAACCGACGCCACGGCCAGGCCCGCGGTCAGCTCGACGGCGTATTTCATGAAGGTGGCGGCATGGTCGGACGAGCCGCGCGCCACGGTGACGACGAACTGCGGGTCGCGTTCGCGGATGCCGCGCCCGGCCTCGGTCAGCACGGCGCCGGAGCCGTCGAGCAGGCGGGCGACCGCTTGCGGGACCTCCTCGATCTCGCGCCGCATATGGGTCATTTCTGCCGACATGGTCGGCTCTGTCGTGCTCATGGTCGGCCCTCTTCGCTCGGCCCTGTCAGCCGCAGTTCGGCGACGAAATCATAGGCGTCGCCCCGGTAGATGGAGCGGGTGAATTCGATCACCTTGCCGCTCGCCAGATAGGAAATGCGTTCGATGTGCAGGCCGGCAATACCTGGCGGCACTTCGAGCAGGCGCGCGTCGCTGTCTCCGAGATTGGCGGCGGAAATGCGCTGCACGGCGCGCACTGGCCGGTTGCCGGTCAATTCCAGCGCCGCGTAGAGCGAGGAACCTATGTCAGCCGGATCGGGCAACACGCTGGCCGACAGCGAGGCGCGTTCGATCGCCAGCGGCGTGTCGTTGGCGATGCGCAGGCGCGCCACCCGCGCCACCAGTTCGCTCGAGGACAGGCCGAGCACCATCATCTCGTCGGGCGATGGTGCGTAGAGGCCGCGGTCGAGCCATGCCGAACGCACCGCCATGCCGCGCCGCGCCATGTCCTCGGTGAACGAGGTCAGCCGCGACAGCGACTGTTCGACACGCTCCATGCGCGGCGCCACGAAGGTGCCGGAGCCGTGGCGCTGCACCAGGATGCCGCCCTTGACGAGGTCCTGCACCGCCTTGCGCACGGTGACCCGCGAAATATCGGCCTTGGTGGCGATGTCGCGCTCGGAAGGCAGCGCGTCGCCCGGCCCGATCAGGCCGCGATTGACCGCGTCCTCGATGCTCTTGCGCAGCTGCAGATAAAGCGGCGCGCCGCTTTGCGCCTGATGTTTGAGCGTGGCGAAGATCTGGTCGGCGGCCTCGCTCATCGAGTTGCCTCCGCGTGTCCGGCGAAAAGGCGAACCGCCATCTGCACCGCGCCGCCCAGTGCGTCGTCGAGCGGCGGCTTCAGCAGCGCCCGGTAGCGGGCAGACAGGCGCGGCGCGTAGAGCGGCGCCAGCCCGCCGAGCAGGCACAGCGGCGCGTCGTCAGCAAGGTCGAGCGCGCCGAGCGAGGCTTCGACATCGGCGACCACCCTGTCGAGGATCCAGTTGGCGACGCTGTCGCCCTTCTCGGCATGCTCGAACACCTTGGGTGCGAAGCCGCCGAAGTCGCCCGGCTTGGCATTGGTGGTGAATTCGACGACGTCCTCCGGGTTGTTGCGGAACACGGCCAGCATGCTCTGCGTCAGCGGCGAACCTTCGCGGACGCCGTCATAGGCAAGCAGTGTCTGTTCGAGCAGGTCGCGGCCGATACGGGCGCCGCTGCCCTGGTCGCCAACCTGGAAGCCCCAGCCGCCGATGGCGCGCGATTTGCCTTGTCTGCGCGCCATATAGGCGGTGCCGGTGCCGAGGATCGCCATGGCGCCGTCACCGGAGCCAACAGCGCCTTCCAGTGCGATCTCGGCGTCGGTCTCGACGCGGCTGATGCTGAACGGCAGGATCGCTTCGAGCTGCTGCCGGTAGGTGCCGACATTGGCGCCGGCCAGCCCGAGAATGGCCGGCGTCCGCGGGATCAGTTCCGGATCCTGCCCGGCGGCGAGAAACGCCTGCCGCGCGGCCTCGACGATGTTCGAGCGGGCGCCGGTCAGGTCGGTGCGGATGTTGGCGGCGCCGCTTTTGGCGCGGCCGATCACCGTGCCGTCCGCCGTTGCCAGGGCGGCCCTGCAGCTGGTGCCGCCGCCATCGATTCCGAGCACGAAATTCACGTAATTTCTCCTCCGGGCAGATAATACCAATAAAATACCAATAGCCAAGAGTTAATTTCGGTTTCAAAAGATTAAGCCATATTTTATTGAAAAATCTGCCTATTTCGTCGGCTCAGCGGTTTCAGGCCAGCGAATTCGTTAATGCGTGTGGACAAGTGGTATTTTTTTGGTATTGTTCTGCTATTGGAGGAACCGGGATGGCCGAAACGCACACCGAAGCGCTTCACAAAAATGCCGAGGGGCTGGATATCCAGGCCCCGGACACCGTCCTTTCCTATTTGGCCGATGCGCAGATCGAAGCCGCCAAGGTCGTGCGCCATGCCATTCCATCCATCGCCAGGGCCGCCGAGATCATTGCCGTCAGGCTGAAGAGCGGCGGCAAGCTCGCCTACGCCGCTGCCGGCAGCTCAGGCCTGATGGCGCTGGCCGATGCGCTGGAGCTGCCGGGCACCTTCGGCATTCACCGCGACCGCATCGCTATCCTGATCGCCGGCGGCGACGACGCTTTCCGCACACTCGCCGGAGGGCCGGAAGACGATACCGAGGAGGCTGCGGCAGCGGTCGCCGGGGCCGGCCTCGGCAAGGGCGACTGCCTGATCGCCATTTCCGCCAGCGGCACGACGCCCTATGCCGTCAAGGCCGTCGAGGAGGCTGCCCGCCGCGGCGCTGCCACCATCGGCATCGCCAACAACAGGGACTCTGCGCTGCTGCGCCAGGCACAAACCGCCATCCTGCTCGAAACGCCGCCGGAACTGATCGCCGGCTCCACGCGCATGGGCGCCGGCACCGCCCAGAAGATCGCGCTCAACATGCTGTCGACGCTGACCGCCATCCATCTCGGCCATGTGCATGACGGCTACATGGTCAATCTCATGGCCGACAACATCAAGCTGCGCGACCGCGCGGCGCGCATCGTCGCCGCCGTCAGCGGGCGCGGCACGGACGAAGCGGCCCGCCTGCTCGAGAAGAGCGGCGGCGCGGTCAAGACCGCCATTCTGCTCGCCGCTGGCGCCGACAGCACTGACGCGGCGCAGAAGATACTGGAAGAGGCCGGCCAGAAGCTGCGGCCGGCCCTTTCCGCGCTGGGGCATGATCCCGAAAAGTGGAAGCCGCTTTTCGGAAAAGATCATGCTCGAACAGAGAAATAGAGCCTGGTTCATCCGGATTTTCATCGGGGTGAAACAGGCTTGCGAGGGGAGCAAAGGGCGCGCTGCCTCCGTTCTCATCAAAACCGAACCTGAAAAAGGTCAACAGGGAGACTGAGCATGACAACGAAACTACTGACGGCACTGCTTTTGGGCACCAGCATTCTCGGCTCGGCCGGGGTTGCCTATGCCGAAGACGTAACGCTCAACATCGAAAGCTGGCGCGGCGACGACCTTGCCATCTGGAAGGACAAGCTGATCCCGGCTTTCGAAGCCAAGAACCCAGGCATCAAGGTGGTGTTCGCGCCGTCGGCCCCGACCGAATATGATGCAGCGCTCGGCGCCAAGCTCGCCGCCGGCTCGGCGGGCGACCTGATCACCTGCCGCCCGTTCGACAAGTCGCTCGAACTGTTCAAGAAGGGCAACCTCGCCGACCTCTCGGCGCTGCCCGGCATGGAGAACTTCTCACCGGTGGCCAAGTCCGCCTGGCAGACCGACGACGGCAAGGCGAGCTTCTGCGTGCCGATGGCCTCGGTCATCCACGGCTTCATCTACAACAAGGACGCCTTCGACAAGCTCGGCATCAAGGTGCCGGAGACCCGCGACGAGTTCTTCGCTGCGCTCGACAAGATCAAGGCCGACGGCACCTACATCCCGATGGCGATGGGGACCAAGGATCTCTGGGAAGCCGCGACCATGGGCTACCAGAACATCGGCCCCAACTACTGGAAGGGCGAGAACGGCCGCGCGGCGCTGATCAAGGGCGAGCAGAAGCTGACCGACAAGGACTGGGTCGCGCCGTATGAAGAACTGGCCAAGTGGAAGCCTTATCTCGGCGACGGCTTCGAGGCGCAGACCTATCCGGACAGCCAGAACCTGTTCACGCTCGGCCGCGCCGCTATCTACCCGGCCGGCTCATGGGAAATCGGCCTGTTCAACACCCAGGCGCAGTTCAAGATGGGCGCCTTCCCGCCGCCGGTCGAGAAGGCCGGCGATACCTGCTACATCTCCGATCATACCGATATCGGCATGGGCCTGAATGCGGCTTCGAAGAACGCCGATGCAGCCAAGACCTTCCTGTCCTGGGTCGCCTCTCCCGACTTCGCCACCATCTATGCCAACGCGCTGCCGGGCTTCTTCAGCCTGAACTCCGCGCCGGTGAAGATGGAAGACCCGCTGGCGCAGGAATTCGTCTCCTGGCGCGGCAAGTGCAAGTCGACGATCCGCTCGACCTACCAGATCCTGTCGCGCGGCACGCCGAACCTCGAGAACGAGACCTGGGTTGAATCGGCCAACGTCATCAACGGCACCGATACGCCGGAAGCCGCGGCCAAGAAGCTGCAGACCGGTCTCGACAGCTGGTACAAGCCGGCCAAGTAAGAGCTCGGCTGAGCGCTGCTTAATCTCCCCCCTCGAGGGGGAGATGTCGCCGAAGGCGACAGAGGGGGTCGGTGGAGGCAGGCCGCGACTTGATCGTTGCTGGAAAGCACGGTCAAATATCGATGGCGCGCTGCCTTGACCGACCCCACCCGCCTCGCTTCGCGAGGCACCCTCCCCTCAAGGGGGAGGGAGGCGCCGCGCCTTTGGCGGCATTTGCCGACCTGATCGGCGGGGACCGAACTCATGGCCGCAGATATCAGACCGAAAAGACCGTTCCGCTGGCACATCGGCATCTTCCTGGCGCCGGCCGTGCTCGTCTACACGGCGATCATGATCCTGCCGCTCGCCGGCACGCTGCAGCTGTCGCTGTTCCGCAACATCGAGCAGCACCAGGTCTTCGTCGGGCTGCAAAACTTCCGCACCCTGTTCGGCGATCCCAACTGGTCGGTGGGTTTCTGGAACGCGCTGAGGAACAATGTCTGGTTCTTCATCATCCACATGATCGTGCAGAACCCGATCGGCGTCATGCTGGCCGCGCTTCTGTCCAGCCCGAAACTCAGATTCGCGGCCTTCTACCGCACGGCGATCTTCGTTCCGACCATCCTGTCCTTCGTTATCGTCGGCTTTGCCTGGAAGCTGATCCTGTCGCCGCTGTGGGGCGTGGCGCCGCATCTGATGGACCTCGTCGGCCTGAAAAGCCTGTTCACGCCGTGGCTCGGCAAGGAGCAATATGCACTGACCGCACTCAGCCTGATCTCGGTGTGGCAGTTCGTCGGCATTCCGATGATGCTGATCTATGCCGCCCTGCTGTCGATCCCCGAAGAGGTGATCGAAGCCGCCGAATGCGATGGGATTACCGGCCTGTCGCAGTTCTGGAAGATCAAGCTGCCGCTGATCCTGCCGTCGATCGGCATCATCTCGATCCTCACCTTCGTTGGCAATTTCAACGCTTTCGACCTGATCTACACCGCGCAAGGCGCGCTCGCCGGGCCAAACTATTCGACCGACATTCTCGGCACCTTCCTCTACCGCGCCTTCTTCGGCTTCCAGCTGCAGACCGGCGACCCCAATATGGGTGCGGCGATTGCCACGATGATGTTCCTGATCATCCTCGGCGGCGTCTGCGTCTACCTCTTCCTCGTCCAGACGCGCCTGCGTCGCTACCAGTTCTGAGGGGCGAGATGTCTGAGCCAAGCACCCCCCTCTGTCCTGCCGGCCATCTCCCCCTCAAGGGGGGAGATTGGCAGCGTTGGCCTTACCGCCCATCTTGCGGCGTTGGTGATTGGCGAAAGCAGTCGCGACATCCGATCTTCCCCCTTGAGGGGGAGATGTCCGGCAGGACAGAGGGGGGCGCCTGGGCGCCGTTCTTTGGAAATGCAGCTCGTCAGGAGACCTCCCAATGAGCACCGCCACCCGTTCCGTGCCCCGCACCGTCGGCGCCCACGCGATCCTTTTGACCTACACGGCGATCGCGCTGTTTCCGGTGATCCTGGTCATCATGAATTCGTTCAAATCCCGCGCCGGCATTTTTGGCGCGCCTTTGACGCCGCCGACGCCAAAAACCTTCGACCTGATCGGCTACACCACCGTCATCGGCCAGGGCGATTTCATCCACTATTTCCAGAACAGCCTCGTCGTCACCGTCGCCTCGCTGTTCTTCGTGCTCTTATTCGGCGCCATGGCCGCGTTTGCGCTGTCGGAATACCGCTTCCGCGGCAACTCGCTGATGGGCCTCTATCTGGCGCTCGGCATCATGATCCCGATCCGTCTCGGCACCGTCGCCATCCTGCAATTGATGGTGGCGAGCGGGCTGGTCAACACGCTGACGGCGCTGATCCTGGTCTACACCGCCCAAGGCCTGCCGCTTGCCGTGTTCATCCTGTCGGAATTCATGAAGCAGGTGTCGGACGATCTAAAGAATGCCGGCCGCATCGACGGCCTGTCCGAATACACCATCTTCTTCCGGCTGGTGCTGCCGCTGGTCAGGCCGTCGATGGCGACCGTCGCCGTTTTCACCATGATCCCGATCTGGAACGACCTGTGGTTTCCGCTGATCCTGGCGCCGTCGGAAGAAACCAAGACGGTGACGCTCGGCGCCCAGCTCTTCCTCGGCCAGTTCGTCACCAACTGGAACGCCATTCTCGCCGCCCTGTCGCTGGCCATCATGCCGGTGCTGATCCTCTACGTCATCTTCTCGCGGCAGCTGATCCGCGGCATTACCTCCGGAGCCGTCAAGTGAGCGGAGACCTACATATCTCCGTTGGAGCCTTCACCCCACCCGGCGCTGCGCGCCGACCTCCCCATCAAGGGGAGGTAGAAGGTTACAGCTTCATTCTCGACCGCCAAGGGATACCTTTCGGAGAAGCTTCTTTAATGGTGGAGGTGTTCACGCCGACGTCCCACCTCCCCTCGATGGGGAGGTCGGCGCGCAGCGCCGGGTGGGGTGATGCGACCTCGACGAGAACAATACGGATATCTGGAGCAGCTCGGTGAACTCTGAAACACCCCTTCGCGTCGTCGTCGCCGGTCTCGGCAATATGGGTCGCAGCCATGCGCTGGCCTATCACAGCAATCCGGGCTTCCAGATCGCGGCGCTGATCAACCGCTCCGACGCGCCGTTGCCGGAAGCGCTGTCCAGTTGTGGCATCAGGCGCTCCTTCGATGACGCCCTGCGCGATGAAAAGCCCGATGTCGCCTGCATTGCCACCTATTCCGACAGCCATGCCGATTATGCGGTGAGGGCGTTCGAGGCCGGCTGCCATGTCTTCGTCGAAAAGCCGCTGGCAACGACGGTGGCCGATGCCAGGCGTGTCGTCGCGGCGGCCAAGGCCAATGGCAAGAAACTGGTGATCGGCTACATCCTGCGCCATCACCCGTCCTGGATCAGGCTGATCGCCGAGGCGCGCAAGCTCGGCGGCCCCTACGTCTTCCGCATGAACCTCAACCAGCAATCCTCGGGCCATACCTGGGAAACGCACAAGCAGTTGATGCAGACGACATCGCCGATCGTCGATTGCGGCGTGCACTATCTCGACGTCATGCTGCAGATCACCGATGCGAAGCCTGTGGAAGTGCGCGGCATGGGCGTGCGGCTGACCGACGAGGTGGCGCCGTCCATGTACAATTACGGTCACCTGCAGGTGCTGTTCGATGACGGCTCGGTCGGCTGGTACGAAGCCGGCTGGGGGCCGATGATTTCGGAAACGGCCTTCTTCGTGAAGGACGTGATCTCGCCGAATGGCTGCGTGTCGATCGTCATGAAGGAGGGCGTCAAGTCCGACGACATCGACACCCACACCAAGACCTCCACCATCCGCCTGCACAGTGCCGCGACCGGTGCGGACGGTAAATTCGTCAAAGCCGACGAAATGTTGTCGATGGAGGGCGAACCCGGCCATCAGGACCTCTGCGACCTCGAACAGGCCTTCGTGCTGAAGGCGATCCGCGAGGATCTCGATCTGACCAAACACATGGACGATGCGGTCAAATCGCTCGCCGTCTGCCTTGCAGCCGACGAGAGCGTGCGCAGTGGAAAGGCGGTGCGGTTGTGACGAGGCAATTGTCGTCAGGGGCTGCGCTCTACGGCGCCCCCCTCTGGCCTGCCGGCCATCTCCCCCTCAAGGGGGGAGATCAGCTTTCGGCACGGCCTTCGCCAATCACCAACGTTGAAAAGAGTGTGGCGGCGTCAAAGCTGCCAATCTCCCCCCTTGAGGGGGAGATGGCCGGCAGGCCAGAGGGGGGCGTCTTGGCGCCCGCATTCCAATCCGGAGGAACGAAGTGGGCTCGCTGAACATCGAGAACGTGAAGAAGGCCTTCGGGCCGGTCGAGGTGCTGAAGGGCATCAACCTCGAGGTGAATGATGGCGAGTTCGTCGTTTTCGTCGGCCCGTCCGGCTGTGGCAAGTCGACCTTGCTCAGGGTGATCGCCGGACTGGAGGATTCGACCTCGGGCCGTGTGGTGATCGACGGCGCGGATGTCTCGGCCACGCCGCCGGCCAAGCGCGGCATCGCCATGGTGTTCCAGACCTATGCGCTCTACCCGCATCTGACGGTGAAGAACAATATGGGCCTTGGCCTCAAGCAGGCCGGCACGCCCGCCCCGGAGATCGAGCGCCGCATCGGCATCGCCTCGTCGATGCTGTCGCTCGAGCCCTATCTTGAGCGACGGCCGGCCGAACTCTCCGGCGGCCAGCGTCAGCGCGTCGCCATCGGCCGCGCCGTGGTGCGCGAGCCCAAGCTTTTTCTCTTCGACGAGCCATTGTCCAACCTCGATGCGGCACTGCGCGTCAACACAAGGCTAGAGATCGCGCAGCTGCATCGCCGGCTGAAGGCGACGATGATCTACGTCACCCACGACCAGGTCGAGGCGATGACGCTGGCCGACAAGATCGTGGTGCTCAACGCAGGGAAAATCGAGCAGATCGGTGGCCCGATGGAGCTCTATAATTCGCCGGCAAATGAGTTTGTCGCCGGCTTCATCGGCTCACCGAAGATGAATTTCGTCGACGGTGCCCGTCTCGGCGAAACCGCCAAGACAATCGGCGTGCGGCCGGAGCATTTGACCGTCGATCCGAAATCCGGCGACTGGAAGGGGACGGTCGTTCATGCCGAGCACCTCGGCGCCGACACCAACCTCTATCTCGACTGCGAGAAGGCCGGGCTGATCACCGTGCGGATTTTCGGCGTCTATGATGCAGAGCCGGGTGCCACGCTGTATGCGACGCCGGATCCGGCGAAGACGTACAGGTTTGGCGCCGATGGGAAGACGATCAAGTAATATTTGACGTTGGCGCTGCCCCTTGTATCTGCACGAGATGATTATGTGCGATGGAAGCGATTGAGCCTCGGGCCGGATGGCCATCCGGCCCGAGGC